>JAIYAL010000087.1 GCA_027489095.1 Erythrobacteraceae bacterium
CCTCAACGACAACTCGGGCACCGACGCGATGTTCAAGGCCTTGAAGCGGGTTGGGGTGCGCCTTGCGCTCGACGACTTCGGCACGGGCTATTCCTCGCTCGGCTACCTGAAGAAGGCGCCGTTCGACAAGATCAAGATCGACCGCAGCTTCGTGCAGGGCGCGACCGAGGAAGGCAGCCGCAACGGCGCGATCATCGCCTCGATCACCAGCCTCGCCGAGGCGCTGCACATGGACACCACCGCGGAAGGCGTGGAGACCCTTGACGAGCTTGAACTGGTGCGTTTGCTCGGTTGCAGCCACATTCAGGGCTATATCTACTACAAGCCGATGAATGCCTCGGACGCGACCGCGCTGGTCTCGGGTGATCTTGTCGCCGAGGCCGACGGCCCGCAGTCCGCCCGCGCGCCGCGCCAGAACCTGCTGCGCCGTGTGACCGTGGTCCACAACGGCAATCGTCTCAACGCAACGCTGCGCAACATCTCCGAAAGCGGGGCGATGATCGAAGGCCTGTGGAATATGCCGGCCGGAAGCTCCGTGAGGATCGAATTTGCGGCCGACAAGTCTATCACCGCGCAGGTGCGCTGGTCGCGCGAGAACCGGGTGGGGATCGAGTTCCACGCCCCGCTCAAGCGCCGCGTCGACGGTTCCTTCGGGGTGCTCAAGGGCCAGCCCGCGGCAGCAGGGGCCAGGTAGGCGCTGGTCTGCCCCGGCTGGTCTGTGAGCGACCATCTTGCGCCTCGCCGCAATCTTTGTGGGGCGCTTTAGCGGAAAAATAACCATCGGCCTTTACTCCTTGCGAACAAGGCCGGGACAGGTGTGCTGCACACCGTCCGAGCCGAGGTCAGGAGGTCGTTTCACGAGATGTCCCTGAAGGGTCTCTTGTCTTCCCGCAACGGTAGCGCCTCGCGCGGGGCGCCGGCTGCCGTCGCGCCGCGTCCTGCGGCCCCTCCGGCCACTTCCGCTCTTACCGATGGCGAGCGTCTGGCGATGCTCGACGAGCTTGAGCAGTCGGGGCTGGGGTGGTTCTGGGCGAGCGATGCGAGCGGCCATCTCACCTATCTTTCGGGCGCGATCGCCACGCGGCTCGACCTGCCGCTCGTCGACCTGCTCGGCCAGTCCCTGCCTGCGATCTTTACCGCCGCCGACCGTGAGGGGCGCGGCAAGTCACTTCCGCTGATGCTTGGCGCGCATAAGGCCTTTGGCGGCCTCGCCGTGCGCGCCGCGCGGCGGCCCGACGGCGCTGTGCTGCGCCTCTCGGGCCAGCCGGTGACGACGCCCGACGGCACGTTCGCCGGCTTCCGCGGCACCGGGGTCGACATCACCGACGAATATACCCGCGAGGAAGAGACGGCGCGCCTCGCCCGCTACGATTCGCTCACCGGGCTCAGCAACCGCCACCGCATGGCGCACCTCATCGAATCGACGCTGACGTCCTTCAAGGCCGCGCGCCGTAACTGCGCGGTGATGATGATTGACCTCGACCGCTTCAAGCACGTCAACGATACGCTCGGCCACGCGGCGGGCGACGAGCTGTTGAAGCAGGTCGCTGCGCGGCTCCAGCGCGCGATCGACCGCGAGTGCGAGATTGGGCGGCTGGGCGGCGACGAGTTCCAGGTGATGCTTCCCGACATCGATGACCGCGGCGTGCTCGGAGAGCTAGCGGCGAAGATCATCACGATGCTGCGCCAGCCCTACAGCCTTGAGGAAGGGCGCTGCGTGATCGGCGCCTCGGTCGGTATCGCGATTGCCCCACACGACGGAGTAAGCCGCGACGAGATCGTGCGCGCCGCCGACCTTGCGCTCTATGCCGCCAAGAATGGCGGGCGGGCGCAGTACCGTTTCTTCTCGGGCGAGCTCGAGAACGAGACGATCTTCCGCCGCCGCCTTGAACAGGACCTGGGGCAGGCACTGCGCGAGGAGCAGTTGTTCCTGCGCTTCGAGCCGATCGTGGGCGCCGAGCAGGGGACCGTCTGCGGGCTTGAGGCGCATGTGTGCTGGAATCATGACATCCGCGGGGTGATTGACGAGCAGGAATTCGTGCAGATCGTCGAGGGCTCGGCGCTGCTCGGCGACGTCGGTCGCTGGGCGATCGGGGCCGCCTGCCAGCAGGCTGCAGAATGGCCGGAGAGCGTGCGGGTCGCGGTCAATGTGCCGGTCGCCCTTTTCCTCGCCGACGATTTCGTGGCGCTTGTGGGCGAGGCGATCGATGGCGCGGGATTGAGCCCTGCGCGCCTCGTGCTGGAGATCAGCGAGGCGGTGTTCTTCGGCGAGGCCAGCGTCGTCGACCGCACGCTCGCCGCGCTGTTCAAGCTTGGGGTGCGGCTGACCCTCGACGAATTCGGCTCGGGCTATTCCTCGCTTGCCTACCTGCGCCGCGCGCCCTTCGATGCGATCAAGATTGACCAGAAGCTGGTTGCCGAGGCCGAGCGGCACGACAGCCGGGAGATGGGTCTGGTACGGGCGATCGTGGCGCTCGCCGGCGCGCTGCAGATGGATACCGTCGCGAGCGGAATCGAGAGCGCGAGCCTGCTTGCTTCGCTCAAGGCTTGCGGAGTGCACTTTCTCCAGGGGCCGATCTTCAGCGAGCCGGTCGATACCGATACGCTCACGCGCGAAATGGCTGGCGGTTCGTGGCGGATCGAGCCTGGCACCAGCCGCACGCGGCGTGCGCGGCGGCGCACATTGTTGCGCAAGATCCAAGTGATCCATGACGACTACGCTTACATGGTCACGCTGCGCAATCTCTCCAAGACCGGGGCGCTGGTCCAGGGCCTTGCCGATGTGCCCAAGGGCACGCAATTCGTGGTCGATCTCGGCGGCGGGCAGCTCGCGGTCGCGACCGTGACCCGCTCCAACGGCGATATTCAGGGTCTGGAGTTCGAGCAGTCGCTGATCGAGGACGGGTCGGGCGGGATGTGCACCCGCAACCGTGTCTCCCCCTATGCGCTGGCCGCCGCCGGAACGCCGCTGGCCGCGCTTGCGCCCGGCAAGTTCCTGGGGGTGGACATGGGCGGGGCGATACCCAAGTTCGGTTACGCGATGCCCTCGCGTTCAGAGGCGGGCTGAGCGACTCCCGAAGTGTTGCGTTTTTGGCGCATGACAAGGCGCGGACCGGACGCTAAGTCGCTGGCCAAATGACCGACCTCTCCCACATCCGCAACTTCAGCATCATCGCCCATATCGACCATGGCAAGTCGACCCTCGCGGACCGGCTGATCCAGTTCACCGGAGGTCTCACTGCGCGCGAGATGTCCGAGCAAGTCCTTGATAATATGGACATCGAAAAAGAGCGCGGCATCACCATCAAGGCGCAGACCGTGCGCCTCAACTACACCGCCAAGAACGGTGAGACCTATCAGCTCAACCTGATGGACACCCCCGGCCACGTTGACTTCGCCTATGAGGTCTCCCGCAGCCTCGCCGCGTGCGAGGGCGCGCTGCTCGTTGTCGATGCCGCACAAGGCGTCGAAGCCCAGACGCTGGCCAATGTCTATCAGTCGATCGAGCACGATCACGAGATCGTCCCCGTCATCAACAAGATCGATCTCCCCGCGGCCGAGCCCGAAAAGGTCAAGGCCGAGATCGAGGAGATCATCGGCCTCGATGCGTCCAACGCGGTCCTCACCAGCGCCAAATCGGGCATCGGGATTGAGGACGTGCTCGAAGCCGTCGTTACCCGCATCCCCCCGCCGCAGGGCAAGATAGACGCGTCGCTGACCGCCAGCCTCGTCGATTCGTGGTATGACCCCTACCTTGGCGTCGTCATCCTTGTCCGCGTGATCGATGGCAAGCTCACCAAGGGGCTCAACATCCGCTTCATGCAGGGCGGCACGCAGCACCTCGTCGACCGCGTCGGCTGCTTCACCCCCAAGCGCACCGATCTCAATGAACTCGGCCCGGGCGAGATCGGCTTCATCACCGCCCAGATCAAGGAAGTGGAACAGGCCCGCGTCGGTGACACCATCACCACGGTCAAGGGCGGATCGGACGTGGCGCTGCCGGGCTACAAGGAAGTCCAGCCGGTGGTGTTCTGCGGGCTCTTCCCGGTGGACGCTGCCGACTTTGAAAAGCTGCGCGAAAGCATCGCCAAGCTGCGCCTCAACGATGCCAGCTTCAGCTTCGAGATGGAAAGCTCCGCCGCGCTGGGCTTCGGCTTCCGCTGCGGGTTCCTTGGCCTCTTGCACCTTGAGATCATTCAGGAACGCCTGACCCGCGAATATGATCTCGATCTCATCACCACCGCGCCTTCGGTGGTCTACCGCATCCATCTTGGCCACACCAAGAACGAGGACGCCAAGACCATCGACATTCACAACCCCGCCGATTGGCCGGATGTGAACCGCATCGACACGATCGAGGAACCGTGGATCAAGGCGGTGATCTACACGCCTGACGAATATCTCGGCGCGATCCTCAAGCTGTGCCAGGACCGCCGCGGCATCCAGACCGAGCTCACCTATGTGGGCGGCCGCGCGCAGGTGACCTATGAGCTGCCTTTGAACGAGGTCGTTTTCGACTTCTACGACAGGCTCAAGTCGATCTCTCGCGGCTACGCCAGCTTCGATTACGAGCAGATCGGCACGCGCGAGGGCGACCTTGTGAAGATGAACATCCTCGTCAACGCCGAACCCGTCGACGCGCTCAGCCTGATCGTCCACCGCCACGTCGCCGAAGAACGCGGCCGCGGCATGTGCGAGCGCCTTAAGGACTTGATTCCGCGACATCTTTTCAAGATTCCGATCCAGGCGGCCATCGGCGGCAAGGTGATCGCCCGCGAGACGATTGCGGCGATGCGCAAGGACGTGACCGCCAAGTGTTATGGCGGCGACATTAGCCGTAAGAAGAAGCTGCTGGACAAGCAGAAGAAGGGCAAGGCCCGGATGCGCGAGTATGGGAATGTGAGCATTCCGCAGGAGGCGTTTATCGCTGCCTTGCGGATGGGGGAGGAATAACTTCACCCTCCGTTCGCCCTGAGCTTGTCGAAGGGCCGTTCTTCCTTTCAGCCTTCACGCGCAACCAAAGACAATACAGTCCTTCGACAAGCTCAGGACGAATGGGTTTTGCGCAAGAGGCCGCATTCCGGCCGGCGGGTGCGCGCAGCGCCGCCCGTTCGGAAGCGAAGCTGGGCGAAGCCCACCCGACGGAGGCGGCTTTGCCGTGGCTAACCTTCTTCGATTGTGTGTTCCTAAAGCCCCCTCCTCTTGAGAGGAGGGGGTTGGGGGTGGTGCCTTCCTTAAGCCGAGACGCGGCGATGCCGCGCAACCACCCCTCGCTCCCGGATGCCTGTCCCGGCGAAGGCCGGGATTGAAAAGGAGGGGGACCCGCCGGCCGGCGTTCCGCCTCTCATGCCCAAGCCAAAAGTCTTGGGCATGGCCAAAAGTCTTGGGCATGGGGCGTCACGCTTCACTTGGCGTTCAGCGCTCCCCTCGCTATAGCCCGCGGTCATGCAAACCAAGCTCAGCACCCGTATCGCGCGCGCCGCGCTTGCCGCCGCCACCCTTGCCATGCTCAGCGCCTGTGGTGGGGGCGGTGGGGGCAAGGATCTCGCCTATGTCGCGCGCGACGTCGAAACCCTCTATGCCGAGGCGCAGCGGCGGCTTGACCGGGGCAACACGCTGCAGGCGGCCGCGCTGTTTGACGAGGTGGAGCGCCAGCACCCCTATTCGCCCTGGGCCCGCCGTGCGCAGCTGATGAGCGCCTTCAGCTATTACGTCGCGCGTGATTACAACAAGGCGATCCAGAACGCGCAGCGGTTCCTGTCGATCCACCCGGGCAACAAGGACGCCCCTTATGCCTATTACCTGATCGCGCTGAGCTATTACGAGCAGATCAGCGACGTGAACCGCGACCAGAAGATCACCGAACAGGCGCAGACCGCGCTGCGCGAGGTCAACCGCCGCTTCCCGCAGAGCGAATATGCCGCCGATGCGCGGCTGAAGCTTGATCTTGTCTCCGATCACCTTGCGGGCAAGGAGATGGAGATCGGCCGCCATTACGAGCGGATGGGCCTGTGGCTCGCGGCCGACATGCGCTTCCGCAACGTGGTCGAGAAGTTCGACACCACCAGCCACACCCCCGAGGCGCTCTACCGCCTGTGCGAAAGCAGCCTCGCGCTCGGCCTGCCGCAGGAGGCGGTGAAATATGCCGCAGTGCTCGGCGCGAACTATCCGGGCACGGAATGGTACGAGAAGGCCTTCAAGCTGGTGAACAAGAACGCCGAGGGCGTGGTTGCTTCCTGAATTTCGCACCCGCCTCCGCGGGTGCGTCCTCGGTGCTGTTCCCTTCGCTTCGCTTCGGGGCACCTGCGGCTCGGCCGCGTGGCCTCGCGGCTGCGGTGCAGCCGGATCAGCGCGTGATTATCATTCCGGCAAGAAACCCAATTCATGGAGCATCGGACGCAGCGCCGCTGTCGGCTCCCGCTGGAGACACCAGCCGGTATCCTAGCGCCGGTTCATTGACGATCAGCACCGGTGCTGCGGGATCATCCTCCAGCTTTTGCCGCAGCGCGCGGATCGCGACGCGCAGGTAATCGACATGATCCTCGTGCGCGGGGCCCCATACCGCGCGCAGCAGCTGGCGGTGGGTCAGCACCCGCCCCGCATGGCGCGCGAGTTCGGCAAGCACCGCGAATTCCTTGGGCGTCAGATGCACCGCCTCGTCCGCGCGGCTCACCTGATGGCGGAACAGATCGATCAGGAGCGGCCCGCACATAATCGGTTCCTGATCCTCCCCCGGGCCCAGATCGACCAGATTGTCGACATAGCGCTGAAGCATCGCCGCCTCCGCCGCCACGGCGCCCGCCGCTGCCGTATCTCCCGGATTGCGCCTGAGGCTCCTTGCCCCCGTCTGGATCGCGTGGAGACGCGGCTTCACGTCTTCCCCGATCGAGGCGAGCAGCACCGCGCGCATCCGGTCACGCTCGCGCGCCGCGATCCCCGCCGCAGCCTCCGCCTCGAGCCGCGCGCGCTCCAGCGCCAGCGCTGCCTGATCGAGCAGGTTGGCGAGCAGCTCGCGCGTCGCCTCGGTCACGGGCGAGCGGCCATCGGGGCGCGCAAGACCAACCGCGGCGTGGACCTTGCCTTGCCCGACCACGGGGTGGAACTGCCAGTCGGTCGGGCTCACATGCAGCATCCCGCGCCCGGTCACCCGCCCCTGTTCGAGCGCGCCGGCCAGCGAAGCGTGATCATTGGGGGCAAGCACAGGGACGGGGGGCAGGGCGGCGAGGATTGCGGGAGGTTCCTCGTTCGCGGCAAAGACCACATGGCAATCGAACAGCCGCGCAAGATCCTCGGTCACGACCTGCGCCACTGCCGCGCGATCGGTGCAGGGGATAAGGCGGCGCGCAAGACCGGCGATGGTTGCATTGCGCGCGGCGCTGGCGGCGGCCAGCTGCGTCTGGACGCGCATCGCACTGGCGAGCTGGCTGGTGACCACCGCCACCAGAAACAGCGCAGCCACCGTCAAGAGGTCCGCCGGGCTGCTGATCTGCAGCGTGCGGAAGGGATGGGTGAAGAAGAAGTTGAACGCCAGCGTCGCCAGCACCGAAACGCCAAGCGAGGGCCATAGCCCGGCATAGCGCGCCGTTACCAGCACGGGCGGGAGATAGAGAAGCACGATCGCCCCCGATCCCCAGCCGGGGGCGAGCAGCAATCCGGTGAGTGTTGCGGCCAGCGTAAGCAGCAGGCCAAGCGCAAGGCCGATGGCGCGCGAACCCGTGCTGGGTGCAGCCGCGAGGGTGGGGGAAGGAAGGTCTGTCATGCCCCGGAAGATGCGCTCCAATGCCCCGCGCGCCAAGCCTCGCGATGCCTCCCATGCTGCAATCCACATGGAAACTTTATGCCCATCAGGCGCACATGAAGCGTCATGGACACGACCAAGCCCGGCGCATCTGCCGCCACTATCGCCGACGCTTCCCATACTGGCCCCCGCGATCCGCTGCCCGTGCTGATGCTTGGCGCGATCGGCGTCGTCTATGGTGATATCGGCACCTCGCCGCTCTATGCGCTCAAGGAAAGCTTTGTCGGGCCGCACCCCCTTACGGTTGATCGGCTCCATGTGTTCGGCGTGCTCAGCCTCATCTTCTGGTCGCTGATGCTGATCGTGACGCTGAAATATGTGCTGGTGGCGATGCGCGCCGATAATCGCGGCGAGGGCGGTTCCTTTGCCCTGCTCGCGCTGATTTCGCGTCATGTCGAAGGTCGGCGGCTGAGCGCCATTCTGGTGGTTCTGGGCGTGCTTGCCGCATCGCTGTTCTATGGCGATGCGATGCTCACCCCGGCGATCTCGGTGCTTTCGGCGGTCGAGGGGCTGACGATCGTCAACCCCGCGCTGGAAGCGCTGGTGCTGCCGATTGCGGTCGTCATCCTGATCGGCCTGTTCCTGATCCAGAGCCGGGGGACGGCCAAGGTCGGCGCGCTGTTCGGCCCGATCGTGCTGGTCTATTTCGCGACGCTCGCCGGTCTCGGCATCGTCAACATTGCCGAGAAACCTGAAATCCTCGGCATCCTCAACCCCGTCCATGCGGCCGCCTTCTTCGCCTATGATCCGCACCTGGCCTTTCTTGCGATGGGATCGGTGTTTCTTGCGGTGACCGGGGCCGAGACGCTTTATGCCGATATGGGCCACTTTGGCCGCCGCGCGGTGGCCTTCAGTTGGCTGGGGCTCGCCTACCCCTGCCTGATGCTCAATTACATGGGGCAGGGCGCGCTGCTGCTTGCCCATCCCGAGGCGGCCGAGAACCCCTTTTACCTGATGGCGCCTGAATGGGCGCGGCTGCCGCTGGTGCTGATTGCCACGGCGGCGACGATCATCGCCAGTCAGGCGGTGATATCGGGCGCTTTCTCGGTCACGCATCAGGCGGTGCAGCTGGGCTTCCTGCCGCGTTTCCGCACGCTCCAGACCAGTGCCAAGGCGGCAGGCCAGATCTATATCCCGGCGATCAACTGGGGCCTCTTGGTGATGGTGCTGGTGCTGGTGCTGGGCTTCCAGCAATCGACCCGCCTTGCTTCGGCCTATGGCATTTCGGTGATCGGGACGATGCTGATCACCACGCTGATGCTCGCCTTCCTCGTCTTCAAGGTGTGGCGCTGGAACATCCTGGTGGCGGGGGCGACGATCGCGCTGTTTGGGGTGGTCGACGGCATCTATTTTGCCTCGAACATCGCCAAGATCCCCGATGGCGGCTGGTTCCCGCTGGCGGTGGCGGGGGTATTGTTCACGTTGCTCACCACCTGGTCCACCGGGCGGCGGATCATGCGCGAACGCATGGAAGAGGGCGATCTGACCCTTGCGCAGTTCATCGCGTCGGTCGCGGGATCGGTGCACCGGGTCAAGAACACCGCAGTCTACATGGCCGCGGCAACCAGCGGCGTGCCATCGGCATTGCTCCATAACCTCAAGCACAATCAGGTGCTCCACGCGCGGGTGCTGATCGTGACGGTCGAGGTGGCAGAAGTGCCGCAGGTTGATCCGGCCCACCGCACTGAAGTGCACGACGAGGGTGAGGGCTTCTACCGCGTCATCATCCGCTATGGCTTCATGGAGGATGTCGACGTGCCGCGCGAGCTTGGCGCGCTCGATTGCATCGGGGGGACGGTGTTCGATCCGATGACCACAAGCTACTTCCTCGGCCGCCAGAAGCTGATCCCTTCGGAAGAACACCCCGGCATGGCGCGCTGGCGCGAGGGGCTGTTTGCGTGGATGTCGAAGAGCTCCGAAAGCGCGATGGAAAGCTTCAAGCTGCCCACCAACCGGGTGGTCGAACTGGGGAGCCAGTTGCAGATCTGAGCCCGCGCGCGGGGCTGGGGGATTCGCGGGCCTCACCGCAGGTGACCCGCCCCCGCTACGCTACTTGAGGCGTGTCTTGGTCGCCTACCGCTACGCTACTTGAGGCGTGGCCTGATCGCCTACCGCTACGCTACTTGAGGCGTGTCCTGATCGCCGACCGCGTCGCTGCACTCCCCACCCCCGGATGGGTTCCCCGGATACGCAGCGTTCCCGAGGGCCGGGGCCAGACCGTCTTCAACTCCGCATGAGACACCGGCACTATCGGAGGGTGCCGCGTCGTGCGTTGCCCCCACTTCCCCTTGATTGGCGGGGTACATGGCTTTGCAACGGACCGCTAGAACAGTGCCTGCCATCACCATGCGCAGTTCCGCCTGCGCTGCTGCCTTGCTCGCCGCCGCGCTGCTGGGTGCCAGCCCTGCCAAGGCCGATGACACGCAGGAGGCTGCGCCCCCCACCGATGGTCCGGTCATCACGCTCACCGGAGAATACATCCTCGACGCGGTTGCTGTCGTCCGGGGCGCCGCCACGGGGGGCCGCTATGTCGACCTTGCCTCGCTTACCGCGGAAATCGATCTTGATGCCGCCGCCGGATGGCATGGCGCACAGTTCGTCGCGCAGGGCATCGCGGGCACCGGGCAGCGTCCCAATGATCTTGCCGGGACGATGCAGGGTATCAATAACAGCGAAGTGCCGCGCAACCGGGTCAAGCTGTACCAGCTTTACCTTGCGCAGAAGCTCGCCGATTGGCCGGTGACCCTGCGCGCCGGGTTCATCGACCTCAACGCAGAATTCTACAGCAATGATGCCGCCGGCTTGCTGATCGCGCCCGCCTTCGGGATCGGCTCGGAGCTCGCGGCGACCGGCCCCAACGGCCCGGCCATCTTTCCCTCGACCGCGCTCACCGCCTCGGTCCGGATCGAGCCATCGGCCGACACCTATGCCGCCTTTGCCGTGGTCAATGCCGAAGCGGGCGTGCTCGGAGATGTCGGCGGGATGGCGCCGCTGCTTGCCGAAGGCGCGCTGCTGATCGGCGAAGCGGGATGGATGGGATCGGGCAAGGTCGCGCTGGGCGCATGGTCCTATACCCGCAGGCAGGACGATATCCGCCTGTTTGATGCCGCGGGCGATCCGCTGCGCCAGCGGGCGCGGGGCGCTTATGTCCTGCTTGAATGGCCCCTCGGCGCCGCCGTGGGCCCCGATCCCGATGCCCCCGGCAAGGCCGCGCTGTTCCTGCGCGCCGGGATCTCTGATGGTGACACCACGCCCTATCGCGGCGGGTGGCAGGCCGGCGTCCTGATCAACCGCGTGTTCGCCGCTCGTCCCGACAGCCAGCTTTCGATCGGCGCCAATCAGGCCTTCTTGTCGGACAAGTTCCGGCGCAACCAGACCGACAACGGCAATCCGATGCGCAGCGCCGAGACCGGGGTCGAAATCACCCTTGCCGACCGGGTCGCGCCGTGGCTGACGATGCAGGCCGACGCCCAATATGTCCGCACCCCCAGCCGCGAGGCGCAGGCGCGCGATGCGGTGATCCTGGGGGTGCGCTTCATCTTCGCCTTTTCGCGGGAGTTGTGAGCGCCAGCTCGCCGTAAGGACTGCCAGATCATGACCATCAAACGCCGTGTTATCCTGATCGGATCGATCTTCATCGGTCTCATGCTGTTGCAGACGCTCTCGGCCGCGTGGAGCGACTACCAGCGCGCCAGAACCGACGCCGAGGGCGAGGCGATCGTCGGCATGCTGCGCAACCACATGGTGGGCGACATGATGCACGATGCGGCCCGCGGCGCGGTCTTCGCGGCGCTCTATGGCGCGGCGATCGAGAACCCCGCCGTCGTGCAGAAGGCGAGCGATGACCTTGCCGAATACGCCAAGAATTACCGCGAGATCATGGCGGCGAATCGCAAGCTGGCGACCGATCCGGACCTGAAGGCGCAGCTCGAAGCGACCGATCGCGACGTCGAAGTCTATCTTACCACGGCCAGCACAATGGTCGGCGCTGCTGCAAGCGGCCGGGCCAATGCCGAAGGCCAGTTTCCCAAATTCAACGCCAGCTTCGACCGGCTTGAGGCATCGATGGAGAAAATCGGGCTCAGGTTCGAGGAACTGCTCGGCGCGCGCAACGCGGCCACCCGGGCTGGCAGCCTGTGGCTCCTGATCGCGCTGACGCTCGTCTCATTCGGGGTGCTGGCCGCAACCATGCGCCAGATCCAGAAGACCGTGGTGTTGCGGCTCTATGCGCTGGCCGAAAGGTTCAAGACGATGGCGCAGGGCGATTACACCAGCCCGGTCGAGGGCGCAGATGCCAGCGACGAGATCGGCGAGATCGCCGATGCTGCCGAGAAGTTCCGCAAGGTCGCGCTGGCCAAGCAGGCTGCCGAGCAGGAACAGCAGATCGTCGTTGCCATGCTGGCCGGGGGCCTGCAGGGCCTCGCCGGCCGCGATCTCACCCAGCGCATCGACACCCGCTGGTCGCCCGAATACGAGACCCTGCGCGAGAACTTCAACCGCACCGCGCATGAGCTTGGCGCGGTGATGCTGCAGGTTGCGGTTGCCGCCGAAGGCGTCTCGACCGGCGCGGAAGAAATCCACAGCGCCTCAAGCGACCTGGCAAAGCGCAACGAGCTGCAGGCGGCGCGGGTCGACCAGACCAGCAGCACGCTTGGCGAAGTTGCCGCCAATGTGAAGAGCACGGCGGCCAACGCACAGGAAGTCCAGCGCGTGATCGCCGCGGCCCGCAAGGAAGTGGTCGAGGGCGATGAGATCGTCCGCGAGGCGGTGACCACCATGGCGTCGGTCGAACAGTCCTCGCAGGAGGTCGGCAACATCATCGCCCTGATCGAAGGCATCGCTTTCCAGACCAACCTGCTGGCGCTCAACGCCGGGGTTGAGGCCGCGCGCGCGGGGGAAGCCGGCAAGGGCTTTGCTGTGGTCGCCAACGAAGTGCGCGCGCTCGCCCAGCGCAGCGCCGAGGCAGCCAACGAGATCGCGGCGCTGATCAAGGCCAGTGCCGATCAGGTCGGCCGGGGTGTCGCACTGGTGGGCAAGACCGGCGAGGCCTTCACCGCCATCACCAGCAGCTTCAGCAACATTGACACCTTTATCCGCACCATCGCCGAGGCTTCGCAAGGGCAGGCGGACAATCTCCAGCAGGTGAGCGCAGCGGCGAGCGATATGGGGCGCTCAACCCAACAGAACGCAGCCATGGTCGAACAGGCGACCGCTGCTGCGAGCAGCCTTGCACGCCAATCGAGCGATCTGCGCTCGCTGGTGGCCGCGTTCCGGCTCGATAGCGCGCCCGGCGCTGTGCATTTCGTCGGCGATGCCGGCGGGATGAGCTTCGGCGGCGGGGGCCAGGCCGATCAATGGGCGGCCTGAAACGGCGCGGGCATGACGCGGCGCCGCAGGGGTGCGGCGGATTTACGGGCCTTGCCGCGCCCGGCAGCGGCCAGCATCGCGGCCATCATCGCCGCGCCGCATAAATTGAGCCCACTGGCGGCGAAGGGTAACCCCAAGCTGCTGCGTTAACCCGGACACGGAAAAGCCGAGGCGCGGCGGTGCGAGGGGATGATCGAGGATGAAGTTCAACACCGCAGTTGCGATCCTCCCGCTTCTGGCCATGGCGCAAGTGCTGACGGGTTGCGGGGGCGGCTCGTCCTCGGCGCCCACCCCGACGCCGACGCCGACCCCAACCCCAACGCCCACGCCCACGCCCACATCTTCTGTCGCGCTCACCGTGGTCAATGGCGTCGGCCCGGCAACAGCGGCGGCGGGCAGCCAGGTCGAGCTGTGGTCGACGATCCTGCCGCAATCGCAAGTCGTGATGAACTGGTCGGGCGGCAGCTTCACGCCGGATGATGAGGAATGGCACACCACGCTGACCGTGCCGTCGTCCAACGCGACGCTGACCGCCAACGTGCAGACGCTCAATATCACCTTCACCACGCGCAGTTACACCGCGCCGACCACCGCCGCCAAGACCGCGCGCTTCTGGGTGCCCGCCAGCCCGCGCGGGTTGATCCTGTTGCTGCACGGCACCGGCGGATCGAGCAATTTCATCGAGACGGTCGAGGGCCGCGCTTTCGCGCTCAAGGCGATCTCCAAGGGTTATGCCGTGCTCTCGCCCGAGGCCGAGGAAGTGGCGGCGGGCGACCTTGACGCAGATGACAAGATCCGGTGGGACATCGCCCTCAATCCCGCCAATACCGATTTCCGCGCGCTCGACACGCTGCTCGGCTCGCTGGTGTCGACGTCCGTGATCCCGGCGGGCCTGCCCACCTATGCTGTTGGCATGTCGAACGGCGGTGCGATGGCGATCTCGCTCGGGTCGATCGCGGCGACCAGCGCGGCTGCGAGCTTCCCGAACCTCAGGTTCAAGGCCGTGATCAGCTATTGCGCGCAAGGAAGCCCGGCCGCGGTCAGCATCACCACCACGCCGAGCGCGTTTTATCTTTGCGCCAATGACGAAAACGAGAATGTCAGCAACACGCAGGCCCTCGCCAACAGCCAGACTTTGGTGGGGCGCGGGGTGCCCACAGTCGGCATCCTGCACCCGGCCACGCCGCTGTATAATCAGCGGTTCATCCGGGTCTCCGGGGTGAGCGCAGCGCAATCACTGGGAATCGCCAATGAGCTGCGCGCGGGCGGCTTTGTCGATGCGAACGGGTTCTTCACGGCCTCGACCACGACGATGAGCAACGCGATCACCGCATCGCCCGCCAGCTTCCCGACGATTTCAGGGTTCACCCTGGGCCAGCGGCTCGCGCTGCTCGGCCAGATCGCCGTGATGCGCGCCGAGCATCAGTTCTTCTCCGACTGGACGTCGCGTTCGTTGCGGTGGTTTGCAACCTACCCCTGAAGCGGTTCTGGGGGATTGCTCCGTGCTTGCGGCGTGACGGCGCCGCTTGGCTCGGCTAAACCGCTCCCGCCCATGCTGACGCGCCTGTCCATCCGCAACATCGTCCTTATCGAAGCGCTCGATCTCGATTTCGCGCGCGGGCTGGGTGTGCTGACGGGGGAGACGGGGGCGGGCAAGTCGATCCTGCTCGACGCGCTGGGCCTCGTGCTGGGTGACCGGGCAGAGACATCGCTGGTGCGCGCCGGGGAAGACAAGGCGAGCGTCACCGCCAGCTTCGAATTCGCCGCGCTCCCCGCCGCCGTGGCCGCTGCGCTGGATGAGGCCGAGATCGCCATCGAACCGGGCGAGCCGCTGATGATCCGGCGGCAGGTCAAGGCTGACGGCGGCTCGAAGGCCTTTATCAACGATCAGCCCGCCAGCGTCGCCCTGCTGCGCGAACTCGCGCCCGCGCTGGTCGAACTCCACGGCCAGCACGATGATCGCGGGCTGGTGAACCCGCGCGGGCACCGCATGCTGCTTGATCGTTATGCCGGGACGGATGTGGCGGGGCTTGAGCGCGCCTATGCCGCATGGGCGCGGGCCGAAGCGCAGCTGGCCGAAGCGCGCGGCGCGGTCGATCAGGCCAAGGCCGATCAGGACTTGCTGATCGCGCACCTTGCAGAACTCGCCGCGCTTGAGCCGGTCGCGGGCGAGGAAGCGCGGCTCGCGGGCGCGCGCTCGGACATGCAGAAGGGCGAGAAGCTGTCGGGCGATCTGGAGGATTTGCGGCACCTGTGGGAAGGCTCGGATTCGCCGCTCGCGGCCTTGCGGGTTGCCGCAAGACGCCTTGATCGGATCGCCGAACAGCATCCGATGCTGGCAGACGCGCTCGCCGCCCTCGACCGCGCGGTGATCGAGGCGAGCGAGGCCGAGGACAAGCTGCGGCTCGCCGCCGAGGCGCTGGTGCACGATCCGATGGCGCTGGAGCGCGCCGAGACCCGCCTGTTCGAACTGCGCGCCGCCGCGCGCAAGCACCGCTGCGAAGTCGATGAGCTGCCCGAATTGATGCGCACCATGCGCGCGCGATTGGACGCGATCGAGGGCGGGGAGGCGCAGCTGGATGCGCTCGAAGCCGCCGCCAAGGAAGCCCGCGCGGCCTATGTCGCAGCGGCCGAAAAAGCTCACGCCGCACGCCTCGCCGGGGCCGAGCGGCTCGATGCGGCGGTGGCGGCGGAATTGGCACCGCTAAAGCTCGATGCCGCCCGGTTCCGCACCTCTGTTACGCCGCTGCCCGAGGAACGCTGGGCGGCCTCGGGCATGGACGCGGTCGAATTCCTGATCTCGACCAACCCCGGCGCGGATTTTGCGCCCTTGAACAAGATTGCTTCGGGGGGCGAGCTGTCGCGCTTCATCCTCGCGCTGAAGGTCGCGCTGGCCGAAAAGGGCGGGGCGGCGACGATCATCTTCGACGAAATCGACCGCGGCGTGGGCGGGGCGGTGGCCTCTGCCATCGGCGAACGTCTGGCGCGGCTGGCGTCGCGGGAGGGCCAGTTGCTGGCAGTCACCCACTCGCCGCAGGTCGCCGCGCGCGGGGCGCAGCATTACTTCATCGCCAAGGCTTCCAGCGGCACGGTGACGCGAACGAGCGTGGTGTTGCTCGACCACCCTGGGCGGCAAGAGGAGATCGCCCGGATGCTCTCCGGCGCCGAAGTGACGCCCGAGGCAAGGGCGCAGGCGGATCGGTTGCTGGAGGGGGTGTGATCTTGGGAAGGCACCACCCCCCGACCCCCTCCTTGCAAGAGGAGGGGGCAATGATGTTCGGCCCTGATAGCCCCCTGCTCTTTAGCACCGGCCTGCGCCGGGGCGGGCATCGGGGTTGGGGGTGGTGGAGTCCCCTCCTCATCCTCGCCGCAGCCTGCACCCCTGCCACGCCCGCGCCCGAGGAGGCCCCCGCCGCCGTGCAGCCCAACAACGCCATGTACGGCACCGACGCCGCCCTCGCGCCGTCCACCCCCGATGCTACCTTACGCTATGCCGACCACCCGCGCGGGTTTGCCGAGCTGCGTCTGCCGGAGGGCAAGGGCCCGTTCCCGCTGGCGGTGATCTATCACGGCGGGTGCTGGAAGACCGGGATCGCATCGCAGGCCTATATGGCCCCGCTCGCCACCCGCTGGCAGAGCCTCGGCATCGCGACGCTCAATGTCGATTACCGCGAGGTCGGGGACGGGGGCGGCTGGCCGGGCTCGTTCACCGACTGGGCAGCATCCGCGAAGCTGATCGAGGAGGCCGCCGCGCGCTATCCCATCGACCGCGAGGGTGTCACGCTGGTCGGCCATTCGGCGGGCGCGCTTCCGGCGCTGTGGCTGGCATCTGCGCAAGGGCAGGGCGGCCCGGTGGGCAAGCGCAAACCGCACAAGGCGCGCGCGGCGATCGTGCTCGACGGCCCCGGCGATGTCGGCGTGGAGCAGCCTGCTTTCGATGCGCTGTGCCAGTTCTCGGCGGTCGCCCCGTTTATGGGCGATAGCCCCGCCGCGAACCCTGCACGCTATGCTGCGATCGCTCCCGCCGCCGCCGCGCCGCAGCTGGCCGCGCTCTTGTTCGTGCAGGCGAAGCTTCCCGCGCCGTCTGTCGCCACGCAAGCCGCGCTGGCAGCGGGCGGGGCCAAGGTCACGGTGCGCGAGAATGCGGGCGCGAGCCACTTTGCGATCATCACGCCCGGCAACCCCGTCTACACCGCCAACGAGGCGGCAATGCTCGCGGTCTTGAAGGCCGAGCGCTGAAGCCGTTGCCCCGGGCCGCTCTGCCGCGCTATGCTTGGCCGAAACGTGGGGGGATATCGACAATGAAACACGCCGCTGCTGCACTTGCGCTCTGTGCCGCGCTTGCCGCCTGCGTGCCGGCGTCCACGCCGCCCGCGACTTTCGCGGTCACCGATACGCGCGACTATGATCCCATGTCGGTCAACTCTGCCCCTTCCGATCCGCCCACCGCGCGCATCGCCTATGGCAGTGCTTCGGCGCGGCAATATGGCGAGCTGCGCATCCCGAAAGGGAAGGGCCCGTTCCCGCTCGCGGTGCTTTATCACGGCGGGTGCTGGGCGGGGATGGGGGGCACCTCCAACCTCGCCGCGCTCGCCAGCTTCCTCACCCAGAACGGCATCGCCACCTGGACCCCGTCGTACCGCGAGCTTGGATCAGACGGGGGCTGGCCCAACACCTTCGCTGACTGGGCGCAGGGGCTCGCCTATGTGAAGACCCTTGCGAAGTCCTATCCGCTCGATTTGTCGCGCCTGACCTTGATGGGCCACTCGGCAGGCACGACGCCTGCGGTCTGGCTTGGGTCGGGGAACCATGGCGATGCGGTGATTGATCGCGATCTGCCCAAGGCCCGCGCGGCGGTGATGATCGACGGCCCGCTGCGCACCGCGCCGTTTGTCGGGGTTGACGCGATGATCTGCGGCCGGCCGGTGATCGCGCCGCTGATGGGCGGACGCCCCGATGAGGTTCCGGCGCGCTACGCGATGCTCGATCCGCTGGTGAACAAACCGCTGGTCAAGCGGATGCTGGTGGTCGACGGCGCGCTGCCCGATCCCGAGCCGGAGGTGATCGCAGGATTGCGGGCGCAGGGCATCGCGGTCGAGGTGATCCGCGTCAGCCAAGAACAGCATTTCAACATGCTGGTGCCCGGCACCCAGGATTTTGCCGCCATCGGCCCGGCGCTGCTGGACATCGCCAAGGAGCGGTGAAAAAGCTTAATCCATGAGCACCGAAGGTTTGAGCGAGGCGGACGCCGCCAATGAGATGATGCGGCTGGCCAAGGCCATCGCGCACCATGATCGGCTCTATCACGCCGAGGATTCGCCCGAGATCACCGACGCTGAATATGACGCGCTGGTGCGCCGCAATGCCGCGCTGGAAGCGGCCTTCCCGCATCTGATCCGCCCGGACTCGCCATCGCGCAAGGTCGGCCACGCCATCGCCGCCTCGCCGCTCGGCAAGGTCACGCACGAGGTGCGGATGATGAGCCTCGACAATGCCTTTTCCCCGGAGGAGGTGGCGGAGTGGCTGGCGCGGATGCGGCGGTTTTTGAACCTGCCCGAAGGCGAGCGCCTCGCGATCACCGCCGAGGACAAGATCGACGGGCTCTCCTGCTCGCTGCGCTACGAAAACGGACGTCTGGTGCGCGCCGCGACGCGGGGTGACGGGCAGGTGGGCGAGGACGTGACGGCGAATGTCGCGCATATTCCCGACATCCCGCAAACCCTCCCCGCAGGCGTCCCCGAAGTGTTCGAAGTGCGCGGCGAGGTCTATATGGAAAAACAGTCCTTTACCGCGCTCAATGCTGCGCAGCATGACGCGGGCGGGAAGATCTTCGCCAATCCCCGCAATGCCGCCGCCGGAAGCCTGCGCCAGAAGGATGCGAGCGTCACCGCGAGGCGTCCGCTCAGGTTCTGGGCGCATGGCTGGGGCGCGGTGTCCGAGGTGCCCGGCGCGACCCAGAGCGAGGTGGTGGCGAAGCTCAAGGCTTGGGGCTTCCCGGTCTCACCGCTGTTCACCCGGATCGAGGGCGATGCTGCGGCTTTGGTGGCGCATTTCATGCGGATCGGGCAGGCGCGGCCAACGCTGCCCTATGATATCGACGGGGTGGTCTACAAGCTCGACCGGCTCGACTGGCAGGAGCGCCTCGGCTTCGTGGCGAAAGCTCCGCGCTGGGCGCTCGCGCACAAATTCCCAGCTGAACGTGCCGAGACTACCGTGCAGGGCATCGACATCCAGGTCGGGCGGACGGGCAAGCTGACCCCGGTGGGCCGCCTTGCTCCGGTGCTGGTGGGCGGGGTGACGGTCACCAATGTGACGCTCCACAACCGTGACGAGATCGCGCGGCTGGGCCTCAGGGTCGGCGACCGGGTGGTGATCCAGCGCGCGGGCGACGTGATCCCGCAGGTGGTGGAAAACCTCACCCGCGATGAACCCCGTCCTGATGCCAAGGAGCCGGACTTCAGCAAATGCCCCGAATGCGACAGCGAGGCTTACGCCGAAGTGGGTGAAGTCGATGTTCGCTGTAGTGGAGGCTTGATCTGTCCAGCCCAACGAACTGAACGTCTTAAGCATTTTGTTGGTCGTAAGGCGCTCGATATCGAAGGGCTTGGAGAAAAGACTATTGCCGACTTTTTCGCCCGTGGCTGGCTCCAAAGCCCGGCTGATATCTTCCGGCTTGAGGAGGAGCACCGCGACGATATCCTCAAGCTTGAGGGCTGGCAGGAAAAGTCGGCCGAGAACCTGTTCAAGGCGATCAATGCCAAGCGCGAACCAGATGCTGCTAGGCTATTGTTCGGCTTAGGCATCCGGCATGTCGGTGAAGTCACTGCACGCGATCTGATGAAGCATTTTCATACTTTGCCTGCCTTACGAGATGTCGCAGAGAGGGCACACCAAACGACATGGCGTGACCCCGTAACCCAGACTTCCGGGGGCAGGGGCGAGCTTGGCGCTCTGAATGAGATGTCGTTGATTGAGAGTATCGACGGCATCGGCCCTTCAGTGGTCGAGGCGCTCGGCGATTTCTTCCACGAACCGCACAATGTCACCGTGTGGGAGGATCTGCTGCGTGAGGTCACGCCGCCGCGCTACGAGGTAAAGACCGTCGCCAGCCGGGTCGCGGGCAAGACCGTGGTGTTCACCGGCAAGCTTGAAACCATGAGCCGCGACGAGGCCAAGGCGCAGGCCGAACGCCTCGGCGCCAAGGCGGCGGGTTCTGTCTCGGCCAAGACCGACCTGCTGGTCGCCGGGCCCGGCGCAGGATCGAAGCTCAAGAAGGCGGCGGAGTTCGGCATCGAGGTGGTTGACGAGGCGGGCTGGGCGGCGATTGTCGCCGAGGCGCTCTGGGGCGGGGCCGGATAGAGCAGCGAAAGGGCAAGATGCGCAAGACAGGAACAAGGCTCGCACTTGTGGCCGCGCTTGCCGCGCTCGCCACGCTGTTGGCCTGGGCGACATCGCCCGATCCCAAAGGCAATCCGGCGAGTTTTGAAGAAGCCGCGCTTGATCCGGGCCTTGCCCCGATGGCGCAAGCGCTGACGCTGGCGCGGTTTGCAGGCGGTGATGGAAAGCCGGTCACGCTTTTGGTCACCGGGTTTGACCAGGCGGGCGTGACTGGCATCGCCCTCACCAATCTGGGGGCAGCGCAAACCGGCGATCCCTTGCGCGATCTGGCCTCGCTCGAACGCCTGCCAACCGCGCTTCCCGCCGGGCCGCGGGTGACCGTGCCGATCCAGAGCCTGCTGCCGTCCGGCCCCGATGGCGCGGTGCATATCGGCACAGGCACCAATTTCCCCGAACACGCCGCAGAAGCCAGCAGCAAGGCGGTGTTCCAGTTCCCCAAGTTCGGCACTGCCACCCCGGCCCGCACGACGATCCGCGCGCGCCCCGGTATCCTCCTCGATTACGAGGTCGAATTGTGCATGCGGTTTGACCGCGACATCGCAAGCCTCGCGGATTTCGATGCGGCGGTGAAGGGCGTTTTCCTGTGCGGCGATTTCACCAACCGCAATGCGCTGGTGGCCATGGCCGATCCCGACAATCTTGATTCCGGCTTCGGTTTTTCCGATTCCAAAAGCGGGCCGGGACACTTTCCCACCGGCCCGTTCATCGTTGTGCCGCGCGACTGGAAGGCTTTTTCCGGGCAATTGCGCATGACCACCAGCGTCAATGACGAACCCCGGCAGGATGCGCGCGGCAGGGAAATGACGCTCGATTTCCGGCAATTGGCCGAACACGCGCTGGCGGACATGGACCGCGCGCGCTTCCAGTATCGCGGCGCCTTCTACCCGCTTGCGCCTGATCGCAGGATCGGATCGGGAATGACGCTGATGTCGGGCACATCGGAAGGGACAATCTTCACGCCCCCGGCGCGGGCCGATTATATCGAGGGGGTGATGGCCTATCTCTTGGCGGGCGGGCCGTTTTCGGCGACCGGGCTGGTTGATCACGTCAAACAGAAGTTCATCGCCAATGAGCTCAAAAGCGGTCACTTCCTGAAACCCGGAGACCGCGTCCGGCACGGATCGAACATGCTGGGCGATATCGTGGTGGAGGTGATCGAATAGATGGATCAGGCCGATCTCTTGCGCGAACTCGCGCCCCAAGCCCTGCGCATCGCTGCGCTGCTGCGCGCCCGCAGCGAAAAGGTCGCGGTGGCGGATGGCGCGACCGGGGGCCTGATCGCCGCCAGCCTGCTCACCGTTCCCGGCGCGCTCGATTTCTTCGTCGGCGGGGGCGTGGTCTATTCGCTGCGCGCGCGCGATGTACTGTTCGCTCTCCCGCGTGAGGCTTACAAGGGGATGCGCGGCGCGACAGAGGATTACGCGCTGCTCCAGGCGCGCGCGATCCGCGATAACTTCGGCGCGGAATGGGGGCTGGCCGAGAGCGGCTCGGTTGGCGGATCGACACATCCCAGCGGCGCGCCCGCCGGGCGCAGCGTGGCGGCGCTGGCGGGGCCGGGCGGCGCGCACACCCGCGTGATCGAGACCGCCAGCGACGACCGCATCGCCAACATGGCCGCCTTTACCCGCAACGCGCTCGCATTGCTCGAAAGCGCGCTTGGCGAATAGGTTTCGCGCGATAAATTTCTGGGCCCCTGTCGAATCCCGCTTGGCATCCGCGTCTCCCTGTCAGAGCCTCGCCATTCCGGTGCGGCCCAAACGGAGACGTGACATGCAATTCGTGCTGATGATCAACGAGGACGAAAGCGCCTATGCCGGCCCCGATGGCGGCGCGCTGCTGGAGGCGACAATCGCCGGGCACATGAAGCTCGCCGAGGATCTGGTCGCCGCCGGCGTGCCCTTTTCGGGCGAGCGGCTGAAGCCCGCCTCAACCGCCACCACGGTCCGCTCGGACAACGGCACCGTCACGATCCATGACGGGCCCTTCGCCGAAACCCACGAGGAGTTGGGCGGTTTCTACGTCATCGATGTCGCCACCCTCGACGAGGCGCTTGCCTGGGCCAGGCGCATCCCGGTGCCCAAGGGCGGGATCGAAGTGCGCCCGGTCTGGCAGATGGGAAGCTGAACCTGGACGCGGCGCTTGCGCCTGCGATCATGGCGGCGCGGCCCCGGGTGGTGGCCGCGCTTGCCGCGCAATTGCGCGATCTGGACGCGGCCGAGGAGGCCTTCGCCGAAGTCGCCGCGCGCTGCCTTGCTCTGCCCGCCCCCCCGCGTGACATCGCCGCATGGCTGTTCGTGGCGGGCAAGCGCCGCGCGATTGATGCGATCCGCAGGGCCCGCGCCGAAACGCGCACCGCAGATGCTCTTGCGGAGGTTTCCGATATGGCCGCGATCCTGACCCTGCCCGAGCCAATCCCGGATGAACGCCTGCGCCTCTTGTTCATCTGCTGCCACCCGGCGCTGGGTGCCGAGGTGCGCGCCGCGCTCGCGCTGAAGGTGATCTGCGGCCTGCCGGTCGGGAGCATCGCGCGCCTGTTCGTGGTCAGCGAACAGGCCATGTTCCAGCGCATCACCCGCGCCAAGGCCAAGGTGCGCGAGGCCGGGATCGCCTTCGAACTGCCGCCGCGCCGCGACTGGCCCGAGCGGCTGGGCGCGGTGCTGCTCGCGCTCGAACTCGCCTTTACCGCCGCCTATGCCGATGCGGGCGGCGAGCTTTCGGCCGATGTGGGCGAGGATCTGGGCGCGGAGGTCGAGCGGCTCGCGCTGCTGGTCGCCGAACTTCTGCCGGGGGAGCCCGAGGCGCTGGGGCTGGCCGCGCTGGTGCTGCTGGCGCGCTCGCGGACAGGCGCGCGGCTGGACGCGGGCGGCGCGATGGTGCCGCTCTCGCAGCAGGACACCCGCCTGTGGGACTATGCGCGGATCGAGCGGGCGAGGGGCCTGATGGACCGCGCGGGCCTGCTCGCACGTTCGGGCCCCTGTCAGGTGATGGCGGCGATCCAGCTCACCCATGCGCGCCGCGCCTTCGATGGCGTGACCGATTGGGGCGCGGTGCTGCGGCTTTATGATGTGCTGCTGACGCTGCGGCCCGGCCCGATGGTGGCGCTGCCGCGCGCGCTGGCGCTGGCGCAGGTCGAGGGAGCCGAGGCCGGGCTGGCGGCGCTTGAAGCGCTTCCTGCGGAGCGGCTTGCGCTGGCCCGGCCGTGGCACGCCGTGCGTGCTGATTTGCTGGCGCGGGCCGGGCGGGCAGGGGAGGCGGCCGCCGCGCTTGACGCTGCGCTCGCACTCGGCCCGCCGCGCGCCGAACGCCTGTGGCTCGAAGCGCGGCGGGCGGGGCTGGGGTGAGGCTTATTCGGCGGGCTCGAGGGCAGGCTCAGGCTCGCGCTGGCGGGTCGTGACAGCCCGAAAGGCCTCACGGTAGCGGGGGTGCTCGGTGCCCATCCAGCGGTCCCACCAGGTGAAGTAGAAGCCGAAATTGTGGCCCGAGGAATGGTGCAGATCATGGTGCGTGGTCGTCGCGATCCAGTCGGTCCACGGATTGTCCACCCACCCGGCCGGGAACAGCTCGCTGCCCGCATGCGCCATCACATTGCGGATCATCTGGTGCCAGATGAAGTACAGGATCGCGAAGCCCGCATAGGCGATGCCGAGCTGGCTGGTGATGAGCAGAAAAAGCGGCACAAAGGCGACCTCGATCACCGCCTCGGTCATGGTGAAGCTGTAGGCGGTCCACGGCGTCGGGGTGCGCGATTTGTGATGGTGGAGGTGGGTGGCCCGGAACAGCCGCTTGCTGTGCATCGCCCGGTGCGCCCAATAGAACCAAGCATCATGCGCGAGCACGATCAGCACGAATTGCCAGGCGATGGTCCACAGCGACGCCTGCTGGAGCTTCATCAGGATCACCCCGGTCTCGCGCCCGACCAGGATCGCCAGCGTGACAAAGGCATAGACGACCACTGTCCGCATCGAGGACAAGAGCTCTCGCGTGTAATCGGCGCGCGATGCGCGGCGGCCCTGCTGGATCCGGCGGGTTTCGGCAAAGCCGCGGAAGATCAGCAGCAAGGCCGTCAGCGCGCCCGCCGCGATCAGATACCGGCTGAGATCGAAATAGATGCCGAACATGAAATGGTCCGCAACGCGGGCCATGGCGTAGTCGAGCGTGGATGGATCGGCGGGAATGAGCATGTGCAAAAAGCCTTTGTCAGCGATGGCTTATGTCATGACATCGACGCCCCGCAAAGGCTCGTCGCTTGCGGAAAAAGCTGAAGGATTCCGAAAATGAGCGCGTTTTTTCAGTTCTGACCGGCGGTTTCGCCAAAACATTGCCGACGATAATCGCTCGGCGTGGTGCCCGTCTCGGCGCGAAACGCGCGGTTGAACGGGGGCAGCGAATTGTAGCCGAGGTCCATGGCGAGGGTCAGCACCGGCAGATCGACCCGCGCCCGGTCGGCGAGGGCCGCCTTGGCTTCGGCGATGCGATAGCGGTTGAGGAAGGCGGAGAAATTGCGGTGCCCGAGCCGCTGGTTGATCAACGCGCGCAAGCGGTGTTCAGGCGTGCCGAGATGGTCGGCGAGCCCGGCGATGGAGAGGCCGGGGGTGCGGTAGAGACCCTCATTCATGGCCGCCTCGAGCTTGTCCCGCAGCACCAGCTCGCTGGGCGAGAGTTGCAGCGCGGGCGGATCGGTCGGAGGGGCGGCCGGGTTCTCGCTGCGCAGTAGCAGCTCCGGCTCGGTCCGCAGCAAGGCCTTGCCCGCGAACAGCGTCAGCGCGAGGATCAGCAGGGCATTTGCAAGCTGAATGCCGGGATCGGCGCCCGCGCTCCCTTCGCCGGTGACAAGTTCATAGGCCAGAATGCCGCCGGCCTGCGCCGCCACCAGCACCGGCAGCCACAGCCGGAAGGCGCGGCGCTGTTCGACCAGATCGTCCGCGCGGCCTGCAATCGCGGTGCGGAACAGGTCGGCGACGAGCGCAAGCCCGGTCAGGTGGATGGCATAGAACCCGATAAGCAAGTGCGGCAGTGCGAAATGGCCGATCATCCACGCGGCCGCCAGGACAATCGCCGCGCCCCACGCCGCCACCCAATGCGGTTCGCGTTCGAACACCCGCAGCGCGAACAGCCATGTGAAATAGGGCGTGAAGATTGAGGCGAGATCGGCCCAGGGTTGCGCCGGGGTGTCGTTGAACAACTGTGAGGAGGAATTCAGCAGGTAGCCGATCGACCCCACCAGCAGCCCCGCCAGCGGCAGTTTGAGCCCGCGCCGAACTTCGCCTGAAAGCAGCAGCACCAGCAGCAGCAGGCTTGCCCCGCAGGTCACGAGCCGCACGACAATGTCGATCCGCTCGATCATCGCATCAGCGCCCCCGCCGTCTCCGCAGCCACAGGATCGCCCAGTCGCCGCGCTGGAGCCTTGCCGCCATGCGGAATCCGGCGCGTTGCATCGCGCGCTTGACCGCCGCTTCCTGTTCGCCTGCGAGCAACCCGGCGAGCAGCAGGCTGCCGCCCGGCGGCACGGCCTTGGCGAAATCGGGGGCGAGGCTGACCAGCGGGCCGGCGAGGATGTTGGCGATCAGCAGGTCATAGGGCCCGCGCATTTGCAGCAGCGGATCGTCCATTCCGTCGGCGATGATCATCACCGCTTCGCCCGGCTTGGGGCCGAGGGTGAGGCCGTTGAGGCGGGCGTTTTCCTCGACCACGCCGGTGCAGACCGCGTCGATATCGGTGAGGGTGCACAAGGCGCGCGGCCACAGCGCGAGCGCCGCAAAGCCCAAGAGCCCGGTGCCGGTGCCGATATCGGCGACATTGCGCGCCACCACGCCGCTCGCCTTCATCGCGCCCAGCATTTCCAGGCACCCGGCGGTGGTCTTGTGCTGGCCGGTGCCGAAGGCTTGGGAGGCGGGGATCACGAAGTCGATCGCGTCCGGGTCGGCGGGATAATCCGGGGTATGGACATGGAACCGCCCGGCGCGGATCGGGGGGGCATTGTGCTGGCTGAGGGTCACCCAATCTTGCGGAGCGAGTTCCTCGACGGTGATCTTCGGGGCCTTGCCCTCGAACAGCCCGGCGAGCGCGGCTTTCTCGGGTTTGCCGGGCTTGCGGGGATACCAGCCTTCGAGCACCCAGTCGTCGGGCCGATCCTCGGCCTCCTCGCGCCCGGCGATGACGAGTTCGTAATCCCAGTCGTCGATCAGGTCATGCGCCAGCAGCGCGGCCTGCACGACGGGTTTGGGGGCATGGGCGGTGAGTTTCCAGGTGGTGCTCACTTGGCCGCGAATTCCTTGGAAAGTCGCATCGTCAGCGCCTGTTTCTGTTTGCTGGCATAGCCTGCGCAGGCGAAGTTCGGCAGGCCATCGCGCGAACGCCGTTCGAGCAGCGACAAGGTCAGCGGCAGATTGCCTGCAGTGGGATGGGGCGTGAGAAGCACGTCGCACCGCGTCGCCGCGATTCGTTCGAATGATACGAAGAATTCCGCCACGTAACGCGTGTGATCGCTGAAGCGGTAATCGTCGCGGCTGACGGCGGAAAGGCTGTCAGCATAAAGGATGTTCAGGCAATCTTCGCCCTCGCAGGCCCGCCACGTCCAGCTCATCGCGCCGGGGGTGTGGCCGGGCGTGCGGATCGGAGAGATTCCGAAGCCTTGCAGAAGTGCCGGTGCGTCGCCTTCGCCATAGGCGAGCCCGCGGGTAATCCGCGCCATCGGCTCATGCATGCCAAACTGGGGGTCGTCGGGGTGCGCCTTGCCCGTCAACATCGTTTCGACTGCGATGCCGGAGGACACGAAGGGTGCCCCGGTCGCTTCCTGCAGCTTGGCCATCCCCCCGACATGGTCGAAATGCTCATGGCTACCCAGCAGCAGCTTGATGTCCTTGGGGTCGAAGCCGAGCTTGCGGATATTGGCGAGCACGATGTCCGCCCCCGCTGCGGTGCCGGAATCGATCAGCGCGTGACCATCCTTGCCGGTGATCAGAATCGCGGAAATGCCGCAGGTGCCGACATAATACGTGTTGCCGTAGAGCTTGATCGGCGGGCCCGGCTTGTCCCACTCGTCCCATTCCTGGCAGGCCTGCACCCACGGGTGCACTGGCCCCGGCACCGCGTCGGTTGCGACCACGGTGACCGTTTCTTGGGGCGCTGCGCCCAGCAGCGGGAGCGCGAGTACAAGCGCGCGCAATGCCTTACCTAACAAAGCTCGCTCCATTGGCGTCGATCACCGCGCCCGTCATGCTCGCCGGAGCATCCAGCGCGCAGAAGGCGATGATGGCCGCGATTTCCTCCGGAGTCGCCACCCGGCCCAGCGGAATATCGGCCAGCAGCCCCGGCCCGCCGCGGCTGGCGAGGTAATCGTCCGCCATCGAGGTGTCGGTAAAGCCGGGGGTGACGGCAAAGCTCAGGATCCCGTCCTTGGCATAGGCGCGCGCAATGGTCTTGTGCATCCCCACCATCCCGCTTTTGGCCGCCGCGTAATGCCAATGCGCCGGGCTGTCCCCGCGATAGGCGGCGCGGCTCGCCACGTGGACCAGCCGCCCGGCGAAGCCGCGCTCCTGCCAGTGCAGCACCGCAAAGCGCGAAAGCTGGGCGGCGCTGGTGAGGTTGACCCGCAAGGTGTCCTCCCACGCATCGAGCCATTCGATGTCCGAACGCTCCAGCCGGTTCGCCTCGAAGCGCCCGGCATTGTTGACCACCACGTCGATCTCGCCATGCGCGATGTCGAGCGCCTGATCCCACAGCGATTGCACCGAGAGCGGATCGCCGAAATCGGCCGCGATGATCGGCACGCCGTCTGATGAAGGCGCAATGGCCCTTGAGCCGTGGCCGATGACCTGCGCGCCGCGTGAGGCCAGCGCGTCCAGCGCCGCCCTGCCGATTCCGCGGCTTGATCCGGTTACCAGAATGTATCCCATGCATGTCCCTATCCGAAACTTTGCAAGCCATGTCCACCATGTCGCGGCTTGCCTCATGCGTCAGCCGCGCTAAGTGGGATGGCCTTGAATAGGGACCAAACGGGATCATCATGAACGAAAGACCGCTCTCTCCCCACCTCGCAATCTGGCGCTGGGGGCCGCATATGCTGGTGTCGATTCTCCACCGCGCGACCGGCGATGGCATGGCACTGATCGGCCTGCCGCTGCTCGCCTGGTGGCTGGGCGCGCTCGCCAGCGGGCCGGAAGCCTATGCCAGTTTTCAGGACGTGATGGGCTCATGGCCCGGCATGGTGGTGCTGGTCGGCGTGTCGTGGGCGTTCTTCACCCACATGACGAGCGGCCTGCGCCACTTCGTGCTCGATATCGGCGCAGGTTACGAACTTGACACCAACCGCATGTGGTCAGTCGCCTCGCCGATCATCGGCATCCTCCTCACCGCCGCCTTCTGGGCGGCCGTCCTGCTGAAGTAAGGGATCACTCAACATGGGCAACGGCACCCCCATCGGCCGCGTCCGCGGTCTGGGCACCGCGCATGAAGGCGCGCATCACTGGCTGCTGCAACGCTTCACCGCGATCGGCAACCTTGTGCTGATGAGCTACCTTGTCGTCAGCTTCGCGCTGCTCGGCGACTATGGCTATGCGACCTGCGTCAAATGGCTGCAACAGCCGGTCGCGGCGACGGCGGTCATCCTGCTCGTCATCTCGGTGTTCTGGCACGCGCGCCTCGGCTTGCAGGTGCTGATCGAGGACTACATCCACGAGCCCGGCTCGAAGTTCGCAAGCATCGCGGCGCTCAATCTGGCAATCATCGGCGGCGGCGCGTTTGCGATCTTCAGCGTCGCCGCACTCGCATTCGGAGGTAAGGCCTGATGGCAACGTCGGCAGCAAAGGGAACCGCGAACGACGTTGGAGGCGCGCACCTGACGGGCGCCTATACGATCGTCGATCACACCTATGACGTGGTCGTGGTGGGCGCGGGCGGATCGGGCCTGCGCGCGACGATGGGCGCCGCGGAAGCGGGGCTGAGGACGGCGAACATCTCCAAGGTGTTCCCGACCCGCAGCCACACGGTCGCCGCGCAGGGCGGGATCGCCGCCAGCCTCGGCAACAATTCGCCCGATCACTGGACCTGGCACATGTACGACACCGTCAAGGGATCGGACTGGCTGGGCGATCAGGACGCGATCGAATATCTCGCGCGTGAGGCGCCGGCGGCGGTCTATGAACTCGAACACGCAGGCGTGCCCTTCAGCCGCAATGATGACGGGACGATCTACCAGCGGCCCTTTGGTGGCCACATGCAGAACATGGGCGCCGGCCCGCCGGTGCAGCGCACCTGCGCTGCGGCTGACCGCACCGGCCACGCGATGCTCCACGCGCTGTATCAGCAGAGCCTCAAGTATGATGCGGATTTCTTCATCGAATACTTCGCGCTCGACCTCATCATGAGCGATGTGGGCGGCGAGAAGAAGTGCGTCGGCGTGATGGCGATGTGCCTTGATGACGGGAAGATCCACCGCTTCCGCGCGCAGTCGGTCGTGCTGGCAACCGGCGGCTACGGCCGCTGCTACTATACCGCAACCAGCGCCCACACCTGCACCGGCGACGGCGGCGGGATGGTGCTGCGCGCAGGCCTGCCGCTGCAGGACATGGAGTTCGTCCAGTTCCACCCCACCGGCATCTACGGCGCGGGCGTGCTGATCACCGAAGGCGCGCGCGGGGAGGGGGGCTACCTGACCAATTCCGAAGGCGAGCGCTTCATGGAGCGTTACGCGCCTTCCGCCAAGGATCTCGCCTCGCGCGATGTCGTATCGCGCTCGATGGCGCTGGAAATGCGTGAGGGGCGCGGTGTGGGGCCGGATGGCGACCACATCTTCCTCCACCTCGATCACATTCCAGCCGACGTGCTGGCACAGCGCCTGCCGGGGATCACCGAGAGCGGCAAGATCTTCGCCGGGGTCGATCTCACCCGTCAGCCGCTGCCCGTCACCCCGACGGTGCATTACAACATGGGCGGCATCCCGTGTAACTACCACGGGCAGGTCGTCACGCTGGGGCCGGACGGCAATCCCGATACCGTGATCCCCGGGCTCTATGCCGTGGGCGAGGCGGCCTGCGTTTCGGTGCATGGGGCCAACCGCTTGGGCTCGAACTCGCTGATCGATCTCGTGGTGTTCGGCCGTGCGACCGGCCATCACTTGCGCGACAATATCAAGGGCGGGGCGAGCCAGCCCGAACTGCCCGCCGACAGCGCCGATTTCGCGCTGACCCGGCTCGATCACTTCCGCTACGCCAGCGGCGGCTCACCCACCGCGCAGATCCGGGCCGAAATGCAAAAGGCGATGCAGAAGCACTGCGCCGTGTTCCGCGATCAGAAGCTGATGGACGAAGGCGTCGCCAAGCTGGCCGAGCAGAACAAGCGGATGGAGGACATCCACGTCACCGATAAATCGCTGATCTGGAACTCTGACCTGATCGAGACGCTGGAGCTCGACAACCTCATGGCGCAGGCGAATGTGACGATGGCGTCCGCTGCCAACCGCAAGGAAAGCCGCGGCGCCCACGCCCACGAGGACTTCCCCGATCGCAACGATGCCGAATGGATGAAGCACACCATCGCCTGGTTCGATGGCTGGGGCGGCAAGGGCGGCACGATGAAAATCGATTACCGCCCGGTGCACGAGTATACGCTGACGGATGATATCAAGTATATCGAGCCCAAGGCGCGCGTGTATTGAGGCCATAGTCAGTGCCGAGAAACCAGATCGGGCAAGCGGAATTTGAGGCGTCTTACGCGCTTGCCCGAGACTGGCTGTCTGGAAAGTTGTCGAGGTCGGAAGCTGTCTCGCGGCTTCACCTCGACTTCGGTGTCAATCGAGTTTCGGCTGGTGATTTGCTGCAAGCCATTTCGGCGATCCTGAAGGGCGAGGGTTTCACACGCTCGATCAGCGCCGCCGCAGCGGAGTTCTACGTCAAGCAAATCGCTCACGACGATGGTCTCGAGGCGGCGAAACTAGCTGTCGCTTCGATAGAAAAACACGTCGAGTATTATGAAGGTGTTCAGCCCAGCAAAATGCACAAAATGCGGGCTACGCTTGCGAGCCTGGGTGCATCACTTGCGCAATCCGAGCAGTCTGATCGTCGGCTTGAATTTGATGCAGAGATTTCCCGTTTCCTGATGATGTCGCCTGAGCAGCGATTTAAGGCTCTGCCGCCGGAGGGTCACAAGCCTGACGTGACCTTCGTATTGACCAAGACTTACAAGCGAAGTGCTGCCGTGGTCGCGCATGTGCTGTCACGTGCAAACGGGATTTGCGAAACCTGTCGGACACCCGCTCCGTTTAACCGTTCATCGGATGGAGCGCCGTTTCTGGAGGTTCATCACCGGATTCAACTCGCCGCCGGCGGTGACGACACCGCCGAGAACGCAATCGCTGTTTGTCCTAACTGCCACCGCAAGCACCACTTCGGTTAATCGCGCATTGGGCGCAGATCCTAAGCCCACCGCCCCAGACTATTTGCCCCGTGTGCGGCGTGTCTCGGCGGCAATTCGCCAAGCCCCTGATGGCCCTTGACCTGCCTGGAACACGCGGGCAGCCTCTGCGCCAAAGGGGGCGGCGATGTTAGCAGGTGGTCGGGTCGCCGAGCGGCTGACGTGGTATTGGCAGGCCGAAGTTGCCAATGCCGTATTTGTCCCAGCCTCTTTCATCGCTCTGGCCTACCTTTCCGGCGGGTCGTTAGGCTGGCCCACCTATACAGCGCTTGTCCCGGTCTGCGGATTGCTGGTCGTTGGCGGGCTGTATTGGCGCGGCAAGCTGCACGCCTTGAAGGGCGACCGGGCCGCGCTTGATACCGCGCTGGCGCTTGCCGATCGCGGCGATCGGCCGCTGCTGGCGGTGACGCTGGCTGCGCTGGGAGTAGCCTTTGCGGGTTTCATCATGGTCTTGCCGGGCAGCACTGACGCCGACCGGTGGGGGGCACTCGCTGCGGCACTGCTCGCTGCGGCGGAATATGCGAATTACTACTGGCGCCAGCTCCAGCATTTCGACAATCGCGCGGATTTCGTGCGGCTGGTGCGGGGCGAGGGGTTTCGGCCTGCCAAGCTCGCGCTGGATCTGCGCGCATGGCGCGCGGCGAGGCGGACGTGATCGTCCGCTTGACGGCTCGCCTGCGCGCAGGCAGCTTGGCCAAGCAATGAGCAGGGGCGCAATCATGGGGAAGCTTTGGGCAGGCGCGCTGGTGGCGCTCGCCGCTGTGCCCGCGCTCTCGCAATCCTCCGCGCCCGCCAACCCCGCCCAACCCCCGGAGCACACGCTGCCCTGGCCCGATCTTGCCACCGGCACCAGTGAGGGTGAGCGGCGCAAGAGCTACGAGCTTGGCCCCGAGCTTCGCCGCGGGGTTTCGGCTGCCGCGATGCGGCTCCAGCAGCGCCGGCTCGATGCCGCGCTGGCCGCGCTGGCGCCGCAACAGCCCGGCACGGCGGAGGCCTATGTGCTTTCCATCGCGCTCGACAGCGATCCGGTGTTTGCCCGCGAGGCGCGTGAGGCGGGGCGGGTGCTGGCGGCGCGCTACGGCGCCACGGCGCGCAGTTTGACGCTGGCGGGGCCGGACGGCGTCTCGGACGATCTGCCCCAAGGCTCGATCTCTGCGCTGTTGCAGGCGATCAGCCACCTCGGCACGGTGATGGACACCAAGGAGGACGTGCTGGTGCTCTACACCACCAGCCACGGCGCCGATATCGGCCTTGCCTACCACTATGGCGATGTCGGTTATGGCATCCTCTCCCCCCAGCGCTTGAAGGCGGCGCTGGCGGAGGCGGGGATCGCGCGGCGGGTGCTGATCCTTTCGGCCTGCTACTCCGGCGTGTTCGTGCCGGTGCTGGCGAGCCCCGACACCGCGATCCTCACCGCTGCGGCCAGCACCCGCTCCTCGTTCGGCTGCGTGGCGGAGAACGACTGGACCTATTATGGCGACGCGCTGATCAACCGCGCGCTGCGCCAGCCGGTCGGGCTGGAGGAGGCGGCGCGCACGGCGGGACGCTCTGTCGCGGAATGGGAGGCGAAAGCGAAATACCTCGCCTCGCTGCCGCAGGTGAGCATCGGGGCAGGGGCCAGGACATGGCTGCCAGCGATCGAGGCGGCCATGCCGCAGCAGGCCAGCAAGCCCGTGGGCCGCCCGGCGGCTGCCCAATAGGGCGAGCCCACCGGCCAGGGCCAGCGCAAGCCGCCTCGCCATGCCGTTCGTCCGCCTCGTACGGCGGTATATCGAATGACACAGGGGGGCAGGGTTCGTTCACCCGCGCGCAAGGTTTACATCTGTAATCGATATGACTACAGGTGTAATCAAGTGCAAGCGGAGGTGCATCCCGTGAACCCGTCCGACGAAAATTCAGGCGAACGCATCACCGATGCCGAGCACGCGGTGATGGAAGTGCTGTGGGATCGCCCGCGCCAGACCGCCGCCGAAGTGTGCGAGGAGGTCTGCGGGAAGCGCGGCTGGAGCCTCGCCACGGTCAAGACGCTGCTCTCACGGCTCGTCCAGAAGGGCGCGATTGCCGCCGAGCCTGATGGGCGGCGCTTCCTCTACACACCGCTGATCGCGCGCGACGCCTATGTCGGGGGCGAGAGCCGCCGATTGGTCGAGCGCCTGTTCGGCGGCCGCGCCGCATCGCTGGTCGCGCACCTCGCTGAGACCGAGGCGCTGTCCGAGGCCGATCTCGACGCGATCGAGGCGCTGCTGAAGGAGCTGCGGCCATGACCGACATGCTGCTGCATACGCTGGTCTGGACTGGCGTGTTGATCGCGCTGGTGCTGGTGCTGCGCCGTCCGGTGTCGCGCCATTTCGGGCCCGAGGCGGCCTATGCGCTATGGGCGCTGCCGCTTTTCCGCCTGATCCTGCCGCCGCTGACCCTGCCCGCATGGATGTCGCCCGAAGCGGCCGCGCCCGCTACCGCTCCGGCTCCGACCGATGTGCTCGCTGCCGCGTCGCCGCCATCCGATGCGGTGATCTGGCAGGCCGCAACACAGGCCCCTTCCGGGGCTGTGCCCCCGCCTTTGGCCGTGCCGATGGAAGCGGCGACGCCTGCCGGGTTCGACCTTCTGGCGATGCTCGCCGCTGTGCCGTGGCTGGAACTGGTGCTGTTCGTCTGGCTGGCGGGGGCGGCTGTCACCGTGTGGCTGCGCTTTGCCGCCTATTTCGCCCTGCGCGATGAATTGCTGGCCGATGGGCGCGAGGTTGGTCGGGCCAGAGGCAGGCTCGGCAAGGTGCGCCTTGTTGAGACCCCGGCGACCCATGCCCCGCTGGCGATGGGCGTGCTCGATCCCGTCATCGCCCTGCCGCCCGGTTTCATGGCGCTGCCCGATCGGCCGGCGCGCGATCTGGCGCTGGCGCATGAACTTGCCCATCACCGCGGCGGCGACCTGCTGGTCAACATCCTCGTCCAGCCGCTGTTCGCGCTGCACTGGTGGAACCCGCTGGGTCGCTATGGCTGGCTGGCGCTGCGCCGCGATCAGGAGGCGGCCTGCGACGCGCGGGTCATGGCCTGCCGCCAGCCGCACGAGCGCGCCGCCTATGCCGCGCTGATTGCCCGCTTTGCCGCCACACCCGGCGGCGCTGTCACCAATGCCGCCCTGACCGCGCCGATGGCCTGTCCGGTGCTCGGCGAGAAATCGATCATCCACCGTTTGAGGAGTCTTGCCATGTCCGATCTTTCCCCCCGCCGCCGCATGGCCGGCCGCGTGCTGCTTGGCGCGGGTCTGCTGGCGCTGCCGCTGACCGCTTCGATCAGCTTTGCCGCGAGCGATGCCGTGCTCGAAGCGCCCGAGCCGCCCGAGCCCCCGGCGCCGCCCGAAGCGCCCGAAGCGCCCGAAGCCCCTGATGCACCCGACGCCCCCGATGCGCCCAAAGTCATGATCATCGACACCCGCACCGGCGAAGTGATGAGCGACGGCGACAGCGCGGTCACCGAACGGGTGTGGCGCGATGCCGATGGCAAGGAACGGCGCGTCAAGATCGTGATGCGTGAACGCCCGGACGCGGAGTCGCTCGCCAAGCATCTCGAAGGTCTCGAAGAGCTCGAAGATCTCGAAGGCCTCAAGGGTTTGGCCGCAGCCGATCGCAAGGCGATGCTCGTTGAACTGCGCGCTGGGCTTGCCGAAGCCGACGCGGCGCTCGCCGATCTGCCGCGGGTGATTGCCCTGGCGCATGCCGATGCCGCCACGGCCCGCGCCTCGGCGCCGCGCGTCATGACCATTCAGGGTTGCCGCCCGGGCTCCTCGGAAGCGGTCGAGACCACCGAGGGCAAGGACGGCAAAATCAAGGTCATGATCTGCCAGTCGCGCGTGATGGCCTCGGCGCGTCAGGGCCTCGAGGAAGCCCGCGCCGAGATCGCCAAGGACAAGGAGATCCCCGAGGAGACCCGCAAGACGGTGCTCCAGACCCTCGATGCGCAGATTGCGCGCTGGAAGGACAAGGAAGGCTGATCGGGAGCCTCGCGGCGGGGACGGGGAGGGCTACTTCCCGCCCGCTGTCGGCCGGGGCCGCGCAGGATAGGCGCAGCCCCGGCCTTGCCCCCAGCCCTTGAGATAGGCGCGGCGCGCCATCCCGGCGGTATAGGCGGCGCGCAAGTTCCGGTCCGCCTCGGCCGCGCCCGTCACTTCGCGCAGGATGCCGCGAAACGGGATTACCGATCCGACCACGCTCTGCCCGATTCGTCCCTCGCTGATGCGGTCGCGATTATCGCCTTGGGCGATGTCATAATCCGCCCCCAGCACGCCATCGAGCGCGGCGATTGCGCTGACCAGCGCGTTGCACTTGCCCATGCCCTTGGTCGCATAGGGATCACGCGCCGCAGCTTGCAGAACCTCGGGAATGTCGCGCGCGTCGATGTTGAAATCGCGCAAGGGAGTCTTGCCGACCTCCGTTACATCGGGCTCGGGCATCACTTGCGCCCCTGCGGGATGCGCCAAGGCGAGCGCCAGGGCGGCAAGCGATGCGGGACGGATCATCGGTTCAGGTTCCTTCGAAGAAGACGTTGCAGGCGGCGTCGTTGGTGCTGTCCAACCCGAGCTTGAGCGCCGCCATGCGCTGGCGGCTGGTGCCGTGGGTGAAGCCTTCGGGACGGACTTCCTGCCCGGCATTGCGCATCAGCGTATCGTCGCCGATCGAACTTGCTGCCTGCATACCTTCCTCAAGATCACCCGGTTCCACCTTGTCGCGGTTTTTTCCCGCCCACATCCCGGCATAGCAATCGGCCTGCAGTTCCATCGCCACCTGCAAGCGGTTGGCGGCGGCCGGGTTGCGCTGCTGTTCCTGCCGCACCTGCGCGGCAAGGCCGGTGATGTTCTGGATGTGGTGGCCATATTCATGCGCGATCACATAGAGCCGCGCGAAATCGCCCCCGGTGCCCGACATTTGTGCGAGCTGGTCGTAGAAAGTGGTGTCGATGTAGATGCCCTTGTCGGCCGGGCAGTAGAACGGCCCCGCTGCCGAGGTCGCGCTGCCGCAGCCATCGGTGGTGACCTTGCCATTGCGGAACAGGTCGAGGAAGGGCTGCTCGAACGCCATCCCGCTCCGCGCAAAACTCGCCTTCCACGTCGCATTGAGGCTGGCAAGCGCCGCGCAGGCCTCGGTTGCATAGGCGCTGGTGGCGCAGACCTGTTCTTCGCTCATGTCATTGCTGCCCGAGCCGCTGCCCGCGGCTGGCGCGGTCTGCTGCTGGACGCTTTCGACCATGCCGATCGTCTGGCGCGGGTCGATCCCGAACACCACCGCGCCGATCAGCGCGATCACCAGCGTGCCGCAGCCCAGCCCGCCTGCGCGGCCCATGCCGCCGCCGCCGCCGTCGCTTGAGCGGACATTGATCTGGGAGGTGTCGAATGGGCCCAAACGCATCAGTGTTTCCCCTTTGAATTGGCCCGCAAAGCAATTTGCTGGACAGGCGCGATAGGCGCGGCAAAAGCGATTGCCGAATAGGTCGATCGTGCAGGAGTTGCGGCGAATGCTCAAGGACAGGCGCGCTCTCGTCACCGGCTCGACGTCGGGGATCGGCCTCGCGATTGCGCGGGCGCTGGCAGCCGAGGGCGCCGAAGTGATTCTCAACGGGCTGGGCGACGCGGACGCCATTGCGCTATTGTGCAAGGAACTGGGCGCGGCCTACAACGGCGCGAACCTGATGGATGCGGGCGCCATCGCCGCGATGATGGCGGAGATCGGCCCCATCGACATCCTCGTCAACAATGCCGGGATGCAGCACGTTGCCCCGATCGAGGATTTCCCGCCGGAGAAGTGGGACGCGATTATCGCGCTCAACCTTTCGGCCGCGTTCCACACCACGCGCCTCGCGGTGCCGGGGATGAAGGCGAAGGGCTGGGGGCGCATCATCAACACCGCCAGCGCGCATTCGCTCGTCGCCTCGCCGTTCAAGAGCGCCTATGTCGCGGCCAAGCATGGCCTCGCCGGCTTCACCAAGACCATCGCGCTGGAGCTGGCGACGCATGGCATCACCGCCAATTGCATTTCGCCCGGCTATGTCTGGACGCCGCTGGTGGAAAACCAGATCCCCGATACGATGGCCGCGCGCGGGATGACCCGCGAACAGGTGATGAACGACGTGCTGCTCGCCAAGCAGCCGACCAAGAGCTTCGTTCTGCCCGAGGATGTGGCGGCCATGGCGGTGTTCCTGTGCAGCGATGCGGCGCGCAACATCACCGGCGCGAATTATTCGATCGACGGGGGCTGGACCGCGGAATGAGGCTTTCCTCGCGC
>JAIYAL010000153.1 GCA_027489095.1 Erythrobacteraceae bacterium
ACCCGCACCCGCGCTTGCACCTGCGTCCGAGACGTCGGCTGCTCCGTCAAGCGCACCCGCACCCGCCCCAGCAGCGCAGCCGGTCGCGGCTGTGCCCCGCGCTGCTGCTTCCAATCCGATTCGCGAGGCGGCGCGCGCGCCGACCCCCGCGAACGCGATGCTTGCACCCGCGCCTTCACCCGGCCCGTCTGACGCAGGCACCTCCGATCGCGATGAGGTCGATGCCCTGCCGAACCTTGAGCCCGCGCCTATGCAAGCGCCTATGCAAGCGCCTGTGCAAGCGCCTGTGCAAGCGCCTGCGCCCGCGCTTACCGGGCTCAATGTCCCCGCTCCTTCTGCTGCCCCCGGTCTCGCTCCGGCGCCTGTCGCGGCTTCAGCGCCGGCCGCGCCCAGCGCCGCGACCCCGCCTGCCGCTCGCGCGGACGACGCCCCGGGGCCCCGGCCCGCACGGCCACAGATCGTGACCGCCGTGGAGGGAGAGGCGTCGGCACCCGCCCCGGCGTCGGCACCCGCCCCGGCCCCGGCCCCCCCTCGCGCTGCGTCAGCATTGCCGCCGCGGCGGGCCGATGCCCAGCTCCGTGTGTCACCGGGGCAGCCCCGCGCGCCCACCCCTACGCCCACTCCAGAGCCAACCCTGCTTGCTGCGCTTGCCGAGGTCATGCCCGAGGCCGCAGCCTTAGAGGGCGCTGCGCCTGGCGTTACGGCGGCCGCTTCGCCCGCGGCTCCCGCACCCACGGGGCTGACTGCGGCGAGCGCACCGTCTTCGCCCGCCGCGACGCCCGTCCCCGATCGCGCCGATCCGCGCGGGCACATCCCGGCACCCCAGCAGCAATCGACCATCGACCAGGTCGGAACCCTGCGGGAGGCGCTGCGATCGGCGCAGCCGGCGATGACTCTCAATCATGCCGAGTTCGGGGCCGTCTCGCTGCGGCTCGAGGCGAATGGCGCAGACGGCTGGCGCGCGGTGTTGGCGAGCCGCGATCCGGGCTTTGTCCCCGCGATCCAGGCCGCCCTCGCCGAGCGCTCCGTCGCGGCCGCCTCGGCCGCTCCCGACAGCGGGCCGTTCATGGGCCAGAACGGATCGGGCCAGAACGGCGCGTTCCAAGGCACTGGCGAGCACCGCTCCGGGTCATCCCCTAGTGGCGGGCAAGGGGCCTCGCAACCATACCTCGGGCATTCGGGTGGCCGTGACGGCGAAACTGCGCCGGACCACCGCCGCCCCTCGACCGCCGCCGCGCTTGCGGCTCGCGCCGAGGTGGAGGAGGCCGGCTCCGCCAGCTCTAGCTCGCATTCCGGCGGGCTGTTCGCCTGACCGGCGCATGACGACCACAGGGAGCTGACAGGGTGGCCAAGGGCAAGGACAAGTCCGACAACGCAAGCGAAGGCGGCAAGTCCGGCAAAGGAGGCGCGATCAAGCTGATCATCGGCGCCGTGTTGCTGCTCGGGGTTGGAGCGGGCGGGGCCTATGGCGCCTTCGCGATGGGCCTGATCCCCGGCATGGATGCCAAGCACGAACCCGACCAGCCCAAGCTGGTGCTCAAAACCGATACCGATCCGTATCCGGTCCCCGGCGCGGACAAGGAAAAGGACGCCGGCGCACCGGTCTATGGCGAGGGCGGCAGCAAGTACCGCACCGCCTATTATTCCTTCACCGAGAGCTTCACTTCCAACCTCGCGGATTCGGCGGGGCTGGTGCAGGTCGAGCTGGCGGTTTCGACCCGCCGCGACGGACGAGTGCTGCAATGGGTCAAGACCCATGAGCTGGCGATCCGCTCAGCGATCCTCGCCCAGCTTGCCGCCACCACCGAGGCCGAGGCCTATGACGTCGACGGCAAGAAGCGCATTGCCGGGCGGCTTACCAAGGCGGTCAACGAGGTGCTCGAGGAGAAGGAGGGCTTCGGCGGGATCGATTCGGTGCACTTCAAGGGGTTCCTCGTCCAATGAGGATGGCCCACGAATTCGGCTCGGCGCGCGCGGCGGCAACGCATTGCCGCGAGCTCCTCTCGCATTCCCTTGGCCGCGGGCCGAACCCCGAAGAACGCACCGCGCAGCTTGCCGCGTGGCGGCGTGACCTCGCGCGGCTGCTGGCCGATGATCTGTCCGCGCTGCTCTCGGGCGACCGGCTCAAGGTCAACATCAGCGAGCCCGAGACGATCAGCGGAGCGGAGGCGCTTGGGCGCATCGGCATGGTCGCCGCCAACAGCCTGATCCGGGTTGGGGCGAGCGGTGAAACCGCGCTGCTCAGCTTCGATTTCGCCACCGCCATCGCGCTCACCGACCGCAGCTTCGGCGGCGACGGGCGGATCGCCGGTGGGCTGCCCGAGGCACTGCCGCGCTCGGCCGCGCTGCTGGTCGAGGAGACCGCGACGATGATCGCCGGTGCGATTACCCAAGCAAGTTATGGCGATATGCCGCCGCCTTCAGCGACGGGCGCGTCCACAGCCGGTGGCAGGGCCAGTGGCGGGGCCAGTTGCGGAGAGGTGATCGTGCGCAGCGAAAGCGCGGCGCGGTTGAAGCCCTTCGCGCTCGATGCCCAGGCGCTGTTCTTCGTCTTCGAAATCGCCAACCGCCAGGGCTGCACCTGGCGCGCCGCGCTGGCGGTGGCGGCTGAGCGGATGCCTCGGCTGCTGCCGGGCGGAGGCCGCCGTCCGCGTAGCCGGGCTGCCCGACAACCCGCCACCGGCTTCGCTGCGCCCTTCGCCGAGATGCCGCTGGCGCTGCACGTCGTGCTCGCCGAGTTCGACCTCTCGCTGGCCCGGCTTCAGACCCTGAGCCCGGGCGACATGATCCCGCTGGCGATGGGCCGGCAGGTGCCGCTGATGGTTGGCGAGACAGTGCTGGCCCACGGCAGCGTTGGCACCGCAGCGGACCACATGGCGATCCGCCTGACCCGCTTCCCGCCATCCGCTCCTGCTTCTCATCCCCCCGTTTCTCGCCCCCCCGCTGCTCATCAAGGTGTCGCGCCATGAACGCTTTCCAACCCGCCGCTTTCTCCCGCTTCGGCGATGTTGCCGTGCGCCTTTCGGTTGAGCTCGGTCGCGCCGAACTGCCGCTGCGCGAGGTGCTGACACTGGGCGAGGGGAGCACCGTGACACTCGACCGGCTGACCGACGAGCTGCTCGACGTCACCGCCAATGGCCGGGTGATCGCCCGCGGTGAGGTGGTGGCCGAGAAGGGACGCTTTGCCTTGCGGATCGTCAGCCTCGTCGGAGAGGACGGGCAGGACGTGCCCCCCGCGCCGGGCCTCTCGGGCTTTGGGGCGCCGCCTGCCGGGGCTTTCGATACCCCTGCCAGCGCCGAGCCCGAGGCACCGGCCCCCGAGCCCGCAGACGATCCCTTCAACCTCGATGATCTGCTCTAGGTTGGGGCGGGAACGATGCTCGAATATCTCCTGCGCCTCGCGGTGCTGCTGCCGCTGCTCGCGGGCCTCATCTGGGGGAGCCTGTGGCTGACCCGCTGGCTCCAGACCCGCCTCCACGACGCGCCCGGAGCGGGCGGGTTTGCGGGCGGATTTGCGGGCGGGCGGGCAGGCGGCGCGCGTCAGCTCCAGTTGGTCGAGACCAGCCTGATCGGGCCGGGAATGAAGCTTGCCGTGGTGCGCTTCCGTGACCGCGAGATCCTGCTGGGCTGCACCCGTCAGGGCATGGTGCGGTTGGCCGAAGTGGCGCCGGGTGAGGCTCCCGCAACTGCGATATTGCCGGAGAGCGAATGATGCGCCGCGCTCTGATCGTCCAAGTCGGCCTCGCCTGCCTTGCCGCGTTAACCATGTTTTGGCTGGTGCCCGAGGGGGCGCAAGCCGCTGCACCTACCGCCGCAGCCGCTCCTGTCCCCATGATGCCCGCCCCCGATCCTGTCTCGGCAGGCGTCGGCGCGGCGGTCGAGCGGGCGCTGGGTGATAAAGGTGCAGGCGATGACACCCCGCTGAGCCTCTCGCTCCAGCTGCTGGTGGTGATGGGCCTGCTCACCATCCTGCCCGCGCTGGTGCTGATGATGACGAGCTTCCTGCGGATCCTCGTGGTGCTGGCGATCCTGCGTCAGGCGCTGGGCCTGCAAGGCTCTCCGCCGGGACAGGTCCTCGCCGGATTGGCGCTGTTCCTCTCGCTGTTCGTCATGGCCCCGACGCTCGACGCTGTGAACACGCAGGCGATCGCGCCCTATTCCGCGGGCACCATCACCGCCGACGCTGCGATCGGCGAAGCGGGCGAGGCGTTCCACGCCTTCATGCTACGCCAGACCCGCGAATCCAACCTCATCATGTTCACGGATGTGGCTGGGGGCGGCACTTTCCAGAACGGTAAGGACGTGCCCTTCTCGATCCTGCTCCCGGCCTTTGTCACCAGCGAGCTTCAGACCGCCTTCCAGATCGGCTTCATGATTTTCCTGCCGTTCCTCGTCATCGATCTCGTGGTCGCAAGCGTGCTCATGAGTCTGGGCATGATGATGCTCTCGCCGACGATTATCTCGCTGCCATTCAAGCTATTGTTGTTCGTGCTGGTCGATGGCTGGGCGCTCTTGATGGGCTCGTTAGCCATGAGCTTCTCGTGATGCAGGAGGACGCCGCCCTCCTCGCGCTCGCCGACCAGACCTTGTGGGTGACCGCGCTGATCGCCGGGCCGGTGCTGATCGCGGCGTTGGTGGTCGGCCTTGTCGTGGGGATCATCCAGGCCGCCACATCCGTCAACGAACAGACCCTCTCCTTCATCCCCAAGCTCGCGATCACAGCGCTCGTGTTTGTGGTGCTGGGCGCGGCGATGATGGGGCTGCTCACCGATTTCACCCGCGAGATCATGGCGCAGGTCGCCAATCTGAGCGCGTAAGGCGATGAACGTCCTCGACTTCGGTTTCGGCAGCATCGAGGCGATGCTGTGGCAGATCCTGTTCCTCTCGGTCCGCTGCGGGGCGGCGCTGATGGCGGCGCCGATGATCGGCGGGACGGCGGTGCCCGCGCCGGTGCGGATCCTGCTATCGATCGTGCTCGGATATTTCGTGGCAAGCTGGGTGCCGATCGCGCCCACCCCCGCCATGGCGAGCATCGCCGCCATCCTCGCCGTGCTGCACGAGGTCATCATCGGCCTGATGCTCGGCTTCGTGTTGCAACTCGCCTTTGCCATTCCGCTGATCGCCGCAGAGCAGATCGCGGGCACGATGGGTCTTGCCATCGCCACCTCGATCGACCCGGCGAGCGGCGCGCAGGCGGGTGCGCTCGGAACCTTCTTCAGCCTCGTCCTCAGCCTGCTGTTTTATGCCACCGGCGCGCACCTCCTGTGGCTCGAGCTGCTGGTCGAGAGCTACCGGCTGCTGCCCGCGGGCGAGGCCGCCTTCGGGGCGTGGCGGGCGCAGAGCGTGGTGCTGTTCTTCGGCGCGGGCCTTGCCACGGCCGCAGCCATCGCGCTGCCGGTGGTGCTGGTTTTGTTGCTGGTGCAGATCCTGACCGGCCTGCTCGCTCGCTCCGCGCCGGCGCTTAACCTCTTCGCGCTGGGCCTGCCCGCCGGCGTGCTCGCCGGGATCGCGGCGATGATTGTCGCGCTGCCGGTGATGACCGCGCAGCTCAGGGGCGTGCTGGAGACCGCGCTCGACCAATCCGCGCAGCTGATCGGCGCGCGCTGATGGCTGAAGAGACCCCCGGCGAAAAGACCTTCGCGCCAACCGCCAAGCGCCGTTCCGACGCCGCCAAAAAGGGCGACGTGCTGCGCTCGAAGGAGCTTGCCACCGTTGCCGCGACCGGCTCGGGAGCTTTCGCGCTCTACGGCCTCGGCGCGTGGCTCAACGCCGCGATGGGCGATGTTGCGCGCGCGGGGCTGACCTTCGACCGTGCCGCGCTCGAGAGCTTTGCGCCCGGCGGCCTGCTCGCCGATGCGGCGCTGGCCGCGCTGCCGCCGGTGATCGCGCTTGGCCTGATCGTTGCGCTGGCTGCCATCGCCTCGCAGATGCTGCTCGGTGAGGGGCGCTTCAACGCGGGCAGCGCCGCCTTCAAGCCTTCGCGCATCAACCCGCTGTCGGGCTTCAAGCGCATCCTTGGCTGGCAAGGTCTGATCGAGCTTGGCAAGGGGCTCGCCAAACTCGCCTTGCTTGGAGGCATCGCGTGGTTCTGGGCGAAGGGCCGCGTCCCTGAACTTCTGGCACTCGGCACCCTGCCGCTCGAGGCGCAGGTGGGCCTTGCGCTCGATGCGATCACCTCGTTGGTGGCGGCGCTGCTGATCGGGCTGCTGGTGATCGCCGCGATCGATTATCCGCTGCAACGCTTCCAGCGCGACAAGCGCCTCAAGATGAGCCTTCAGGACATGAAGGAGGAGAACAAGCAATCCGAAGGCTCGCCCGAGATGAAATCGGCGCGGCGCCAGCGCCAGCGCGATCTGGCACGCGGGGGCGTCGCCAAGGCGATGAAGGAAGCCCAGTTCCTGATCGTCAACCCGCTGCACTTCGCGGTCGCGCTGACTTACGATCCGGATCGCGCGCCCGCCCCGTTGCTGCTTGCCAAAGGCCGGGGCGAAACCGCGCTGGCGATGCGCGAGATCGCGGCGGAAACCGGCCTTCCGGTGCTCGAATATCCGCAGCTTGCCCGCGCGGTCTATTTCACCACCCGCCCGAACCAGATGGTGCGCGAAGAGCTGTACGTCGGGCTTGCCTCGCTGGTCGCCTTTGTCATGGCCCTGAAACGCGGGGCACGTCCGCGCCGCCCGGTGATCGATGTGCCTGCGGGTCTGCGCTTTGATGGTGACGGGAGGCCCGATGCGCGTGCTTAAACTTCTCGCCCCCCGCCCGTCCTCAGCACCATGACCACTTCCGGCTCCTCAGTCATCTCAGCGCTCGGCGCAGGCAGCGGCGTCGATTTCATCAAGCTCGCCACCGACATCGCCGCGGCAAGCTTCGCTGCGCAGCGCGACCAGCTGTCCGCGCGCCAGACCGCGCTGAAGGCGCAGGTTTCGGCGGCCGGACAGCTGCGCGGCGCGGTCACCAGTCTGGCAAGCGCGCTCGGCGACCGGGTGCGGGGCGGCGATCTGGCCCCCAAGCCCGAGCTTGCCAATCCCGCCATCGCCAAGGTCAGCGTGCCCGCCGGCGTTTCGCCGCGCGGCAACTTCTCGCTCGAAGTCACCCAGCTCGCGCAGGGCCAGACCCTGGTGTCGCGTGCGCTCGCCACGCGCGATACGCCGGTCGGCGCGGGCACGCTGACGCTGCGCTTCGGCACGGTTTCGGGCGCGAGCTTCACCCCCGATACCGCGCGCGCGGCCGCCCCCATCGCGGTGAGTGCCACCGATAGCCTCGCCACCCTTGCAGCCAAGATCAACCAGGCCAGCAACGGGGCGGTGAACGCCTATGTCGCCACTGGCCCGAGCGGCGCGCAGCTGGTGATGAAGGGCAATGAGGGCGCCGCGAGCGGCTTCGTGCTCGAAGCGGCCAGCGTCAACGTTCCTGCTAACAGCGTGCCGGGCGATCTCAGCTATCTCGGCTGGAGCCCGGCGAGCAGTGGCGGCGAGTTAAGGGCAACCGCGCGCGATGCGGCCTTCCGGCTCGATACCGTGGCGATGACCAGCCCGACCAATCGCGTCACCGGCCTGCCGGGCGGGTTCACCATGAACCTCACCGGCACCAATGTCGGCGCGCCCACCACGCTGAGCTTTGCCAATAACTCTGATGCGATTTCCAGCGTCATGGCGGACTTCGTCGCCGCGCTCAATGACATCGCCGGGCAGGTCAATGAACTGGCCTCACCTGTCGGCGGGAATCTGGGGAACGACCCTGGCGCCCGTGAACTGCGCCGCGATCTCAGTGGGTTGGCGAGCCGCGTGGTGATGCCGGGCGCCGTCGGCGGCGAGCCGCGCACGCTCGGCGATCTCGGCCTCGCGCTGAACCGCGACGGCACGTTCCGGCTCGACGCAGCGCGCTTGAACCGATCGCTCGAGACCAGCCCCGATGCGGTCGCGGCCATGTTCACCGCAGGGGCCAGCGGCGTGTTCGCCACCATGGACCGCCTCGCGCGTGAGAACGGCCTCACCACCGATGCCTCATCGCTTGGCGGGTCGCTCAAGCGTTACGAGGCGCAGCTCGCCTCAAGCGACGCGCGGCTGGCGAAGATCGCCGAGCAGCAGGACGCGCTGCGCCTCCGGCTGACGCGCGAATTCACCGCGTCCGAGCGCCGCGTTTCCGCGTCGCAATCGACGCTCGCCTTCCTTCGCCAGCAGGTCGACATCTGGTCGGCGCGTGACCGCTAAGGAGCAAGGCCCATGCGGATGCTTAACCAGAACCCCGCCGCCACCTATCGCCGCGTCGCGCTTGAGGCGCGGATCGAGGCATCGGGCCGGGCTGATCTCACGCGCATCTGTCTTGAGGAGGCCTCGGCCGCGCTAGGCCAGGCCTTGATCGCGTTTGAGCGGTCCCAGACCCCCCCTAGCGAGCCCTTGACCCGGGCCCAGACGATCATGTTGTGGCTCGCCCAGTCGGTTGCCCCGGACCATCCGCTGCGCACCAGCCTGAGGGTTTTCTACGGCGGGTTGGCGAGCCAGATCGGGGCCAATCTCCAACAGGCAGACGTCGGGATGCTGGAGAGCATTCGTAGTGATATCAGGGATTTGCTTGACGCCGCGGGGTGAGCGCGGGGCAATGTTTCACGTGAAACCTACAAATTCCGCAATGATCCGCGCCGCATCCGCCGGGTCCTGGAAGGGGTGAAAGTGGGTCATGTCGGGTCGGTGGAGGTCTTGCCCCTGCGGGAGGATGCTGGCGAGCTCCGGCCAAGTCGGCGAGCTCTTGAAATCGTTCAAGGTGGTGTACAACGCGCGCACCACCAGCACCGGTATATCGACCCGCTTGGCCGCCTCGATAATGCCCGGATTGCTGCGGCTCGAAGCATAGACGCTGGCCTCGTCCTCGGGTGAGCAGGCGAGTTCCATGCCCTCCCCGGAAGCGGTGGGGACGAGGCCGAAGCGGCAGTAATCCTCGAACACTCGGGCGTCGAAAAGGCTGTAGGGGTCGCGGTCCCTGAACCGTTCCATCATTGCCTCGGGCGATGCGAAATCGCGCTTGCGGCGGATCGCGGGATGGGGGTTTTCGGCGGTGTAGAGCGGCTCGCCCGGCGCGTAGAACTCGGGCGCAAGAATGACGGGATCGAACAGCACGAGGCGGGCGAAAACCCCCGGGTGATCGGCGGCGACCTGAAGGAGGGCGTGCGCGCCCATTGAATGGCCGATGCCGACCGCGCTGGCGATGCCCTCTGCGGCGAGGAGCTCGGCAACGTCGCTCGCCAGCACCCGCCAGTCCGCGACCGGCCCGCCGCCCGATCCCCCGTGCCCGCGCATGTCGAGCGCATGGGCTCGGTGCGCGGGAAGCTGCTCGATGATCGCGTCCCAAACCCGCCCGTGAAAGCCCGTCGCGTGGGCGAAGACCAGCGGGGCGGCTCCGCCATCGCCCACACCCGCGGCAGGCCAGTGGTGCGCAGCGATCTGGGTGCCGCCAACGGCGTGGAGACGCGTTTCGGGAGCGGGGCGGCCGGTGATCATGGCGGCGACCAACATGATCGGCGTCCCCAAGTCAATCGCGCGCTTTTGCCAGTGCGTGCCGCCGCGGTTACTCGGCCGGAGCGGGCTCGGCCTGACTCTCGTCATCGTCGCCGCGGTTGCGCATGAAATGCAGCGCCTCGGCGATCCGCTCGGGCGCGATCAGCTGGAGGAAGCCGAGGTAAAGCGTCACGCCGAGCGGCACACACAGGCCCAGCGCCAGCAGCGGCATCAGCCCCGCGGGGAGCAGGCCCAGCATCAACCGAACAATTGCCGCCATCAGTAGCGCGGCGGCGAGCGGCGGGAGGATCGCGCGGGCAAGGCCGCTGGGTCGAAGCCCGATGATCCCGCCCGACAGGATCACTGTCGCGCCGGTCAGCACCGCCATCCCGCCGACCCAGCCCCAAGCAAAGCCATGCAGCCCCCAGTGCGAGCCGATGAAGAAGGCGCCGGTCATCACGACGCTGCCGATCATCGTGATCCTGAGCGCCGCGAGCGGCACCCCGCGCGCGTTTGTGGCTGGGGCGAACAGGATCTGTAGTGTCATCATCGCCATTGCGATGCACATGATCGGGAGCAGCGGGACGATTTCGTGCCATTGCTGCCCAAGCACCACCGGCACAAGTGCGGGCGCGACTGCGGCCATCCCGGCATAGGCGGGCAGCGCCACCAGCAGCACCAGCCGGATCGTCGCGAGCAGCGCGCCCGCTCCGAGGTCGGCTTCGGGCGTGCCTTGGAGAGCGGCGTTTTGCCGCGAATAGGCGGCAAAGGCGATCTCGTTGATCGGCGGCACGAACTTGGCCGCGAGCAGCTGCGCAAGGAACAGGCCAGTGGTGTAGACGCCCAGCTCATGCGGATCGAGCACCCGCCCGGCGATCATCACGTCGGACTGGCTCTGGACGAACCAGAACAGCTGCGTCGCGGTCATCACTCCGCCAAACCCTGCGATATGCCCGGCTCCGGCAAAGCGGAAGATCGGGCGGATCGGCGCGCGCGCAGCCCAGGTCATACCGATCGCCTCAGTGAGGAACATCATCATCGGGGCGACGACCAGCGTCCACACGCCCCAGCCGCCAAAGGCACCCAGCAGCGCCGTGACTGCGCCGGCGATCGCGGAGGCAAGGCGCACCTGTGCCGGTTTGCGGAACTCCATCCGGCGCGACAGCATCGCATAGGACAAGGCACTGAACGGAATGGTAAGATAGGTCAGCGACTGCACCCGCAGGAGGTCCGCGACCATCGGCTGCTCAAACCACAACGCAACCAGCGGCGCGGTAAGGAACTGGATCAGCGCGAGGCCGAAATTGAGCAGGATGAGCATCCCCAAGGCCTGGCGCAGGCGCTCCTCGCTGACCTCGGGCTCGCGGATCAGCGCGCTCGCCAGACCCCAGCCGTTCATGGTGTTGAGCAGCATCAGCATGACCTGCGCCATCGCGAACAGGCCGTAGTCCTGCGGGGCGAGCAAGCGGATGACGATCAGGGTCGAAGCCCATGACACGATCTGCGTGCCGATCTGGCTGCCCGAGCGCCAGATCACAGCAGTGCGCACTTGCGAAGCGAGCGATTGCGTGGGACGCTCAGCCATTGGCGGGCACCCGTGCCGGCCACGCGCCTTGCGGGCCGCTCGCAGACAGGAGCGGGCCCCACATCCGCTGCATCAGCCGGGCTGCGGTGCGGCTGCCCACGAACACGAGATCGATGAGGTCATAGCCTGCGACCGCGCCCATTGCGCGCTTGTAGCCGCTGTCGCCCGCGCCCAAGTCGAGCACCTGCTGGCCGTCTGCGATGGCGTCAACGAGAGTGCGATAATTCACCAGCTTGCCGATCTCGTACTTGCCGAGCTCGCTCACGTAGCTTCCTGCGATGCCATATTTCACCGGGCCGTCGTCGAGGTCGAAACTGAAGGCGACCGCCCGACCATCGAGCCTGAGGATCGTCGCGCAGAGCATCTCCGCCAGCACTGGGTCGGTGAGCACCGCTTGCCAACTGACGCGCTGTCGGGGCGCCATGAACTTGGCGCCGCTGCCGTCGGTCTTGGCGGCGATCCAGCTCGCCCCCTCGATCGCGCCGAGGTCATCGAGCACGGCTGCGCTCCAGTCGCTGCCGCGTACGAGCTCCCAGGTCACTGTCCCTAGACGGGCAAGGCGGCCTTCGATCTTGGCGAGGCGTTTGCCGGTCGATTCGCGCAGGCCCCCGGCGGTGCGCGCGGCATCGCAATCGATCACGAAAGCGGTTCCGGCGCTGCGTGACAGGACGTGCCAGCCGGCGAGCCGGGCGGCGTCGACCAGCAGCCGGATCGAAGGATCGTCGCAGCGCGCCGGTCCGAGCCGCCAGACGCGGCCGAGGCTGCGCGCGGCGGGGTGCGCGAGCGCGTGCTCCAGTTCGAGCAGATCGCAATCGGGCGCCAAGCCCAAGCCGCGCAGGGGCCAATACGCCCCCGGCACCTTGCGCGCGCCTGCAAAAGCCGGACCGAAAGGGATCGTCGGGATCGCGGCAAGCAGCGCGCCGGAATTGCCCCGGCGCACCACCAGCGTTCGTGCTGTCTTGAGTTCCCCTGCGCCATACCAAGCCGCGCGCAGAAAGGCGTGGCGCGCAAGGTTGCACGCCGCCAGCGCGTCGATCTCGGGCGCAAAGCCCGGGGTCGCCGCGACCGTCACGGGGTCGGCTGCAATCCTGCTCTCGTACATTCCTCACCTGCCGGGCCCCGAGGGGGGGAGGGCCACTATCGCCTTCGGCCATAGCGCGCGCGTGTAACCACCCGGTTAACCACTGAGTTAGATGAGGGGCGGGGCCGGGCGGATTGCTGCGGTCAGAACACCACAACCGAGCGGATCGACTTGCCCTCGTGCATCAGATCGAAGGCAGTGTTGATCTCCTCCAGGCCCATAACGTGCGTGATCATCGGGTCGATCGCGATCTTGCCGGTCATGTACATGTCGACGATCTTGGGCACATCAGTGCGGCCCTTGGCCCCGCCAAACGCGGTGCCGCGCCAATTGCGGCCGGTGACGAGCTGGAACGGACGCGTCGCGATTTCCTTGCCCGCTTCCGCCACGCCGATGATGATGCTCGTGCCCCAGCCGCGGTGGCAGGCTTCGAGCGCGGTGCGCATCACTTCGGTGTTGCCGGTGGCATCGAAGGTATAGTCCGCTCCGCCGTCGGTCAGCGCTACGATCTGGGCCACGATATCCTCGCGGCTCATGCCGGCGGAATTGAGGAAGTGGGTCATGCCGAAGCGCTTGCCCCATTCCTCACGCGAGGGATTGATGTCGACCCCGACGATCATGTTCGCGCCTGCCAGCCGCGCGCCCTGAATAACATTGAGGCCGATCCCGCCGAGGCCGAACACCACGACATTGTCGCCGACCTGCACCTTGGCGGTGTTGGTCACCGCGCCGACCCCGGTCGTCACCCCGCAGCCGATGTAGCAGGCGCTTTGGAACGGGGCGTCCTTGCGGATCTTCGCAACCGCGATTTCAGGCAGGACGGTGAAGTTCGAAAAGGTCGAACAGCCCATGTAATGGAACACCGGCTGGCCGCGGTAGGAAAAGCGGCTGCTGCCATCGGGCATCAGCCCCTTGCCCTGCGTCGCGCGGATCGCGGTGCACAGGTTGGTCTTGCCCGAAAGGCACGACTTACAC
>JAIYAL010000109.1 GCA_027489095.1 Erythrobacteraceae bacterium
ATCGTGTAGCTGGCATCCCCGCCCAGCGCGCGGGCGCGGGCGAACCAGCCGCTGTCGCGCCCTTCCGGGTCGAGCGTGAACCACGCGCCGGTGTTGTAACGCGCGCGGGTCGAGCCGATGTCATCGGTCAGAAGCTCGCGCCAGCCGCCCTCGGCCTCCAGCCTCAGCCAGCCGCGGTCGCGCGCCTGCATCCCGAACAGATCGGCCCCGACCGTCAGACCGCCATTGACCGCAAGCTCCTTGCTCGTGCGCGCATCGACCGTCAGGTTCAGCGCATTGCCGCCGCCGGTTTCGGTGTAGCCGTCCTCCTTCAGCCGCAGGTAATCGACCACCACCGAAGGGCGGAAGAAGAAGAACTGCGAGCCGCCTTCGATCGACACGCCGCCGGTGGCCGTGACAAAGTCGCCGCTCCATTCGCGCTGGATCGTGTAGTTGATCGCATTGGTGCCCGTGCCGCCCGCGAACACCCGGCTGCCCGTAAAGTCAGACTTGCCCGCACCGACCCGCGCAAAGCCCAGCACCGGCCCGAACTTGCCGCGCCAGTGGACGCCCGCCTCGTAGGTATCGGACAGCACCGAATTGTCGCCCAGACCGGCCTTGTGCTTGTTCCACAGCCAGCTGCCGGTCACCCCGAAGGCGCCGATCCCGGTCATGTATTCGGCCCCGGCGCGCAGACCCATCCCCCCGAGATCGAAGTCGGCAGACGTCCCGCGGTTCTTGTCGACGTTCCAGCTGCCGAAATCGGCGATGATCTTGATCTTGCCTTCCTCGTCGAAGGGGGAATTGGGATCCATGAACCCGCGCGAAAGGGTGCGCAGGCCCTGGCTCACGCCTTCAAAACTGCCGCCCGCGTGATCGGGCAGGGTCTGGGCGACATAGGCCTGAAACACGTTCGCGGCGTTGATGTTCAGGAACAGGTCGGCGACCTTGGCGTCCTTGGACAGCGCGGCGAACAGCGGGTCGAAGGCGCGCGCTTCCGAGGCGTTGAGCCCCAGTTCGCTGGTCGCCTTGCGAGTGACCGCGACATTGACGTTGTTGCCGCTCACCGCGATGGCCGCCTTGTAGAGGAACGGCACCAGCGCGCTATCGGCGGCAAGGTTGCTCGCCCCGGTCAGGCTTCCGGCGTTGATGACGGTGAAGGTGCCGACCGCCGTGTTGATATCGGCAAGGCGGACGCGCAGCTTGGTGCCAGTGCCGAAGCTGGCATTGCCGGTGACGGTGATTGCGGTGTTGGTGCCCGCCGCGCCGCCCACGCTTGCGCCGATCACGCCGTTCGCACCGGTTTCAAGGCTGGCGATGGTGGTCGGCCCCGCCAGCTGAAGCGTGCCGCTGCCGATGTTGACCGCGAGGTTCTGTGCGCCGGTCAGCCGCCCGCTGAACAGCGCGGTGTTGGCGAGCGTAAGGACGCCGGCACCGCCGCCAAAATCGGCATTGCCGATCATCACCGCATCGCCGCTCATGATCAGCCGGTTGGTGCCGCCGCCGAAGCTGACGTTGCCGGTCATGGTGCCGTCGAGCAGTTCAAGCCGGTCGCTGCCGCTGCCGAAGCGGATGTCGCCGGTGATCGAGGGCGCGGTGACGCCTGCGGCAACCACGGTCTGGCGAATGATGCTGTCGCCGCTGCGGGCTGAAAGATCGATCGCGACATTGCGGGTCGAGGCGGTGTCGGCCCCGCTCGCGCCGATCGCGCCGCTGTTCTCGACGAGACCCAGTGTGCCCGATCGGTCGAGGATGGCAAAGGCGCTCCCGTCCCTGATGGTGGCGGCGGTGATCGTCCTGGAATTCCGCAGTGTCGGGAGCACGGCGCTCTCACCGACCAGCACCGCAGTCGCCTGGCCGTTCCCTGCTGTGCCGCTGACGGTCGCCGAGATGGTGCCAGCATTGCCCAGTTCGGGCAGGCGGGTGCCTGCCGCGAGGTCAAGGCCGGTGGCATTGGCCCCGCGCGAGGCACCACGGATCTCGCCGTTCACCAGCATGCCGTTCGCGATCACGACCTCGCCGCCACGCCCGCCGATACGCATCCCTGTGCCGTCGATGCCCTGATAGACACCGTCCCCGAGAATCGTACCGGTCTGGATGATGCCGAAGCCGCTGGCGGTACCCTGGGTCGCACCGACAGTGATGTTTGTCGTCCCGCCGACCTGCATCGCGGGCGCGGCCCCGTAGGCAAGCACCCGCGGGCTGGTCGATCCGACCGCCTCGAAGATGATGCCGCGTGCGACATTGCCTTCGATGGTGAGCGCGCTGCCGCCTTGCAGCAGGTCATCGGCATCGAGCTTGCTGGGGTCGGTGGGAGCGGCGGCGCTGCGATAACCGGTCACGGTGATCGTGCTCTGCACCTGCAACGCGCCGCCCAGATCGCCGCTCAGCACCGCGCCGCGCGCACCCTGCCCTTGCACGGCGATCTCGCCTGCAAGCCGGACATTGCCCGAAACATTGCCGAGCTGCACGCCGACCGCGTTGGTGCCGATCACAGTGGTCTTGCCCTCGTGCGTGACCGTCCCGGTGATCGGGCCCAATGCGCGGATGCCGGCCGAATTGTTGCCTTCGACAAGGATCGTGCCGGTGTGGCCAAGGTTGCCGGTCAGCGCGCCCTCGATGAGGATCGCGGTGCGCCCGGTGCCGGTGGCGAAGGGCCCGTCAAGGTCGCCGTCATTGTCGGTGTCGGTCGCGGTATAGGTCTCGTCGATCGTGATCGTGCCGGAATTGGTGATGTTCGCGGTGCGGCCCGGGGTGACGCGGATGCCGACCGCGTTGTCGGCATTGCTGATCTTGATGGCGCCCTGGTTGGTCACCGAATTGTTGCTGTCGACCGTAACCGCGGTACCGCTCGTCACGGTCACCGATCCGGCGGCATCGATCCGCACATCGGCGGGCTGGCCGTTGTTCACCGTCGAGGTGACGACCGGCGTGGTGCGCGCGGTGTTGATGACGCTCTGCGCGGCGAGCGGCTGAGACAGCGCGGCCACGGCAGTGCCGGCGAGCAGGGTGCAGACGAGGGGGGTCGTACGAAGCATCGGGGGGTTCTCCTGGGGTGTTCCCCCAAGAGACGGAGCCCTCGCCCGAGCACCTTGGCCCCAGCGCGAAAAAAAACGTCAGAAGCGCGCGTCGAAGCCGATGCGGATGGTGCGCGGCTGGAGCGGGGTGATCTGCGCGCGGCCGGTGGCGAACGGCGTGCCGAGCGCGAAGCGGTTGCCCACGGTGTCGACAAGGTTGGTGACCGAAAGCGTCAGCCCCGCGTTCTCGCGCCCCCAGCGTAAGGTAGCCCCGCTGTCGAGGTAGTCACCCTGCAATTCGCCCAGCTCCGGCCCGATCCCGAGGCGCGACTTGCCGATATAGCTCGCCCAGCCTTCCGCCTCGATACCGGTCCCATTGTCGAAATCGCGCCGCCAGTTGAGCCCCGCCCGCCCCGAAAAGCGCGCGATGTTGGGGATGCGGCTGAGCCGGGTGAGCGGCAAGACGACCGGCTCGTCGACATCGCTGTCGTTAAGGGTCGCGCCGAATTCCAGCCGCAGCGCGCCCGCGATCCGCGCGCTGCCCGAAACGCTCGCCGCCCAGATCCGGCCATTGCCGATATTGGCGGTGGAGGGCAGGCCGCTCTCGTCGATGAAATCGGCCTGGATGTTGCGCCAGCGGGTGTAGGACAGGCTCGCCCCGATATCGAAGGCGCCGCGCCCCGGCTGCCCCCAGCCGCCGCCCAGCTCCACGGTGCGCGCATGGTCGGACGCAAACTGGCGCACGAAATCGCCCGCCACCGCAAGCCCCCCGGGGCGGAAGCCTTCCTGATAACGCAGGTAGGCCCGGCCCTTGTCGCCAATGTCGAGCAGTGCCGAAGCCGAGGGGAGGTAGGCGGTCTCGCGCCGCTTGGCCGTCACCGCTGCGCCTGCCAGCGCTGCGGCCCGCGAGACATCCTCGCCCGCCCCGCCGATTTCAACCTTGGTCACCCGCAGGCCCGCCGCCAGCGTCAGCGCCGGAAGGGCCCGGTAACTCGCCTCGCCATAGCCGGTGATCTCGAACACGGTGTTGCGCACGCCGGTCGCCGGGGCCGTCCCTGTCACCGGCCCGAGCACGCGGGTCAGGGTGTTGCGGTTGTCGATGATGCTTGATCCCAGCACCCAGCCCCAGCCCTTGCCGCCGACCGGCTGCCACGCCCGCGTCTCGTTGGCGATCATGCGCGTCTGATTGCGCTGGCGGAACAATCGCGCCGGGCCGGGATCACCGGGCATGGTGGCGTCGTAACGTTCGGTGAGGTTCTGCGCGCCCAATCCGGTGGAGGACTTGACCCGCACATCGCCGAGCCGCCCCGTCACCACCAGCTGCGCCTGCCCATACCGCGCGCGGGAGCCTTCGGTGACCTGCGCCGAGCTTCCCAGCCGATCAGGGCCATTGCGGTCGGCATATTGGCTGTCTTCGGCCTCGGTGTCCTGCCCGAGCAGGATCACGTCTGCGCTCCAGTCAGGCGCGATGTCGACCCGCAAGGCCGCGCGACCGGAAAGGATCGCAGTGCGGTTGACGTCCTTGCGGCCGATCACCGGCTTGTCGATATAGCCGCCGAGCGTGGCCGCATCGAGGTTGAGCCGCAAGGTAGCGGTCTCGCCCGACAGGGGCAGGTTGAGCGTCGCATGGGCATCACCGCCCGGCTCGCCGTGGGCGATCGCGCTCGCCCCGCCCGAAACGATCAGCTGCGCCTCGCCCGGCTCGGGTGCGCGCGGCACCAACCGGATGATCCCGCCCAGCGAGCCCGCGCCGTAGAGCGTGCCTTGCGGGCCTTCGAGGATCTCGACCCGCTCCATATCCGACAGGCGCAGGTCAGGATCGGGGGAATTGTAGGACAGGCGCAGGTCGCCGAAATACTGGCCGACAGTCGCCTGCGTCGGCCCGGTGAAGCTCGAATCCGCGATGCCGCGGATGAACAGCTTGTTGCGCCCGCTGCCGAGATAGGTCGAGCTGACGGTGGCCGCCCGCTGCATGATCCGCTCGGTCCCGCCGACCCCGCCGCGTTCCAGCACCGCGCCATCGAGCAGCGTGACCTGTCCGGGCATCTCGGCAAAGCTGAGGTCGCGCTTCGAGGCGGTGACGGTGATCGGCGCGCCCTCGGCCTCGGCTGACGGCGCGCCGGGCGGCGTGGTGGCGGCAGGGGCCATGCCTGCGGGACGGGCGCGGGCGAACACGGGCGCAGAGCGCGGCGCGGCGACCAGCCGCCACGCGCGCGGGGCCACGCGCACCGCCTTCATCCCGCTCGCCCGGGCAAGCTTTGCCACCGCCGCCTCGGCGTCCATGCGGCCCTTGATCCCCGCCACCTGCGTGCGGCCCAGCGCGGGGTCGGCAATGACGATGCTCGCATTGGTCGCCCGCGCGATGCCGATCGCCACCTCCGAGGCCGTCCCCGCCGGGACCGCGAGCACCGCCTCACGCGCGGCCAGCGGCGCGGGGGCGGCGATCACGATGACCGCAAGAAGTGGGAGGGACGGCTTCATCGGGATCACTCGGCTTCCAGCACCCAGTCTGCGTCCGCCGCGCGCACCCGCACCCCGAGCAACGCCTCAAGCGCGCGCGGGTTGTCGCGCACCTCGCCCAGCGCAATGCTGCCCGACAGGCGCGTCGCGCTGTCGGTGCTGCTGAAGCGGCGGCCCGTGGCCCGCGACAATTCGGCGGCGATCTCGGCGAGGCTCGCGCTTTCGAAGCTGATCCGCCCGCGGCTCCATTCGCCAACCGCCTGCGGGTCGACGGCGGCGAGGCTGTAGCGCCCACCCGGCCTGCGAACGGCCCGCCCGCCGGCGGTGACGGTCAGGTTCTGCCCCTTGGGGTTCACGATCACGGCGCCCTCGGCGACGGCAAGATCAACCCCCGCGCCCGAAAGCCGCACGTCGAACACCGTGCCCGCATCGACCAGCCGGTCCTCGCCCGCGATCAGCACGAAGGGATCGGCCTCGTCGTGGCGGATGGTGAAGAGCGCCTGGCCCGCTTCGAGCCGCGCCTCCCGCTCGCCTTCGATCGCGATGCGGCTGCCGCCTGCAAGTTCCACCGTGCTGCCATCCTTGAGCGCGATCAGCCGGGTTTCGCCCGGTGCGGTCGCATAGAGCCGTTCGCCGCTCGGGGAGAGCCACAGCACCGAGGTCAGAGCAAGCACCAGCGATGCGGCAATCGCCCCGCCCAGCCAACCGCGGCGGCTGGAAAGCCAGCCGATCACGGGCTCTGGGGGGTTGTCGTTGGCGGCGGCGTATCCCGGTGCCGGTGCCGGTGCGTGCACAGGTTCGGGCAGCAGCTCCAGCGCCGCATCAGCCTCATCCAGCGCGAACTGCACTTCGTCATAGGCCAGCCCATGCGCAGGGGCCGCCTCAAGCCAGGCGGTGAAATCGTCCCAGGCCTCAAAATCGGGCTCACGCGTGCGCAGCGCCCAGGCAAGGGCGGCCTCGCGCATCGGCTGGTCTGGGATCATGGCACCGTTCATCGCTTGCAGTCTCCTGAAAGCAAGACGGAGCCGTTCGCCTCATGCCTCATCGATCGTTCTCCTGACATCGACAATTCGCGCATAGACGCGCCTCAAGTCGCTTTCGACCGTGCTGAGGCTTATCCCGAATTCCTCCGCGAGCGCGCGCTGCGACACCCCGTCGATACGGTGGCGGCGGAACAGCGCAGCCGCGCGCTCACCCACCTCTTCAAGCGCCTGCTGGACAGCGGCAAGTTGCTGGCGCGCAGCGATGCTCCGCTCCGGGCCGGGCGCAGGCGCGATGTTATCGGCCAGGCCCGGCTGCGCCTCGGCCCAGGCCTTTTCGCGCAAACCGGCCTGCTTGGCCGAGCGATAGCGATCAATCATCAGCCGGTCGGCGGCGCGCATCATGTAAGCCATGCCCGAAGCCGCCGCAGGGTCGGGCGCGGCGGCGAGGCGGAGCCACAATTCCTGCAGCAGATCCTCGGCCGCATCCCCCGCCCCGCGCGCGCGCACAAAGCGCAGCAAGCGCTCACGCTGGGCGAGATAGGCCTTTTCGAGCAGGGGGTTGGCGGCCATGGGCGGGATCGATCAGGGAGGGCAGGGGCGGTCAGGTCGGAAGGGCGGACAGCCCGCCCGCTTGTCCAAATCGCGCCTTAACGCAGGCCGAACGAGGGGGGATTGCGGGGATCCGATGCGGCTGCGTGGCACTGTGCAGCCAGCGCCGCAACCCGCACTCGACGAACACGTCGCTGCCCCGGTTCAAATGCCGCCTTGTGTTTGCTTCGCGAACAACGGCACAAGGAGCGCGCATGACCGACATCACCGCCCACCCTGACGATCCGCATTATGTCAACCGCACCGGCTGGCTGCGCGCGGCAGTGCTCGGGGCGAATGACGGGGTCATCTCGGTCGCCTCACTGATCATCGGCGTGGCGGCGGCGACGCCCGAGGCCGGGCCGATTCTGGTCGCTGGCTCGGCGGCGCTGATGGCAGGCGCGATGTCGATGGCGGCGGGGGAATACATCTCGGTCTCCAGTCAGGCGGATTCAGAGCGCGCCGACATTGCCCGCGAGAAGGAGGCGCTCGCCGCCACGCCCGCTGACGAGGAGGCCGAGCTCGCCGCGATCTACCGTGCGCGCGGGCTGTCCGAGGCGACCGCAGCGACCGTAGCGCGTGAGCTGACTGCGGGAGACCCGCTCGAAGCGCACGTGCGCGATGAGCTGGGCCTGTCCGAACATCTTTCCGCCAAGCCCCTGCAGGCAGCGTTCGCATCAGGCGTGACGTTCAGCGCGGCCGCCGCCGTGCCGCTGGCCGCCGCATGGCTCGCGCCGGCCGGGGCGATCATGGGAAGCGTGGTGACGGTCTCGGTGCTGTGCCTCGCGCTCCTCGGCGCGGCTGGCGCCAAGGCTGGGGCCGCGCCGCTCGTGCCTGCAACCTTGCGGGTGGTCGGTTGGGGGGTGTTCGCGATGGTGATGACCGCCGTGGTCGGCCGCCTGTTCGGGGTCAACGTCTGAGGCGTTTTTCCGGGCGGCGCGCCTTCAGCCTTCAACCCCGAAGCGCAAGATGATCCGGTGATGATATTCCTCGCCTGGGCCGAGGCGGATCGATCCGAACTCCGGACGGTTGGGCGTGTCCGGGAACATCTGCGGCTCCAGAGCGATGCCGTCGCCCATCCGGTAGCGCTGCCCGGCCTTCCCGATGCTGCTGCCATCGAGGAAATTCCCGGAATAGAACTGCACGCCCGGCTCGGTCGAAAGCATCTCGAGCGTGCGGCCCGAGCCCGGATGCGCGAGCGCGGCGATCAGCCTTGGCTCCGCAGAGCGCGTGCGCCTGACCACCCAGTTGTGATCATAGCCAGTGCCGATCCGGATCTGCGGGTGCGATCCGTCATGCACCCGCGCGCCGATGACGGCGGGCGCGCGGAAATCGAACGGGGTGCCCGCTACGGGGCTGAATGCACCGGTCGGGATCGCCGAGGCATCGGTCGGCAGGAAGTGCGCGGCGGGAATCATCAGCACATGGTCCATCGCGCCGGTCGCGGCGCCCTCCCCGGCGAGGTTCCAATAGGCATGGTTGGTAAGGTTGACGAGCGTGGGCCGGTCGGTCGTCGCCCGGTAATCGATCGTCAGCTCGCCCGCGTTGGTCAGGCGATAGGTCGCCGTGACGCTGAGCTCGCCGGGAAAGCCCTGGTCGCCATCGGGGCTGACATGGGCAAGGCGCACCATAGGCTCGGGGCCGTCTGCAACCTCGGCGATGGCCCAAAGCGCCTTGTCGAAGCCCCCCGGGCCGCCGTGGAGCGCATTCGGCCCGTTGTTGCAAGGCACGCTGCAAGCCTCGCCATCGAGCACGAAGCGCCCGCCCGCGATGCGGTTGGCAACCCGCCCGACGCTCGATCCGAAATATTGCGGCTGGCCGAGATATTCGCCCAGAGTGGCATGGCCGAGGGTCACGTCGGCCAGCACCCCGTTTCGGTCGGGCACGATCAATGATTGCAGCGTGGCGCCATAGGACAGGATCGTCGCGCTCATGCCGCAGGCGCCCACAAGCGTCACCGCCGCGACCGATCGGCCATCATCGAGGTGGCCGAAGACCGAAGGGTGCGCGCCGGGCCGGGGGGTGGCACAGGGGGGCTGGTTCATCGTCCAATGATTGGGTGAACAGCTCGCCGCAGGCAAGCCTCGTCGCCGTGTTGCGAAGGGAAGGGAAGGAGAAGGGAAGGACGCGGACTGCATGCCTGGCACGACAAGGGTCGGTCAGCGTCGACGAATGACGACGATCATTCTACCAGTGTGATTGGCCCTTTGCGCAGGCGCGCTAAGATGGCCCGACTTCATTCAGGCAATCAGGGGCCCAATTCATGCTCGAACTCGCTGGCGTCAGTCACGTCTATCCCAATGGCACGCATGCGCTCGACAATGTCAGCCTGTCGATCCCCAAGGGAATGTTCGGCCTGCTCGGCCCCAACGGTGCCGGAAAGTCGACGCTGATGCGCACCATCGCGTGCCTGCAGGCGCCCACGGCCGGCAGCATCCGCTTCGACGACATCGACGTGCTCGCCGAGCCTGACCGGCTGCGCCGCACGCTGGGCTACCTGCCGCAGGACTTTGGCGTCTACCCGCGCGTTTCGGCCTACCAGATGCTGGATCACATGGCGGTTCTTAAGGGCGTCAATAACGCGGGCGAGCGCAAGACGATGGTCGAGCACCTGCTCAATCAGACCAACCTGTGGGCGGTGCGCGGCAAGGCGATCGCGGGCTTTTCGGGCGGGATGCGCCAGCGCTTCGGCATCGCTCAGGCGTTGATCGGAGAACCTGCGCTCATCATCGTCGACGAGCCGACCGCCGGTCTCGACCCCGAAGAACGCAACCGCTTCCTCAACCTGCTCGCCGGGATTGGCGAGAACGTGGTGGTGATCCTTTCGACCCACATCGTCGACGATGTCGCCGACCTGTGCCCGCGCATGGCGGTGCTGGCGGGCGGCAAGCTGCGGCTCGAAGGCGCGCCGCATGATCTGATCCGCTCCACCCAAGGCCGGGTCTGGCAGAAGACCGTGCCCCACACGGCGCTGGGCGAGATGCAGGCGGCCCACGAAGTCATCTCGCACCGCTTCTTTGCCGGCGAGATCGTGGTCCACGTGCTCGCCGACAGCCAGCCGGAAGGCTTCGCGCCGGTTTCCGGGGGCCTCGAGGATGTGTACTTCGCGACCCTTGCCGAAACCCGCCGCCCCGTGCCTGCGCAAGCCGCGTAAGGGAGCGCCAGAGCCATGTTGACCGCCAGCCTCGCCGCGTTCGAAATCCGTTACCAGCTCAAGAACCCGGTGTTCTGGGTTTCGGTCGCGATCTTCTTCCTGTTGGGCTTCGGCCTTTCCGCCAGCGACAATGTGAGCTTCGGCTCTCCGGGCGCGGTGCACGAGAATTCGCCCTTCACCGTCACCTTCGCGATGGCGCTGTTCGCGACCTTCTACCTGTTCGTCATCACCTCCTTCGTTGCCAATGCGGTGGTGCGCGATGACGTGACGAAGTTCGGGCCGATGATCCGCGCCACCCCCGTGGGCCGCACCACCTTCCTTGCCGGACGCTTCCTCGGCGGGCTCGCCATCGCCATCCTCGGCTATATCGCGATACCGCTGGGCATCGCGGTCGGCTCGGCGATGCCCTGGGTCGACCCCGAAACAGTCGGGCCGGGAGGCTTTGCGCTGTATGCTTGGCCGTTCCTTGTCATCGCCGTCCCCAACCTGATCCTGTCTTCGGCGCTGTTGTTCAGCCTTGCGACGCTCACCCGCTCGATGCTGGCAAGCTATATCGGCGTGCTGGTGCTGGTGATGGGCTATCTGGCGGTCAGCATTGTCGCATCGGCGGATCCCGCCAACCTCGTGACCGCCGCCCGCTACGAACCGCTCGCCACCGCTGCGATCGGCGAGGCGACGCGCTACTGGACGGCCGCCGAGATGAACACGCGGCTGATCCCGCTTGAGGGCAATCTGCTGTTCAACCGCATCTTCACGCTGGGCATGGCGGCGGTGTTCCTCGCCATCGCGTGGCTGCGCTTCAGCATGACCGAGCGCGCGCCTTCGCGCTGGCAGCTGCGGCGCCTTGCCAAGCAGGCTTCGAAGAGCGCCAAGGCCGAGGCCGTCGCGCCGCGTGTGCTCACCGCCCCGGTGCACCGCAGCTTCGGCCTCGATCACGCGCTCGCTGCCTTCTGGGTGCGCCTCAAGGCCGAAGTGCAGCAGGTGGTCAAGAGCCCCGGCCTCATCGTGCTGCTGCTGATCGCGGTTGCCTTCTCGATGCTCAACCTGGTCAACGCGCAGACGACCTACGGCACCGCTTCCTACCCGCTGACCGCCGGCGTGGTCACCACGCTGATCGGCAGCGTCACATTGTTCAGCCTGATCGTCGCGGTGTTTTACGGCGGCGAGCTGGTATGGCGCGAGCGCGACGTGAAGATCTCCGAGATCATCGATGCGACCCCGGCGCCCGGCTGGACGGTATTCGTGCCCAAGATCCTTGCGATCTTCACCGTGCTGATCGCCATGTCGCTCGCCGGGATGGCGACCGGCATCGTCTTCCAGCTCGCCAAGGGCACCGGCAGCATCGATCTGGGCCTCTACATCTCCGCCTTCGTTGTGCCGCAGAGCATCGACCTGCTGCTGATTGCCGTCCTCTCGGTGTTCTTCCAGGTGATGAGCCCCAACAAGTATGTCGGCTGGGGGATCATCCTCGTCTGGTTCGTGAGCCGCATCTTCCTCAGCAACCTGGGCTATGCCAACATGCTCTACACCTTTGGCGCGACGCCGGGTGAGCCACTGAGCGACATGAACGGGACGGGAGGCTTCTGGGTCGGCGGGCTGATCGCGCGTGCCTACTGGGCGTGCTTCGGGGTGCTGCTGCTGGTTGTCTCGCACTGGGCCTGGCCGCGCGGGACGGTGGTTGCCGTGATGCCGCGCCTGAAGGGCATCCGCAGCCGGATCAGCCTCCAGTCGGGCGGCCTTGCGCTGGCGGCAGTCGCCGGGATGATCGGCACCGGGCTGGTCATCAACAACAACATCAAGGTGCTCAACACCTACGAGACCTCCGACGAGAGCGAGGCGCGCCTTGCCGAGTTCGAGCGCAAGTACCTCAAGTATGAGAGCCTGCCCCGCCCGGTCGTCACCGACGTCGCCTTCGACGTCGCCATCTATCCCAAGGAGCGCAAGCTTGACGTGACGGGACACTATGACCTGCGCAACGACAGCGGCGTGCCCATCACCGAGCTGCATGTGCGGCAGGCTGATAGCGAGGTGACCTTCGCGCGCCTCGATATCGCGGGGGCGAAGCTGGCGAGCCATGACAAGCGCCACGCCTACCGCATCTACCGCTTCGACCAGCCGCTCGCGCCCGGCGCAACAACGCGGCTCGACTTCGCCTCCACGATCTGGCGGCGCGGCTTTGGCAATGGATCGGCGGCGACCGACATCGTCGACAACGGCACCTTCGTGAACAATGCGGTGTTCGCCCCGATCATCGGCATGGACCGCAACGGCCTGCTGCAGGATCGCACCCAGCGGCGGCGCCAGGGCCTTTCGTCCGAACTGCGCATGGCCAAGCTTGAAGACACCCGTGCGCAGGTGAGCAATTATATCGATGCCGACTGGGTCAATGCGCGCATCACCATCAGCACCGATGCCGACCAGACCCCGATCGCGCCCGGCGACAAGCTCTCGGACGAGGTGAAGGGTGGCCGCCGTATCGCGGTGTTCCAGAGCACCGCGCCGATCCTCAATTTCTTCTCGGTGCAATCGGCGCGCTATGCCGTGGCCGAAAAGCAGGCCGGGCCAGTGCGCCTCAGCGTCTTCTACGATCCCAAGCACGCCTGGAACGTGCCTGCCATGCTCAAGGCGATGGACACCTCGCTCGCCTACTATCAGCGCAACTTCGGGCCTTACCAGTTCGGCTATGCTCGGATCGTCGAATTCCCGGGCTATGATAGTTTTGCGCAGGCCTTCGCCGGAACCATGCCCTATTCGGAAAGCATCGGATTTGCCGCCGACGTGCGCGATCCGGACGAGATCGATTACGTCACCTACGTCACCGCACATGAGGTGGGGCACCAATACTGGGCGCACCAGGTCATCGGCGCGAACGTGCAAGGGCAGACCCTGCTGTCGGAAACGCTGGCGCAATATTCGGCGCTGATGGTGATGAAGCAGCTGTACGGCGAGGACAAAATCCGCCGCTTCCTCAAGTTCGAGCTCGACCGCTATCTTTCGGGCCGCAAAAGCGATCCGCTGCCCGAACAGCCGATGATCCGGGTCGAAAACCAGCAGCACATCCACTACCGCAAGGGCAGCCTGGTGATGTACCTGTTGCAGAGGCGGCTCGGCGAGGATGCGGTCAATCGCGCGCTGGCGCGGTTGGTGGCCAAGTACCGCTTCAAGGGCGCCCCCTATCCGCGCAGCCTCGATCTCATCACCGAGCTGCGCAAGGAGGCCAAGACCCCCGAGAGCCAGGCGCTGATCACCGACCTGTTCGAATCCATCACGATCTACGACCTCAAGACCAAGCAGGCCGAGACAGTGAAGCTTCCCGACGGGCGCTGGCGCACCCGCATCACCATCGAGGCGGGCAAGTTCTATGCCGATGGCAAGGGTGTCGAGAAACCGACGAGCCTCGCCGAGAACATCGAGATCGGCGTCTTCACCGCAAGGCCCGAGACGGGCGCTTTCGAAAAGGCCAATGTGCTGTCGATGAAGCCCTATCCGGTGCGCGCGGGCAAGCAGGTGATCGAGGTGATCACGGCCAAAGAGCCCACGTTCGCCGGGATCGATCCCTACAACTTCTACATCGACCGCAATTCGGACGACAACCTGATGGCGGTCGACGCCCCGAAATAGCCGAAAGCCAGAAAAGGGGGAGCCTGTGCGCTCCCCTTTCTGGTGGGGCATGGGCAATGCGCCGGTGGTGCGGCGATCAGGGCCGGTGGCGGAGCAGGTGTCCGCCAAGCCCGATGCCGAAGAAGCGCGTTAATGCGCACAGCCATGTGAGCGCGGTTCTGAAGCGGTGGCAGTTTAAAAGCTGACCGTCCGATACTTCGAAATGCGCGAGAGCACATTGCTGCCAGACACACGCCAAGTTTGCGGATTTACCGTCGCACGCAGGCCACCGGACGGGTCATGGATGATGATCTGTCCATTGGCATCCGTGCCGACCGCCAGCACATAGTGCCCATAACCACCATACGGGCCCCACAATATGACCGGATTGCCTTGGCGCATCTGCTCAAGCAGGACATCGGCCGTAGGCGGTTCCTTGTCGCCGCTTATGCCGCTGATGGTGTAGGGCCCAGCCTGATCCGTCCAAGTGGCAGGCCCAATCCGGTAGCGCCGGTTGCCTCTAGCATGTTCAATCATGGCATAGACCGCTGCAAGGCAGGCAAGATCCTTGCGCGCGCTCTTCGTGTCCACAGTGTCTATCGCATTGGCCCACTCAACCGACTGGTAGAGCGAGGTTGTAGCGACATGCTGGTTATAAAGAGGAAATGAGGTGGGAAGCGTGATCGCTCCGACCGATCGGGCACCTTCTGACTGAAAATGGAGCGGCGCAGTGAAGGCTGAGCATCCGGCTTTGTTGCAGGCTCTGACGTTCCAGCGATAGCTTCGGCCACGTTCGATGACGGCGGTGTAGGATGTGCGCGGGCTGCGTGTATCGACCAGCATCGTATTCGTTGTGGTGTCACGGATGCCGAAATCATATTCGGTGGCACCATCAACCGGAGCCCACGCGATAGTGACCCGGTTGCCGCTGAGAACTTGGCCAGGTGCGGACGCAGCCCCGGGTGATAGAGCACGCGGCATGGCTGGGCGGGACGCGGCAGGCGAGGCGCCCTCGCGGGGCGCTTGGGGGCCGGATCCACTCCGATCTCGTCGTTCGTCAGCCAGGCAGCGGGATCGATCACGCCCGGTCAGCCGATCGCAGGGCCCCTGCGCCTCAGCCGAAGTTGCACTACCGAATGACCAAACGGCCAACGCGGTAATCGACAATGCAGCAATTGTTGCCAAGATCTTTTGCATACCGCCTCCAATGCCACCCATCACGTTTGAGCTCATGTCCGGCGCCGCGGCGCCCAGTTGCCTTCGGTGTCGCGGCACCATTCCTGGCCGCCTGCGCCGCCATCGCCGCTAACAAGGCGACATTCCATCCCGCCGGTGGCGCGATAAGCGATGGCCTGGGCCCTCACCTTTGGCTTGCGCCCGCCATCACGCCAGCGCATCATGAGACTACCTGGTTGCGGCCTGATCACGACCTGTTGTCGGATCGGGCAAGGATCCTTGCCGCCGCGGTGGTTCAGCGATTCCGCGAACACAAAATCCGTCCCTTCGATCCCAATCAAAGTAAGCTGGCTGCGGCAGATCGTAGATGGCCGCTGCGCATCGCCAGCGAAGTAGCTGACCACGGCTTCTGGCATTCCAGGCCGAAAGCCACCAATCTTGACCTCCACGTTGTAATTGGTCTTGAGTTTGTAGGTTGGCGCATCAAGCACGACTTGCCACGATCCTATCGCTTCATCGGGAACCTTGAGGGCAGGTGTGGCCGCGCCCCGGAACGCGGGAGCCGACGTTACGCCTGGCAGCGGTGCGCTTTGTGCGAACAGCGGCGCTGCCAACACGCTGACAGCACCGCCCAGAATCAGGCCGCACCTAACCAGCCCGAACTCCCCTCGCCGCGTGGTCGAGGCTGCCATGTCAGCGCCTCGACCGGGCTTGATGAGAGGCAAGCTGTCGCTCCGCGTGGCGACGGCGATCGAGCCGCTCAATTGCCTCGTTGGCGTAACGCTCGCTCCGGTTGAGTTCGAATACCCGGCGATAGAGCGTCTCGGCTACGTCGTACTCACGCCGCGATTCGGCGCAGAGGCCCAGATTGAACAGGCTCGGGCCATGATCAGGCACAAGCTGATCGACTTCGGCCCAGAGCGTACAGGCCGACGTCACGTTCCGTTTGGTCAGTTTGATGCCTTCCTTAAACTTCTTCTTGGCATCGTTCTGGAGGCCATCAGTGCCTTCCTTGACACGGATATCGTCACGGACTTCCAGCGGTGCGAATTGCAGGCGCAGCTCGGTGGCGACCCTCGAGACGAGCTGCCCGACCGTCGCTTCGATGGTCGGCGCATCCCCCGCATTCGGACAGATCAGCTGCGAGTCTTCGGCGTTGGAGGCCACGCCGTAAACGCGTTCACGACGGCGGCCTTCGACCTTCAGGGTATACCTCAGGGTGGCAATCTGCCGGGCGCAGGTAATGATCACATCGCGCCACTGCTTGCACCTGCCTTTGTTGTCCTCATAGGCGCACTCGCGGGAGCGCACATCTTCACGCCGGGTTTCCATACTGCTGGCGGCACTACCGGTCACTGTTCCGTCAGCCCCTCCTTTTGCGCGATAAGGGACCATACTGAAATAAGACGCACCGCGCACTCGGACCTCGGCCAGCCCCTGTTCGAGCTGGATCGCAAGGGCCTGTCCGTCCTCGCCCGTGAACGGGCCGATCGCCAGTGAGTTCAGGGCGGCCAGCTGGTCACTCCCCGCAGGGTAGACGCCCTCGATCGGCAGGGTTTCCGCCTTGAGCGGCGCATGGGCCGCGCCGACAATCGCTCCCAAGGTGATCAGCATCCCGAATGCACGGCAATAGTGCACCCGGCCGTTCACGGACTGCTCCCTGTCCTGTTGAATCGAAGCTCTTATCATGGGGCTCCCCTTCGGCTGATCAGCGTTCGGATGCGGTGATGGCGATGGCGCTCTTTGCATTGTCATTACCGATCTGAACCATCGGGTCAGACGCGTCGCCCTTCAGATCCTTGCCTTGAATCTCGAAGCTGAAGTTGCGCATCCCGCCAAACGGCAGATCGTTGGCGAACTCAGGCTCGCCGCCAGGTTGCGGCGACCAGGCCTGGGCAAACCCCTTATCATCTGAGGCGATCTTGCAGATCGTCGCGCTAGAACAGGAAATCTGTCCGGTCAGAGGGATGGGCTTGTTGATCCCGCCCAGCATCGTCAGCCACGAGGAAGAAAGGTTTCCCTTGCCATCATCGGCAATCCGCAGCGTCACACGCTCGTTACGGCCCGGATAGGCGGCTTCCCCTTCGTAGTAGCGGACCGTCTTCGGCGCGCGTTCCCCGGCCATCGGCTTGCCCGACGAATATGACACGAGCCGCCCGCCCTGAGCGAGCAGGAAGCCTTCGAGGAACTCCTTGCCCTTGGGTGCGACACCTTCAGGCTGGACGATCATCACATCGGACAGGCCGAAATCGCCGCCAGCCTTGAACCCGGCATCGCGGCCCTGCGTATGCGGGGTATCGGTCGATTCCGGATCCTCGAAGCCGGCCGCGCTCAGATCGGTGACAATCACGTAGCGGGCAAGTGTGCCCTTGGGCGGCTCCAGCACCCCGCGCGAGGCGCGGATCGCGCTGAACAGGCTTGATGCCGGGATCGGTCCGGTCTGCGGCTCGGGTGCATCGACGCCGGACTTGGCGGCGTTGGTCAGGCCGCCTACGACTGCGATCTGGAACTGCTCGGCATCCTTCGCCATGCCCGACAGCGCATCGCCCGTGAAGAACTCGCTGAGGCCGGAATTGCCATTGCGAGCTTTGGCCTCTTCATCCGCCGAGAGCCCAGGAATGCATCCGGTGAAAACCTCCTGCGCGGGAGATCCATCCGTAGGCACCAGCAGGATCGTGATGCGTTCGCGCGGATCGCTGAGGCCGCTGGCAAGCGCCAGTGCCGGGTTGGTGAAGGCGAGGCCCAGATCGCGGATAAAGGCATTGCGTTCGGCAAATTCGGTCGCGAGCGCCGCCTTCTTCAACACCTTGGCATCGATGAGGATGAATGTCTGGCGCAGCGGGGCGGTCAGCCCTGCCTTGTCGCAGTAAGCTTCTGCGCGGATAGGATCGGCTCGACCGACCGTTCCTTCATTACCGGGTCCGTCTTCGCCTTTGATCCAGCCACAGCCTGCCAAGCCGAACGCAAGGATTGCCGCGGCAGATGCTCTCAGGATAGAATTTCTGCTCATGGTCAGTACCTATAGAGATCGATGGGGAGAGCGGCGAAACCGGCCGGACCGATGGTCTGTCCGTCCTCCAGCTTGATCGCCATTTCGGTCGGCATCTTCCGGACCAGGCGCGAGCGGTATTCCTGAAGCACGCCCAGCACCGCCTTGTCCTTGTCGGCTATAACGCTGACGTTCCGGCAGACCTCGTCGTAACCGGACTTGCCGTTGAGCAGCTGGGCTTGGCCCTGCATCCGCTCAAGATTCTGGGTATAGGCGGCATCAATCTGCTTGAGCCGATCATGCAACTCGCGCTTGCGCAGCTGTTCGACCTTCTTGGTCAGCTTCTCATTCTCTTCCGCCTTTTCAGCGAAAAGCGGATTGCGATCATGCAACCAATAGGTGATCGCCATGCCCAGGCCAAAGACGACCAGGTTGCCGAAAAGGAGCATGCCGGTCTGCGAAAAGGGTTCCAGCGGGGGCATGCCCAGCGCCATTCGTCCCACGTTGTCGCGTACGATGCCCATGTAGCGGACTGCCCCGACCGCTACCAGCGATACGGCCAGCAGGCCCAGCGCGATCGAGATCATCCGCAGGCCTTCAGCCCGCATCCGGTCGTTGTCCGGCCGCATGTAGAAATTGTAGGCCTTGAGAAACCGGCCCGCGAGGAAGGCAGACCAGCCGATCGCGAGGCCGACCACGACGGTCGAGCCCAGCGCGACGACACCTACGCCGATGTACTCGAGAAAGAATTTGTAGTTCATGAACCCTTCCGGGATCATGATGCCCAGCGGGATCAGTAGGTCGATTATGCGTCCCGGATTGCGGGCGTTGCGACCACCTTCATGGAACCGCATCGCCTCGTACTGCTGGTCGACATCGCGTTGCTTCTCAAGCTCTGCGCCGTACCGATCATTGAAGCCGGTGTGCACCTCGGCCCGGCGCGTATTGCGTTCGCGCTTCAGGCGATCCCGCTCGAACTCAGGCACAAAGCCCTGAACGCCGCCCGGCATTGCGATCTGGCTGGCGGCATTCTTGACTGCCGTAATCGCGCTGCCGCGGGATGGGCCGACCTCGGTGTTGAGCCAGGCGCTCATCGCCGGGGTGAGGTTGGCGCTCATCGCTCCAGCATCGCCATCGCCGGTCAGATGCAGGTTCGGCGCAGTGGCCTCTTCTTCAATCCGCGATAGCAGCGCGGCGGTGGCTGGGCTGTTAATGCCCACATCCAGTGCCTTGTAGGCTTCGATTGGCATCGGGGTCCCTTCCCAAAATGACCTTGCTCTAAAGAATGACCGTGACCGGCTTGCTGTCTGGATTGACTGGATCGATCCGGATCTTGCGCGTGTTGTTCGGAATGACCTGCGCACGCGCCTGCGAGACCAGTTCGACCGATTTCGACTTGCTCTGCCCAAGCCCCAGCCGGCTGGCGCGTTGACCCGTGGGCCGGACCCGGGCCGTCGGCACAGCGGCAACAGGCTGCAGCCCTGTAAGCTTCGGCCCGGCGGGGTTCACCACTTCCGCATCGTAGCCTTGCCGGAAGGCAAGGTTCTGCCGGCATGCGTCAAGCTGGTCGAGATCGGATGACTGGCACAGTTCTTCGGACTGCTGATCGGCCAGCCAAATCGCAACGGCTTCGGGCTTTGCCGCGAACAGGAATTCGACGCGCCTGTTCATGGCAAGGTCGTAATCGGACGTGCCGCCATACAGCGGCATGTCCTCGCCGAAGCCGATCCGCCAAATCCGAAACGTGGAAACACCGGCGGCCCAGATCTGCTGCGCCACTGCCGTCGCTCGCCGTTCCGACAACAGTTCGTTGGCAGCGCTCTCGCCCCGGAAATCAGCATGTCCAGCGACAAACATAGCCACATCGGGTGCTGTGTTGCGCAGTAAATCAGTGATGATGCGCGAAATCTGATTGGCTTCAGGTCGCAGTGCGGCACTACCGGTGTTAAAGAAGGTCCGTTCTGGGAATACCACACGCAGAACGGGCAAGTCGGTCCCGAAGTTACTCGGCAAGCGCGAGGCCGGCACGACACCTTCGTAAAATCTCGGCCGCTGGTCCGGTGGTAGGATCGCAGAGAGGTTCCGCAGGCTTTTCATCCGGTCGCAATGCTCGAGGCGGACATAGACCTGCCACGGCTGCAAGGTACCGCGGATCTCAGGGGGCAGAGTATCGACACAATTGGACGGTAGTTCGACGACTTCGCGCATCACCTCCGCCGCCGCAGGTGAGGCGAACAGATAGAGTGACGCAATGCCGGGAAGTGCTTTCCTGACGAGTCTGCCGAGCCCCGAAGGTAAGTTGCCCCCAACCATTAATTGGCCCGTTTTTCCCAATGGATCCGCCCGCTTCGGAAGTTCCCTGCATATTGCTGGCACGCATGGTTTCACAGAAATTCACACATTGAAGTTCGCCACACCAGCCGTCAGAACACATCAATTGACGTGACAGGCTGCAGGGGGTGTCGCAGTAATGCGCAACGGGAATGCCAGCCTGGCAACTTTCGAGGTCGTGCCCCATCCTTCAGGCAATACCATCTGCCTCACGAGCGCGGGGCAGCGGCTCACGCTCCGTGGCAAGGCGGTCGAATTTGTTCTGGCGCTGACCACGACCGCCCGAGGACATTTCCTGACCCGCGACGAGCTGCACCGCCTGCATGCCTGGAAGATGATGTCATCGGGATCGGTCGGCAAGCAAGCAGCGCGGATCACCGACAACATAAACGGCCGCCTCAGCCCGATAATTGAGTGGGGCATGAAGACCGGCAACTGGCGCTTGGACCCCGCCGTTCATGATGCGATCCCCGAACCCACCCGCGAGCAATGCCGGTCGATCCTGTCGCGTAGCGACTGGAAGGCGATTCTGCGGTTCGACGTCGTTCCGGCGCAGTCGGCGGCTCGCTGGATGCAGCTGTGCGGGAGTGCCTTGGCCGACATGACCGAAGGCAAGGCATTTGTAGGTTATCAGAAGCTGCGCCAAGCTATCGAACTGTCCGACCATGAAGGCATCGCCGCCATCAGCGATGTGCTGGCGACTAGGATCGGTCAAGCGTTGCCCCGGGCGCACCTGCCCGTCCCATCGATCCCGGCCACGTCGGCTTTCCTGGAAGCGGCCGAGGCGCGGCGTATGGCTGCCTATGCCAGGCTATCACCATCGGATGAATGGGAGCGCCAGTTCGACCTGCTTCATCGGCGGCTGCTGCGAATGGTTCAATCGGGCGATACAGCGACGCAGGCTATCCTGTTCAACGCTATGGCGATCCTGGCGCGACGCCTTGGCCGGATGGAACATGCGCTCGATTGCATCCGTGAGGCTGCAGCGCTGGCGATCTTTTCCGGCGACATCGTCCTCATTCAAAACATCAGCTTCAACTTCGGCAACATCATCACTGGGATTGCTCGCGAGGATCCCACTGTTTTCCCGCCTGACACCTATCTGGGTCTGCTGCAGCTCGACATCGAGCTGCGCGAGCGCTTGCAGATCGGCAAGGACAGTGCCCAGGCCGAACTGCTCTGTGCCTACCTGTATCATGAGCAGGGCAAGTTTGATGATGCTCAAAGGTTTTTGGCTAAGGCCGATGTGATCATAGCGCAGAGCCGCCAGGCACTTGATCTCGCGTTGCGCGACCGCGTCTTCGGCCTGCTGGCATGCGACACCAGCGCCCGCAGCAGCCCGGCATTTGCAGAAGGGCTTGCCGCTCTGCGGAAGTCCGTGGACAGTTACCGAGAGCATGGCAACCTGATTGCGGCTGAAGAAGTGAACCGGGACCTGCTCAAGAGGGCAACGGTGTGATCTCTAATCCCAGGCTAACGGCCAAGACTGTCGCGGCCGGGATCCTGGGGTTCGCCTCCGCCCTGCCGTTTGTCTTCCTGACAGGCTCACTTGCTGCCTGGTATTCAGAACTAGGCATGTCGATGACCACAATCGGCCTGCTCTCCTCGATCACGCTTGCCTATGGATTCAAACTGCTGTGGTCTCCGCTGGTCCGACGCGCTCTGCACCGTTGGATGGCGTTGTGCCAGTTTGGTCTCGCGCTTGCCTTTGTGGCCTTGGCAAAGATCGATCCGCTTGGCGCCTTGAGCCAGTTTGCCCTGATCGGATTTATCGCAGCACTCCTTTCCGCCACGCATGACACAGCCTTCGAAGCGTGGCGGATCCGGGTGGCTGATGCTGAAGCTCCAGTTGAAGTGATTATGACCGCCAGCCAAATTGGCGCGCGTGTCGCAGTGCTGGTTGCTGGTGCAGGGGCCTTGTGGTTTTCGACCCTCGTGGGTTGGGCATTTGTTGCGCTCGCACTGGCCGGGATCTTTGCCCTCGTTGGCGCTCTGATCTTGATTTGGCCAGTGGTGCGGATGGAAGATGACCTAAGCCATCTCAGGCCTACTCTAGGTGGGCAGAGGGTCGGACAGCAGCTTATCGCCCTCATTTGTGCCATCGCAGGCTTGGCAATTGCCATGTGGCAAGTCGTCGGTTTCATTGCCCAGATTTCGGCAGCATCCGGAGATCAGCAGAGCCAAGTCGATGCATTCACAAGGTTTAATGGCCCGCTGATCATTGCGATGGTCACAATTGTTCCGATCCTCGCCAGTCGGCTGGGAAAGTCGGCCGGCGGATACATCATTCGTTGGACACCAACCGCCCAACAAGCACGGTTGGTGGAAGAGTTGTATGAAGCGGTGGTGGCACCATTCGAAGAGCTTGCCGACAGATTTGGCGTAAGGATCTTCGTGCTGTTACTATTCGTTTCGTTTTACACATTGACGTGGTTCAGCTGGGCAGGCTTTACCCTGCCATTCTACATGCGCGAGCTCGGCTTTACAAAAGCGGAGGTGGCGTTGGCTGCCCGCCTCTACGGCTCCTTGCCGACTGCGCTTGGCATCCTGCTAGGCGGCCTTGCCTTGGTCACGTTGCCGCGTCGCTGGGCGCTTTTGATCGGCGCGCTACTGCCGTTAATTGCGAACGGTGTTTATATCGATCTGGCAAAGGGCGGCACTGGCCTAAGCTGGGTAGTGAATTTTGCCTCCAACAATCTGCCGTCACAGTCAGCTGACGATGTTCAGCGTTTAGGGCCGCTCTATCTTGCAATCACCCTAAAGAACCTCTGTTCGGGCGCCGCCTCAGCAATCTTCGTCGGCTTCCTCGCAAGTCTTGTGAACCGCCGCTATGCCACCGCTCAATGTGCGATCTTTTCATCCTTGTCATTCGTGATCGGCGCAATTGTGTCAGCGATGACTGGGAGCCTGATCGATGAAGTCGGCTTCGCCAGGATGCTAGAGTACGCTTCCGGATGCGCCATTGTTGCCGCGATTCTATCATTTGCACTAACAGGCGCCTTTAAGTCCGACGTGCAAGAGAGCCGTACACACACCCGAAACCAAGACTACTAGCTTCATTAACTCAACCGCATGGCTTCACCGCCAAGATCTGCGGTCTAACTGCGCTATGGGCGAAGGCGATCGCCGGGTAGGACCCGTGAATTCTCACCATTGCCTGATCTGAAAATGCTGGAGTGGTCTAAGCGATCAGAGCAAGCTGCGTTCAATTGAAGCGCACACGCTATCGGGGAGACCTTTAGGGAACAGCGGCCCCTTGAGAGAAAAAGCTCAGTTTTTTCAGGCAAAGGTGGCGGAGCAGGTGGGATTCGAACCCACGATACGCTTTTGACGTATACACACTTTCCAGGCGTGCGCCTTCGACCACTCGGCCACTGCTCCGCGAACCTGTCAGCGCTTAAGCAGCGAAGCGGGAGTGCGGCACGAAGGCACGCGCTCAAGCAGCGAAGCGGTAGCGCAACAAGAAGCGCGCGCACTAGCGGCGAATGGATTGCTTCGCAAGGCGCGTGGTGGCACCACTTGGCCTATGAGAACCGCACTCCTTGCCGCTGCAGCGGCCCTCGCCCTTGCCCTGCCGCTCGCTGCTCAGGACGAGCCCAAGGGCGCGCCCTCGCCTGCCGACATCGTCGCCGCCGCGCCGCGCGCGGACTGGACGGCGATCCCGGCGGAGGAGCTGCTGGTGATGACCCTCGCGCCGGATGCGGACGGCAAGCCGCGGCAGGTGGTGATCCAGCTTATCCCTGCGCCCTTCAGCCAAGGCTGGGTGCACAACATCAAGCTGTTCGCCCGCGCCAAGTGGTTCGACAACATCTCGGTCAACCGCGTGCAGGACAACTACGTCACCCAGTGGGGCGATCTGAATTACGACAACCCGGAAGCGAAGGGGAAGCCCAAGCCCCTGCCAGAGGGGCTGAAGGTGATGGGGGAGAGCGATTACATTGTTCCCAAGTCGCTCCTACCGGAAGCCGATCTCAGTCAGGATAAGCAAGCACCATCGGTCAGCGTGCAACTGCTTGCCGGGGTTGACAGCTATGCCGAGAGAAAGGGCTTCTCGGGCGGCTGGCCAATTGCGGGCGAGGGCTTCGGGGAAGAGGGGAAGAGCTGGCCCACCCACTGCTACGGCATGGTCGGCGTTGGCCGGAACTACTCGCCTGACACCGGCTCCGGCGCGGAGCTTTATACTGTGATCGGCCACGCCCCCCGCCAGCTCGATCGCAACATCGCCCTTGTCGGCCGGGTGATCGAGGGGATGCAGCACCTCTCCTCGCTGCCGCGCGGGTCGGGCGCGCTGGGGTTCTACTCGGAGGAGGAAGCCGCCAAGCGCACGCCGATCCTGACGGTGCGGGTGGCGAGTGATCTGCCGGAAGGCCCGGCCTCAAGCAGCGAAGCGGAAGGCCAACAAACACGCCCCAAGTTCGAATACCTCTCGACCGAGAGCCAGACCTTCGCGACCTATGCCGAAGCCATCGCCAATCGCCGCGATCCGTTCTTTATCGTTCCGGCTGGCGGGGCGGACATTTGCAACATCAAGGTGCCGGTGCGGCGGGTGGCCGAGCAAAAGTGATGTTCCACGTGAAACACCGCAAAAACGCCGCGCAAGAGGGGGTCTAAAGGGGGTCTAGCAGGGGTCTAGCGGGGGGTCTGAACGCATCTGGGCCTGCGCAAAACGAAGCGAGGTGCCTCCTCAAAAAAACGCTGGCCCCCGCCGGCTACTGCCGCTCCGCCTGTGCGACCGCGTCGCTGGCCCGCAGCGCGCTGACGACGCGGTTCAAATGCCCTGCGTCCTGCACTTCGACCTCGACATTATAGGTGACGAAGGGCGGATCGATGTGGCTTTGCGCCAGCGTCGTGATGTTGGCCTTGTTCTGCGCGAAGATGCCCGCCATCTCGGCCAGCGTCCCCAGCCGGTCGTAGATCGTCACCGAAAGCTGGCCGACCGCGCCGACCGAATGGTTGCCCCAGGCCAGATCAATCCAGTCGCTGTCGACGCCGCTCGCCAGTTCCAGACAGTCGATCGCGTGGACCAGCACGGTCTCGCCCTTGCGGCGGATGCCGACGATGCGGTCGCCGGGGACGGGGTGGCAGCAGGTCGCCAGCTCAAAGGCGACGCCCGGGGTCAGGCCGCGGATCGAAATCGCCCGCTCGCGCCGGGCCCAGTGTTCGTCCTCCTCGATCCCCGCCGTGCAGCCGGGAACCAGCGCCTCCATCACTTCGCGGTCGGAGATCTTGGCCGCGCCGATGGCGTACATGAGGTCGTCCGGCTCCTCCATGCCGAGGCGTTCGGCGGCCTCGCGGATCGCTTTCTTGCCGATGCGCGCAGGCACGCGGGCGGAGATCTCGTCGAACAGCTTGGAGCCGATCGCGGCGACTTCGTCGCGCTCCTTCATGCGCACCGCGCGGCGGACTGCGGCGCGCGCCTTGCCGGTGACGACAAAGCTCAGCCACGAAAGCTGCGGCGTTGCATGCGGGTTCTTGATGATCTCGACCACATCGCCATTGCCCAGCGCGGTGCGCAGCGGCATGTGCCGCCCGTTGATCTTCACGCCCGCCGTCTGAAGCCCCAGATTGGTGTGCACCGCAAAGGCGAAATCCACCGCGGTCGCGCCCTTGGGCAGCTGGAACAGCGCGCCCTTGGGGGTGAAGGCGAAGATGCGATCCTGATAGATCGCCATGCGGGTGTGTTCGAGCAGCTCCTCGGCATCTTGGCTGGCATCGACGATCTCGATCAGGTCGCGCAGCCAGCCCACCTCGCCATCGGGCTTGTCGCCCTGCTTGTAGGCCCAGTGCGCGGCGAGGCCGTATTCGTTGGTGCGGTGCATGTCGCGGGTGCGGATCTGCACTTCGACCCGCATCGAGTTTTCGAACATCAGCGAGGTGTGCAAGGATCGATAGCCGTTCGACTTTGGGGTCGAGATGTAATCCTTGAAGCGCCCGGGCAGGAACTGCCAGGTGGTGTGGAGGATGCCGAGAGCGCGGTAGCAATCCTCCTCGCTTTCGGTGAGGACGCGGAAGGCCATGATGTCAGTCACCTGTTCGAAGCTGACGTGGCGTTCGGCCATCTTGTGCCAGATCGAATAGGGGTGCTTCTCGCGCCCGTAGACTTCCACCTTGAGGCCGGCTTCCGCGAGCCGCTGCTTCATCTTGAGCGCGATCCCGTCAACCTGCCCGCCATCCTGCGAGCGCAATTGTTCGAGCCGGCCCGCGATGGTCGCATGGGCCTCGGGCTCCAATTCGCAAAAGGCGAGCGCCTGCATCTCGTGCATGTATTCGTACATCCCCACGCGCTCCGCGAGCGGCGCGTAGATATCCATCGTCTCGCGCGCGATGCGCTGGCGCTTCTCAGGCGACTTGATGAAGTGGAGCGTGCGCATGTTGTGCAGACGGTCGGCAAGCTTCACCAGCAGCACGCGGATGTCTTCCGACATGGCGAGCAGGAACTTGCGCAGGTTTTCCGCCGCGCGTTCATTCTCGGGCATGGCCTCGATCTTGGAAAGCTTGGTCACCCCGTCGACCAGCCGCGCGACTTCGGGGCCGAAATGCGCCTCGATATCCTCGATCGTGGCGAGCGTGTCCTCAACCGTGTCGTGGAGCAGGGCGGTGATGATGGTCGCCAGATCCAGTTTGAGGTCGGTCATCAACCCCGCCACCTCGACCGGATGCGAGAAATAGGGGTCGCCGCTGGCGCGCTTCTGGGTGCCGTGCTTCTGCACGGTATAGACATAGGCGCGGTTGAGCATCGCCTCGTCGGCGTCCGGGTCGTATTCGAGGACCTTCTCGACGAGTTCGTACTGGCGCAGCATTTCCAACTATGTGCTGCTCCTCAGACCGTATTGCAATGCACAACTGCACCCAAGGGCGGGGCAATTTTCGCGGTTTCGGGCCAGCAGGCCATGGACAATGCCTGCGTCGGCTTGATAACGTTCCCAAAGTTGGGGAAGAGGACACAGAGGGCAATCGCTATGCGCATCCGACGTTTGCTGCTGGCTGGCGCAGCCATTGCTCTGCTTGCAGGCTGCGGGGGAGAAGACACGTCATCACCGCCTTCCGCCCCGATCGGTTCGGGCCCGGCGCCAACGCCATCTCCTTCGCCGAAACCCACCACGGTTGCTTTTGCCGAAGAATTCAACGCCGGCCAGATCAGCAGCGACATCTGGAAGCCGGAAGGGCCGGATTTCTGGGTCAACAACGAGCTTCAGGCCTATGTGAACAGCGCCGACACGATTGCACTGCGCAGCAATGTTGCGGGGGCCGATGGCGGGGTTCTGGTGCTAAAGCCAAAATGGGCGCCGGGTCAGGATACGCGCAGTGACCGGCGTGCCGATTTCCAGTCCGGCCGCATCCACACGCGCGGCGCCTATGATTTTACCTACGGCCGGGCGCAAGCGCGGATCAAGATGACGGAATTCACAGGCGTCTGGCCTGCCTTCTGGCTGCTTGGCAATGGCACCTGGCCGGCCACGGGCGAAATCGATATCATGGAATTTGTCGGCGAGCCGGGCTGGATCTCCGCGGCGCTGCATGGTTCGGGCTATTCCGGCGCAAACGCGTTTTCGCGGCGGTACAACTTCCCCAGCGGACTGCGAGTCAGCGATTGGCACATCTATTCGGCCGAGTGGAGCAGCACCGCGATCACCTTTGCGGTCGATGGCAATGAATATTTCCGTATCACGCGCGGCGAAGTGGAGCGGTCCGGCCCCTGGGCCTTCGATACGCCCAAGCACATCATCCTGAACTACGCCTTGGGCGGGGATTATCCCTTCGGCGTGAACGGCGTGCTTGCGCCCTATCGGGGCCTGCCGCAATCGACCGTCGATGCGATCAAGGCCGGTGAGGCGGAAATGCTGGTCGATTGGGTCAGAGTTACGCCGCTGCCATAAGGCGCGTCAGCTCCACGTCGCCCTTGGCGGCAGGCTCATCAGGATCGCGTCGATATTGCCCCCGGTCTTGAGGCCGAAGATCGTGCCGCGGTCATAGACCAGATTGAACTCGGCGTAGCGGCCCCGGTATTCGAACATCTGCGCCTCGTCGGCGGCATCGAAGGTGCTGTTCATCCGCTTGCGCACGATGGCGGGATAGACGCTGAGGAACTGCTTTCCGATATCCTGGATGAAGGCGAAGTTGGCATTGAAGGCGGCATCATCCGTGCATTCGAGATGGTCGGCGAAGATCCCGCCCACCCCGCGCCCGACCTGCCGGTGGGGGATGTAGAAATACTCCTCCGCCCACTTGGAATAGCGTTCGTAATAGGTGGGATCATGCGGATCGCAGGCCGCGCGCATCGCGTCGTGGAACTGCGCGGTATCCTCGTCATAGGGCAGCGGCGGGTTCAAGTCCGCGCCGCCGCCGAACCACGCCTTGGTGGTGGTAAGGAAGCGGGTGTTCATGTGGACGGCCGGCACGTGCGGGTTCGACATATGCGCGACCAGCGAAATGCCGGTGGCGACAAAGCCCGGTGCATCTGCGCTCGCGCCATTGATGCTGCCTGCAAATTCCTTGGCGAAGCTGCCGCGCACGGTCGAGACATTGACGCCGACCTTCTCGAACACCTTGCCCTTCATCAACCCCTGTACCCCGCCGCCGGGATCGGGATTGCCCTCTTCCTCGCGGTTCCAGGGGGTGTACTGGAAGGCGGCATCGGAGCCTGCCTCCCGCTCGATCGCCTCAAACTCGGCGCAGATCAGGTCGCGCAGATGCTCAAACCACACGCGTGCGTGGGCCGTGTGTTGTGTCCAGTCCGTCATACATCCCCGTCCGTCATTCCCGCCTACCATAGGCGATGAAGCGCGAGGCACAAGCCCAAGAACCGCGCTGCCGAGCCCTGTTGCCAAGGCGGATGTTTGCAGGCAGAGGCATGGGATGGTTCCCGCTATGTTCGCCTCTTTCGAATTCGCCGGGCACGAGATGCGGCTCGGGCAGGCGCGCGCGCTGTACTGGCCGGCGGAGCGTGCGCTGCTGGTGGCCGACCTCCACTTGGAGAAGGCGAGCTGGTTTGCCGCAAGGGGCCAGATGCTCCCGCCCTATGACAGCCGCGACACGCTCGAACGGCTGGCGGATGCGGTCAAGGCGACCGGCGCGCGGCGGGTCATTACGCTGGGCGACAATTTCCACGATGATGCGGGCGCGCTCAGGCTCGACGCGCATTCCACCGGAATGCTCGAGGCCCTCACCCGCGCGCTCGACTGGGTGTGGATCACCGGCAACCATGACGAGGCGCTGCCTAAAGGCTTCGGCGGGGCGATCCTGCCCGAACTGGAAGTGGGCGGCGTTACGTTGCGCCACGAAGCGAAGCCCGGAGAGACCGCACCGGAACTCTCCGGCCATTACCACCCCAAGCTGCGGATCAACGTCAGGAACCGCCACATCGCCCGCCCCTGCGCCGTGATGGGCCGCAGCAATAGCGGGGCCGAGCGGATGATCCTCCCCGCATTCGGCAGCCTCACCGGCGGCATGGACGCAGGCCACCCCGAGATCCTCGGCGCGCTGCAACCCGCGCGCAAAATCGAGGCGCTGATGCCCGCCAGCGGCCGGATCGCCCGCTTTCCGCTGTGGCAGGCGGCGGCGTAAGACTCCACCTAGCGCTCGCCCCCGTTTCGCACTACATAGCCGCCAGCACGTAAGCCACCACAGGAGAACACCCCATATCACGTCCACCCCGGCGCTCGATGGCCCCGCCCGTAAAAAGCGGCCCGCGATTTGATAACATGATCAACGTCCCCAAGGTCCGCGTCATTGATGACGAAGGCGAAAACCTTGGCGTGATGTTCACCCGCGAAGCGATTGAGCAGGCCAACGAGAAGGGCCTGAACCTCGTCGAGGTGTCCCCGAGCGCGGACCCGCCGGTGTGCAAATATCTCGATGTCGGCAAGTTCCGCTTCGAAGCGCAGAAGAAGGCCAACCTGGCGCGCAAGACGCAAAAGACCCAGGACATCAAGGAAGTGAAGATGCGGCCCAACATCGACACGCACGATTATGACGTGAAGATGCGCAACGTTCACAAGTTCATCGGCAATGGCGACAAGGTGAAGATCACCCTGCGGTTCCGTGGACGTGAAATGGCGCACCAGCACCTTGGCATGGACCTGCTCAAGAAGGTGCAGGACGATGTCGCGGAATACGCGAAGGTTGAAGCCTTCCCGCGGCTCGAAGGCCGCCAGATGCTGATGGTTCTCGCGCCCAAGTAAGCGCGGCGACCACGCAAGGGATTGAGGGGGCGGGCCGCAAGGTTTCGCCCCTTTCCTTTGGCCCTTTCCTTTGGCCCTTTCCTTTGGCCCTTTCCTTTGGCCCATCCTCCCCCATCCACCGGGCCGGACTTGCCGGGACGGTCGGCCTGCTGATAGGCCCGCAGGCGATGGACGGGGAAGAGCACATTTCATGACGGCGCGCCGGATCGGTCTCGTGCTCGGCCCGCTGGCCTTCGCGCTCACGGTGCTGCTCGCTCCGCCCGGCGGGATGGCGGCTGGCGCGTGGCTCGTCGCGGGGCTCACGGTGTGGATGGCTGCCTGGTGGATGACCGAGGCAGTGCCGCTCACGGTTACCGCGCTGCTGCCGTTCATCATCCTCCCGCTCGCCGGGGTCTCCAATGCCGAGACGACCGCGAGCACCTATTACTCGCCGATCCTGTTCCTGCTGCTGGGCGGTGCGTTTATCGCGCTCGCCATCGAGCGCACCGGGCTGCACCGCCGGCTGAGCCTCGCGATCCTGCGCACGGTCGGCGCGAACGGCGGGCCGGGGCGGCTGCTGCTCGCCTTCATGCTATCGACCGCGCTGCTTTCCATGTTCATCTCCAACACCTCGACCGCGCTGATCATGATGCCGATGGCACTGGCGGTGCTGGAGGGCGGCGCGCTCTCACGCAGCGAAGCGGTAGGGCAACGAGAAGGCGGCGGCAGCATCGCACATGGCGACGACGTGCCGCACGAGGGGATCGCAGGCGCCCTGCCGATGGGGATCGCCTTTGCCGCCAGCATCGGCGGGCTTGGCACGATCGTCGGCTCGCCCACCAATGCCATTGCGGTCGGGCTGCTCGACAAGATCGTGGGCGTGCGCATCACCTTTGCCGAATGGTCGCTCTACGGCATCCCGATCGTACTGCTCGGCACCCCGCTTGCCGCTTGGATCATAGCGCGGGTGCAAAATGTGGCGGAGCACCCCTTCGATATCGCCGCAGCGCGCGCCGCGATCGTCAGCCATGCCCAGTGGACGACGCCCGAACAGCGGCTCGTCCCGCTCGCGCTTCTCACCTTCATGGCCTGGGTGACCCAGCCCCTGGTTGCGCCGCTGTTGCCGCCGGGGTCATGGACCGACGGCACCATTGCGGTGATCGCCGCCCTTGCCCTGTTCCTCCTGCCCGATGGCACCGGGCGTCCGCTGCTGGTGTGGCACGAGGCCGAGCGCGCGCCGTGGAGCGTGATCTTCATGTTCGGCGGGGGACTGGCGCTGGCGGCGGGGATGCAGGCTTCGGGTCTGGCGGGCTGGATCGGGCTGGCGCTGCTCCCGCTGGCAAGCTGGCCGCTGATCCTCGTCGCGCTCACGGTGGTGGCGCTGGTGATTGTGGTCACCGAGTTTGCGAGCAATGTGGCCACCGCGACCGGCATCGTCCCGGTGGTCGGCTCGCTGGTTGTGGCTTTGGGGGTCGATCCGATCCTGCTTGCCCTGCCCGCTGCGATGGCGGCGAGCTGGGGCTTCATGCTCCCCGCCGGCACCGGGCCGAACGCGATCGCCTGGGCGACGGGACGCATCCGGATCGGCAAGATGGTGACCGCAGGCGCGCTGCTGGACGTGGCCGGGATCGTGCTGATCGTGGGTGTGGTATGGGGGATTGCGGCGGTCGTGTGAGCGCTGGGCACGGTCTAGCCGGGCTTTCTTGCCGTAATCCTGAACTTGTTTGACCAGCGGTCACGCACGTTTCAGGGTGGCGGGAGGGAGAAAGCATCATGATCGACAGCCGCAAGCCTGTGTTCCTCGTGATCGGCGCGGGCGCCGGGATCGGAGGTAATGCCGCGATGCGCTTTGCTGCCGGGGGCTACCACGCCGTCATGGCGCGGCGCTCGGACGAGGCGGGGCTCGCGCGCATGGTGGAAGAGATCGAGGCGGCGGGCGGCTCTGCCAGCGGCACCCTGCTGAACGCGGCCGAGGACGGGGCGATCGAGGAACTGGTCGAACGCACCGAGCGCGACATCGGCCCCATTCACGCCGCGCTCTACAATCTGGGCGCACAGATCGGGAACCGGGCGCTGGATCAGACCCCGCACCGCATCTTCGAGCTTGGCTGGCGGCTTGGCACCTATGGCGTGTTCCGGCTCGCCCATGCGCTGTTCCCGGCGATGGTGGAGCGGGCCAAGACCGGCCCCCACGGCACGCTGCTCGTCACCTCGGCCACCGCGGCGATGCGCGGCAATGCCGGGCAGCACAGCCACGCCGCGGCGATGGGCGGGCGGCGGATGCTGTGCCAGACCCTCAATGCCGAGTTCGCCCCCAAGGGCGTCCATGTCGCCCACGTGGTGGTCGACGGCGCGGTCGATGCGCCCGACACGCTGGGCAAGCTGCTGGGCGACAAGTTCGAGGCCTTCAAGGCGAACAAGGGCGCGGACGGCGTGATCGATCCGGCGATGCTGGCCGACACCTACTGGCACCTCGCCCACCAACCGCGCAATTGCTGGACCCACGAAATCGACGTGCGCCCGTGGACCGATGTGGCGTGGTGGAACGACAACCCGAACCCGGAGATCAACGCGGCGGGCAAGGGGTTTGCCGGGCCGAAAGACTAGAAGCCTAGCCCTTCCACTCGCGCCGCTCTTCGGCGGCGCGCAGGACTTCGTAGCTCGTCTGGATCAGCTGGAACTGCTTGGCAGCGTCCGCATCGCCCGGCTTCACGTCGGGGTGCACTTCCTTGGCGCGGGCGCGGTAGGCCTTCTTGACCGCCTCGAAATCGGCATCCGCCTCAAGCCCCAGCACTTCGAGCGCGCGCATCTCGTCGGCGCTGCGTGATCCGTCACCCGATCCCGCCCAGCCGTAATGCGCGCTTTCGGCGTAGCCGGCGCTTTCATGGCGCTCGGCGCGGACGCGTTCGTCCTTTTCGGCCTGCTCGAGGCCCTCGAAATAATCCCACCGCGAATTGTATTCAGCGGCGTGCTTCTGGCAGAAATACCAGCGGTCGCGGCTGTTGGGCGCCTTGGGCGCGGGGCAGTTGCCGGGTTCGTTGCAGCCGTGACGGTCGCAAATCCGCACCTGCGCGGCTTCCTGCGACGAGCCATAGCCCCGCCACCTGGGGAAGCCCCAATCAGTCGACCGGCGCGCGCCGCTCATGGGTGCGTGCCGCGTGGCGGAAAGGTCATGTCGTTGGTCGATTGAGTCACGCCCCCCATCTAGGCGCAGTGGCCAACGATGGGAAGGCGTGAGAACGCGGGAACCAGTTTCAATGTGAAATGTTGCATTGCGATAGCACGTAAGGCGGCGGATCTTCCGCTGCGATCGAAAGACCGGATGATGAGCCAGCAACTGACCCTTTCCAGCCTGTTTTGCGTGCTTGCGCTTGGCGGACTGTGCGTGGTCACCTCGGCGCGCGAACTTGCCGGCTATCCCGCGCCGGTGGTGGCCGAACAGGCCGAGCTTGCGCCCGGCCTGCTGAACGGCTGATCAGTTGATGAGGACGGAGGCCGCGCGGCGGTTCTGCGCCCAGGATACTTCGTCCGAGCCGAGCGCCACGGGACGCTCCTTGCCGTAGCTCACCACCGCAACGCGGTTCGCATCGACGCCGAGGCTGACGAGATAGGCCTTGGCCGAATTGGCGCGGCGCTCGCCCAGTGCAAGGTTGTATTCGCGCGTGCCGCGTTCGTCGGCGTGGCCCTGGACGGTGAAGGTCAGCTGCGGGAAGCGCGCGAAATACTGCGCCTGCGCCTGAAGCGCGGCGGCGTCCTGCGAATCGATGTTGTAGCGATCAGTATCGAAGTAGATCGTGGTCGACGAGCCCACCGCTTGGGCGAAGTGTTCCTGGGTGCCCACCGAGGGGCCAGAGGCCGGAGCGGTGGTCGTCGGGGTGGTGACGGTCGGCGTTTCGCTGGCGACCGGCGGCAGGGTTGCGGGCGGCTTCTTCGCGCAGGCGCCAAGGCCAGTGGCCGAAGCGAGCAGGAGGATGGTGGCAAGTTTCTTGTTCATCGCTCTTTTCCTTTCAAATCATGATCAGGGACGGATCGGGCCCCACGCGGGGTCGGAGGCATCGACCGGGGTCGGCAGGCGGCGCTCGTTCTGGCCGGTGAGGTCCACCTGCCAGATGCCTGAGCGCCCGGTGTTCCGCTCGGTGCGGAAGAACTGGATGATGCGGCCATTGGGGGCCCAGGTCGGGGCCTCGTCCTGCCAGCCATTCGTCAACACGCGCATACCGCCGCCGCCCGTGTTCATCACGCCGACGTTGAAGTCGCCCGCGATCCGCGTGAAGGCGATCTGGTCACCGCGCGGGCTCCATTCGGGCGTGGCGCAGCGCCCGCCGAAAAAGCTGATGCGCTTCTGGTTCTTGCCGTCGGCGTCCATGACGTAGCACTGCTGGGTGCCTGAACGGTCGCTCTCGAACACGATCTTGGTGCCGTCGGGCGAGTAGGAGCCGCCCACGTCAATGCTGGGGCTGTCGGTCAGCTTTGCTGCGGTGCCGCCGGTGGCGGGGATGCGGTAGATGTCGGTATTGCCGGCGGTGGCCATCGAATAGAGGATGTATCGCCCATCGGGCGACCAGCGCGGGGCGATGGTCGGGTTGCGGTTCTCGGTCACCAGCGTCTGCTTGCCCGTGCCGATATCATAGACGTAGATGCGCGGATTGCCGTCGACATAGGAGAGGTAGAGCAGCTTCGAATAGTCGGGCGAATAACGCGGGGTGAGCGCGGTCGCGCTGCCGAGCGTCAGAAACCGGTGGTTGGCCCCGTCGCTGTCCATCACCGCGAGCCGCTTGACGCGGCGATCCTTCGGCCCGGTCTCGGCGATATAGGCGATCCGGCTGTCGAAAAACGGGCTCTCGCCGGTGAGACGCGAGAAGATCAGGTCAGAACACTTGTGCGCCGCGCGCCGCCAGTCGCCGGGCGCGACCACCCAGCCTTCACGCACGAGCTGGTTCTTGAGCGCGA
>JAIYAL010000013.1 GCA_027489095.1 Erythrobacteraceae bacterium
CCGACGACCTGCTCGGCCTCGCCCAGCCGCATCAGCCCGTGATCGACGAACACGCAGGTGAGCTGGTCGCCAATCGCTTCGTGGATCAGCACCGCCGCGACCGCCGAATCGACCCCGCCCGACAGGCCGCAGATCACGCGCTTGTCACCAACCTGTGCGCGGATCTCGGCGATCTTGGTCTGGCGAAACTCGGCCATCGTCCAGTCCCCGGCGAGGCCGCAGACGTGGCGCACGAAATTGGCGATGAGCCGCCCGCCATCAGGGGTGTGGACCACCTCGGGGTGGAACTGGGTGCCGTAGAACTTGCGGCTCTCGTCGGCGATCACAGCGAAAGGCGCGCCGTCGCTGACAGCGACGATCTCGAAGCCAGGGGCGAAGCCGGTGACCTTGTCGCCGTGGCTCATCCACACCTGGTGGCGGCTCCCGATCTCCCACAGCCCGTCGAACAGCGCGCATTCAGCCGTGACGGTGAGGAACGCGCGGCCGAATTCGCCGCCCTCTCCGGTCTCGTGGCCCGGCCGGACTTCCCCGCCGAGCTGATGGGTCATGACCTGCTGGCCGTAGCAGATGCCGAGGATCGGCACGCCGGCCTCGAACAGCACCTGCGGAGCGCGGGGTGAGCCCTCCTCAGGGACGCTGGCGGGCGAGCCTGAGAGGATGATGCCCTTGGGCTTGAGCCTTGCGAAAGCAGCCTCCGCCTGAGTGAACGGCGCGATCTCGGAATAGACCCCCGCCTCGCGGACCCTGCGGGCAATCAGTTGGGTCACCTGAGAGCCGAAGTCGACGATCAGAATGGAATCCCCCGCGATGCGGTCGGACGTGGCGGAATCGCCCCCAAGGGGCGCGGGAGTGTGCGCGCTCATGGGCGCGGATTACGGAGCGCGTCCCAAGCTGTCCAGCGCCGCCGCGCCCCGATCCTCCTTTTTGCGGCGCAGCACAAAAATGATGCATCAATTCCAATCGGTTCCCGAGAAACAGCGCGAAAGTCGTTGCAAACTTTGGAACCATGTTTCCGGTATTCGCATTTGCACAATGCTCTTGTGCGCTGCAGCAGAGTTTCAAACAGCAACCGAATGCCGGTCAACGGCATCGATCCCCGACACCCTCTCAGATTATCCGGAGCAAACACACCATGCGTTTCACCCTTCCCCTCGTCGCCCTCGCCGCCTTCGCCGTTCCCGCCGCTGCGGCACAGGACATCGTCACTGTCCGCATCGGCTATGGCGATGTTGACGTCACCACCAGTGAAGGCCGTGCCGCCCTCGAAGCGCGCATCGACGCCCGCCTCAAGAAGGCCTGCACGCTTGAAGGGACCGCCCGCTACACCCACGGCCGCGCGACCGTCGACAGCCAGTGCGTCACCGAAGCCCGTGCGGCCGCAACGGCCGAGATCGAGCGCGTCGCCGCGCGCGGAGCGCGCGTCGGGCGCGCGGTTGCCGCCAACTGATCGGCAACACGTCATTGAATGCGAGCGGCCGTCGGAGCGATCCGGCGGCCGTTTTGCGTTGGCGGCGAGGCTAGGCGCCTTGACATGCTCAGGCGCGCCATTGCTGGCGTCGGCCCCGCACCGCCCAGTTGTTGCATGAATTGCAATTCACTTTGGTGTTTTCTCATTTGAATTGCACCCGGCCGATTACCATTTCGCCAATCGAGCGATGGCAGCCGGGCCCCTCTCTCCATCCCGGCTTTTTCCGCAAGGACCATCGCCGGGTGCGGGCGTCCGAATACGGCCCCGCAGCCTGCCTGCCGACCCGGCAGGAGCGGCCGGCTCTCCCCCCAGCCTGGCCCTCCCGCCCCGTCATTGTCCGGCCCACGGCTGGACATGCAGCGAAAGAGACGCGGCCGCCAACCCCCCCCCTGAACTGGTGGCCGCGTCTCGAGCCGGCTCCCGAAACCCACCGCAGCCCCGCGCGCTGCCTGCGTTGATCGCCCTTTTCGATTGCGGCGATGGATTATTTTCAATCCCACTTAAGATTGAAAATTACACCCCGCTATTTATATAGTGTGCAGCCCGGGTGCTCCCTCTCCCCCCGATCGCCCGGGCCACCCCGAACCACAAGAGAACAGGGAACCAGAACATGACCATGATCAGCGAAAAGGCGATTGCCCTTCTGCTCGCCGTTGCTCTCAGCGGCACCGCGTTCAACACGTTCATCGCCTGAGGCATCCGCCTCAGATATCGTGTGACGCAGAGCGCATAGCGAAGCCACAGGCGCGGCCCGGTTCTCCAGCAGGAGAGCCGGGCCGCGCCACTTTTACGGCCGCCGCGCTATTCCACCCCGCCGCGTTGGGCAGCGTCCTCGCGCAGGTCGCTTTTGAGCAGCTTGCCGATGTGGCTGCGCGGCATTTCAGGAATCGTGTGGAGCGCTGCCAGCCTTTGGGTCTTGCCGAGGCGAGCGTTGACGCTTGCGAGGATCGTGTCCGGATCGGCCCCGCCCTCCTTCACCACCACGAAGCCGACCGGGCTCTCGCCCCACTTGCGCGAGGGCAAGCCGACCACTGCGGCCTCGGCCACACCCGGCTCCTTGAGCAGTTCGGCCTCAAGATCGGTGGGATAGATGTTGAAGCCGCCCGAGATGATCATGTCCTTTGCGCGGCCCACCAGTTCGACAAAGCCTTCCGCGTCGACCCGCCCGATATCGCCCATCCGCATCCAGGCCTCGCCGGTTTCGGGGTCGATCCACTGGGCCTCGGCGGTCTTGTCGGGTCGGTTCTTGTAGCCGCTCATCATCGTGAGGCTGCGGCCGATCATATTGCCGGGCGTCCCGATCGGCACTTCGCGGTCCTCATCGTCGAGCACCTTAAGCTCGCTCCCCGGCGCAGGACGACCGACGGTGTGGAGTTTGTCAGGGAATTCGTGGCACGCCAGCAGGCACACGACCCCGCCTTCGGTCATCGAATAGATCTCGATCAGCCCGCCCGGCATGCGGCGCAGCACTTCCCGCTTGAGGTCGGCGGAAAAGGGGGCGGAGGTGCAGTATTTGAGCTTGAAGGAGGAAAGGTCGAAGTCGTCGAACTGCGCAAAATCCATCAGCCGCTGGTATTGCACCGGCACCAGCATGGTGATCGTGGCGCGGTCGGCCTGCGCGTGTTCGAGCCACTTGCCGCAATCGAACTTGCCCATCACCCGCACGCAGCCGCCCGCCAGCAGCACGGGCAGGAAGGCGACCATCGTGGTGTTCGAATAGAGCGGGGTCGAAGCCAGAGAACGCACCTCGATCCCCGCGCCAAGGTAGCTTACCGCCGTCGAAGCGAACTGCCGCCAGCGCATCTGGTGCGAGTGGACGATGCCCTTGGGAATGCCGGTCGTGCCGGACGAATAGATGATGTTGAAGGGATCCTTGGGCTCGGGCGCGAAATCCGGCGCGCGGGCGCCGGGAGGGGCCATCCACTGGTCGATGCTCTCCAGCGGCACGCGGATCAGCTCCGCCATGAAATCCGGGCCGAGTTCCGCCGCCTTGGCTGCATCGATGAACAGATGGATCGCGCCCGAATCCTTGGCCATCCCTTCGAGCTGTTCGGGCGAAGCGCTGGTGGTGAGCGGGGCAGCCACCCCGCCCGCCCGCACCGCGGCGAGAAACACCAGCGCATATTCGACCGATGAAGTGCCGAGGATCGCCACGGACTGGCCGCGTTGGAGACCGGTTTCCACCAGCCGCGCCGCCAGCCGTTCGACGAGGCCGACCAGCTCCGCCCAATGGACCTCACGCTTCTCGTCGCGCAGCGCCAGGTCATCACCCTTGATCCGCGACCATTCCATCAGGATATCGGGGAAAGAGCCGAAGGGTTCGGCGAGGCGGCTCATCATCAATTCATGGCTCATGGCGGCCATGCATAATCGGAGGCCAGCCTCACGCAAAGGATTTGCGAAGCGCCTCGCACAAGTGCCAATGTCATGTCTGAGGAGAGGCAATGATGATCCGCACAACTGGCATGATCGCGCTGGCCGCATGGGCGCTCGCTCCGGTCCAGGCGCAAAAGCAGGTGGAACCGCAGCAGGTGATAGTGGTTGTCGCTCACCCCGACGACGAGCTGTTCATGGCCCCCGCCGTCGCCGCACTCACGCGTCAGGGTGCAAATGTGACGATCTTCCACGCCACCAGAGGCAGCGCCGGGCCGGGCGTTTCGGGCCTTCCCAAGGGCGCAGAACTGGCCAAGCGGCGCAGCGCGGAAGCCTGGTGCGCCGCGCTCGCGCTCGGGGCGGGGCATGCAATCGCTGAACTCGAGGACGGCAAGCTGGCCGAAGACGCGCATGGGAAGGAAAGCGCGGCACGGATCTTGGCCGACCAGTTGGCCAGCCGCCTTCCGTTCGTCGACCTTGTTCTCACCTGGGGGCCAGACGGCGGATATGGCCATGCCGATCACCGCATGGTGAGCGCGCTGGCAAGCCAAGTGGTGCAAGCCTTGCCCGCTAGCGAGCGTCCCAGGCTGCTTTATGTGGGCATCCCGGCGGGAAGCCTGCCGCCCGTACCGCAGATGGCGGATTGGGCGGTGACCGATCCCGTGCTGCTGACCGAGACTATCGCCTACACACCTGCCGATCTGGCCGCCGCCGAGGCCGCAGCGCAGTGCCACGTCACCCAGTTCGACGCGGCATCGCGAGCGGGCATGATGCGGCTGTTTGACGCGACGATGTGGCGCGGCAAGGTGCATTTCCGGCCCGCCTTCTAAGGCGCCCGTCGAAGCCACCCCATCACTCGTGGAAAAGCGGCACCCCGGGGCCTCCCGCAGTTGGGTTTCCTCGCCCGAACGCCTATATCATGGGGCATGAACGACACCACCTCAGACACTGGCAACCAACCCCCGGCCAAGCTGCCCAACGCCAACGAATATGGCGCCGATTCCATCAAGGTTCTCAAGGGCCTGGACGCGGTGCGCAAGCGCCCCGGAATGTATATCGGCGACACCGACGACGGCTCGGGCCTGCACCACATGGTGTTCGAGGTCAGCGACAACGCGATCGATGAAGCGTTGGCGGGGCATTGCGACCTCGTTCTGATCGAATTGAACCCGGACGGCAGCGTCTCGGTCGAGGATAATGGGCGCGGAATTCCCACGGGGATGCACGCAGAGGAAGGCGTTTCGGCCGCCGAAGTGATCATGACCCAGCTCCATGCGGGGGGCAAATTCGAGAACACCTCGGACGACAACGCTTACAAGGTCTCGGGCGGTCTTCACGGCGTGGGCGTTTCGGTGGTGAACGCACTCTCCGAATGGCTCGAACTCACAATCTGGCGCGATGGCGAGGAGCACTGGATGCGCTTCGAGCACGGCGACGCGGTCAGCCCGCTCAAGATCGTCGGCGATGCACCGAAGAGCGACCGGAACGCCGATGCGGGCGGCTTCAAGAAGGGCACCCGCGTCACCTTCAAGGCGAGCCACGACACCTTCAAGAACGTCACCGAGTTCGATTTCGAGAAGCTCGAACACCGCTACCGCGAGCTGGCGTTCCTCAATTCGGGCGTGCGGATCAAGCTGCGTGACAAGCGCCACGAGGAACAGCTCGAACACGATCTCTATTACGAGGGCGGGATCGCGGCCTTCGTGAAGTACCTCGATCGCAACAAGCAGCCCCTGATCCCCGAGCCGATCTCCGTCAGCGCGGAAAAGGACGGCATTGGCATCGACGTCGCGCTGGAATGGAACGATTCCTATTACGAGAACGTCCTCGCCTTCACCAACAACATCCCGCAGCGCGACGGGGGTACGCACCTTGCCGCCTTCCGCGCCGCACTGACCCGCACGCTCAACAATTATGCCGAACGGTCGGGGATGCTGAAGAAGGAAAAGGTCAGCCTGTCGGGCGAGGATATGCGCGAAGGCCTGACCGCCATTGTTTCGGTGAAGCTGCCTGACCCCAAGTTTTCGAGCCAGACCAAGGACAAGCTGGTCAGCTCCGAAGTGCGCTCGCCGCTGGAATCGCTGATGAGCGACAAGATGTCCGAATGGCTGGAAGAAAACCCCGGCGATGCGAAATCGATCATCCAGAAGGTCATCGACGCCGCCGCCGCACGCGAAGCGGCCCGGCGGGCCCGCGAAATGAGCCGCAAGGGGGCGATGAGCGTCGCCTCGCTCCCCGGCAAGCTTGCCGACTGTCAGGAGCGTGATCCTGCCAAGTCCGAACTGTTCCTGGTCGAAGGGGACTCCGCAGGCGGTTCGGCCAAGCAGGGCCGCGACCGTAAGACGCAGGCGATCCTGCCGCTCAAGGGCAAGATCCTCAATGTCGAGCGCGCCCGATTTGATCGGATAATCTCCTCGAAGGAAGTCGGCACGCTCATCCAGGCAATGGGCACCGGCATCCGCGACGAGTTCAATCTGGAAAAGCTGCGCTATCACAAGATCGTGATCATGACCGACGCCGACGTGGACGGCGCGCATATCCGCACCTTGCTGCTGACCTTCTTCCACCGCCAGATGCCCGAGATTATCAAGGCCGGGCACCTGTTCATCGCCCAGCCGCCGCTATTCAAGGTCTCCAAGGGCCGCAGCGAGGTGTACCTCAAAGACCAGCCAGCGCTCGATCGCTACCTCGTCGATGCCGGGCTTCAGGGCCGGGTAATCGAGACGGCCGAAGGCGCGCGCGGCGGTGCAGACTTGCGCGCGCTCGTTGACGGGGCCCTGCGATTGAAGAACCTGCTCGCCTTCGTGCCGCGCCGCTATGACAGCGGGATCGTCGAACAGATGGCGCTGGTCGGCGCGCTTGAGCCAGGGCTTTCCGGCACCGCGCTTGCCGCCGCGCTCGACCGCGCGGCCGGACGGCTCGGCGCTGGCGACCGCGCGGCCCGATGGAGCGCATTGCAGCGCGAGGATGGCACCGTCGTGTTCGAGCGCATGTGGCGCGGCGTGAAGGATGTGCACGAGATCGACGCGCGCTTCCTCTCCAGCACCGAGGCGCACAAGCTCCACGGCCTCGCCGCGGCGCAGGCCGAAGCCTATGCCTCGCCCGTCCGCCTCGTGCGCGCCGGCGATGCGGCCGGCGAGGAGCCCGAGGCCGAAACTGAAATTGTTGCCGAAGCGCTCGGGGGCGATCCCTTCGCCGGTGAGGCCGAGCAGCCGGCCGCCCCGCCGCCGCCGCCGCAGGACGACGGGATCAGCCGCCCGAGCCAGCTGCTCGAGGCGATCTTCGCTGCGGGCCGCAAGGGCCTCTCGATCAGCCGCTACAAGGGCCTGGGCGAAATGAACGCCGAACAGTTGTGGGAGACCACCCTCGATCCTGAAAACCGCGCGCTGCTGCAGGTGAAGGTCGAGGATGCCGACGTCACCGACGAGATTTTCACCCGCCTGATGGGGGATATCGTAGAGCCACGCCGCGAGTTCATTCAGGACAATGCGCTCAACGTGGCCAACCTCGACGTCTAGGCGCCCTGTAACCGTGGCCCACCAGACCCGCCGCCCCGACGAGCTTCAGCAGGCGAGCTTCCTCGTCATCCTCGTGATCGTCAGCCTGCTGATGGCGGGGATCGTCTACCCCTTCGCTCAGCCACTGCTGTGGGCGGCGCTGGCAGCGATCATGTTCCAGCCGCTCTACCGCACCATGTTGCGACGCCTGCGCGGGCGGCGCAATCCGGCTGCCGGGCTGTCGCTGCTGGTCATTTTCTTCGTGGTGATGGTGCCTGCCGCATGGATCGGATCGCTGGTGATCGAGCAGGCGCTGGTGCTGGTGGACACGCTTCAGAAGCAGCCGCCCGATCTCGCGGCGCTGTTCGACCGGGTCTACACCAGTCTGCCAGGGATCGCGCGCGAGGCGGTTGACCGGGCCGGCTGGGCCGATATCGCGATGGTCCAGACCCGCATCCAGGATCTGGTCACCCAGAGCGCCGGGATGATCGCCACGCAGGCGGTGTCGATCGGCAGCGGGGCGCTCAGTTTCTTCCTGTCGTTCAGCGTGGCGCTCTACGTCATGTTCTTCCTGCTGCGCGACGGCGAGCGGATCGGGCGGACAGTGCTGTGCGCCGTGCCGGTCGAGCGGCATATCGCCGACCGCCTCGCCGAACGCTTCCTCGGCATCGTGCGCGCAACCATCAAAGGCACCGGCATCGTCGCGCTGGTGCAGGGCGCGCTCGGCTGGATCGCGCTGATGATCGCGGGGGTGCCCTCGGCGCTGCTGTTCGGCGTGCTGATGACGATCTTCGCGCTGGTACCGGTGATCGGTGCGGGAGCGGTGTGGCTTCCGGCCGGGCTGTGGCTGCTGGCGACGGGCGCCAGCTGGCAGGGCATCTTCGTGCTGGTGACCGGGTTCTTCATCATCTCCTCGGCCGACAACGTGCTGCGCCCCATCCTGGTCGGGCGCGACACCGGCATCCCCGATTGGATCATCCTCATCACCACACTGGGCGGGATCAGCCTCGTAGGCTTTTCGGGCATCGTGCTCGGCCCGCTCGTCGCAGGGCTGTTCCTCGCCAGCTGGTCGATCCTGCGCGAACAGCGCGAGGCCGACGAGGAGGCGCAGCGCGATGACGCCATTCATGTCAATGCCTCGGGCCACGCGCCCGACCTACCGGAAACGGCCTGAGACATTGGAGCCGCTTGTCACCCCCGGCTCGCAGGGCGAGGCGATCGGCCGGCTGGTTGTCGCCGGGCTTGTCGTGACGATGCTGCCCGCGCTGCCTTTCGGTGCCTACCTGATTTACCCCTTCGCGATCCTGACGACGTGGTTCCACGAAATGGGCCACGGCCTCACCGCGCTCGCACTCGGACAGCATTTCGAGCAATTGCTGATCTTTGCCAATGGCTCGGGCGTGGCGGAAAGCGGGGTGGATCCCAATGCCTCGCGCTTCGTCCACGCGGCGATTGCTGCCGGCGGCCCGCTGGCCCCGAGCGCGGTCGGCGCCTTGTTGATCGTCGCGAGCGCCCATCCCAAGGCATGGCGCCCGGTGTTGTGGCTTTCGGCGGCTGCGATCATGCTGAGCGTGGGCATCTGGGTCCGCTCGGCGACCGGGTGGTGGGCGCTGCCGCTGGTGGCCGCGATCCTCGGGCTGGTGGCATGGCGCGGCTCGCCCGCCTGGGCGCGGTTCTCGCTCCAGTTCCTTGGCATGCTCGGCGCGCTGAGCTGCTTGCGCGACTTCCATTACCTGTTCACCGAAGAAGCGGTGATCGGCGGGCGGGCGATGCTGTCGGACACGGGGGCGATAGAGGCCGTGCTTGGCCTGCCTCACTGGCTCTGGGCGGGGCTGATCCTGGCTGTCTCGGGCACGATGGTCGGAGCGGCGCTCAAATATGCGCTGGCAGAAAAGCGCCTGCGCCCGCCGCCGAGGAAACTCCCCGCAAACGTCCTCCAGTTCCGCCGCGAGCCGCCCAAGAAGCGCTAGGCTGCGCTGTCGCAAGCGCTGACGCTTGTGGCAGTCCAACTGGCTGCCCGCGCGCGCTAAGTTGGCTTGCATGGACATGACCGAACTCACCGACCGGCTCGCCATCGCCGAAACCCTCGCGCTCTATTGCCGGGGGATCGATCGCTGCGATGCCGCACAGCTCGCCGCCGCCTTCACGCCGGACGCGATGATCGATTACGGCGACGGGGCTAAGCCGATCGACGAGACGATCCCCGGCCTGATGGCGGGTCTCGGGTCGATGCGGCTGACCCAACACAACATCAGCAACACCGTGATGCGCATCACCGGCGATGCCGCAAAGGCCGAGACCAACTGCGTCGCGCTTCACATCATCCCCACCCCCGATGGCGAGATCGAGCTGGTCGTGGGCGGGCGCTATCTCGACACGCTGGCAAAGCACGGGGGGCGATGGCAGATCGCCGAGCGGCTCTACGTGATGGACTGGAACCGCACCGCGCCTGCGACAATGCAACTGGAAGGCGGGCTGTTCGATGGGTTGCAACGCCGCGGAGCGCGCGGGGCTGAAGATCCCGCCGCCGGGTGGTGGGCCCAGGGCTAGACCCTCAGGACGCAACCTTCAGCGTATTCACCCCCGAGGCATCCGCCCCCGCCTCGCCCGACAGGCCGATGAACATGGTGTCGACGATCCGCGCCAGCTTTTGCTCGGTGAGCTTGTCGCCGAGATAGATCAGCGCATCGGGCAGGGTGTAGTTCGAGATCATCTGGTTGATCAGTGACAGCGCCTCGTCGATCTCGAGCCCCGCGAAGAAGCCCTCGGCCTGCGCCTCGGCGATCAGCTCGCACAGGTAGTGGTCGGCAAGATCGACATAAGAGCGCACCCGCTCGAAATTGGCCGCACCCATCTCGCACAGGATGGTGAAATTCTCAGGATCGGCGCGGAAGCGTTGCTGCGAGATCACGAAGCGGCGGCGGAAGAACTCGTACATCTTGCGCTGGGGCGGAAGATGGGTGGCGAGCACCTCCTCCATCACCGCCATGTGCGGGGCAAGCCACGACTGGGCGATTGCGTCGAAGAGGTCATCATAGTCCGCGAACAGCGCCTCGAAACGGGCACGGGTCAGGCCGCTCTCAGCCATGGCGACGGTCCAGGGCACCTCGGCGCCGCGGTCTCTGACGAGGGCAAGGACATGGCGCGCGATCCGCTCGCGCTCGGCTTCCCGGGCCGTCTCGTTCAGTGGCATGTCGCTCGCGCCTCCTCGTGCGGAAGCCAACATAGGACAAGCTAGCGCGAGCTTAAAGTCCCGCTCGTCGATTTTTGTGCGGCGCAACAACGAGACCGATGCGGCGGCGGGACGCGGTCAGTAGATCGGCGGCCACGGGAAGAAGGCCGAGGTTTTGCGCTCGTAGACAGCATATTTGTTGCCTTTGGAGCGGTGCAAGCCCCTCTCGAGCAGTGGCACGCCTGACCATTTGGTAAGTGTGAAGCTGAGGAAGATCGGGCCGATCACCGTCGCCGCTGCATATTCCCATCCGGCCGAAGCCGAGGTCAGCCAGATCCCCCACCAGACGCAGAAATCGCCGAAATAGTTGGGATGGCGGCTGTAGCGCCACAATCCGGTGTCGAGCACGCGGCCCCTGTTGGCAGAATCGGTCTTGAAACGCGCCAGCTGCCAGTCCCCCAGCCATTCGAAATAGATCCCCACGCACCACAGCGCCACGCCGCCCAGCGCGAGCGGGGTGATCGGCGCAGGGTCCGGGCTGGCAAGAATGCCGACCTGCGCCGGGCTCGAGACCACGAACAGCAGCGCCGCCTGCATCAGCCACACCCGTGTCAGCGCAGCCCATGCGAAACGGCCCTTTTCGCGCGCGTCCTTGAGAATGCGCTTGTAGCGCCGGTCTTCGCCCTCGCGCCGCCAGCGCCGCAGCAGGTAGATGCCGAGCCGGAAGCCCCAGGCGGCGGTCATCGCCATGATGAGCGTAGCCAACTCCCCCGGCCCGCCGCGCACATGCAGCCAGCTAATGATCGCCAGCAGGGCCATGCCTGCGCCCCAGAAGGCGTCGATGAACGACACGTCCTTGATCGCCACGCTGATGAGCCAGAGCACCAGCACCAGCACAATCAGGATCGCTGCATTAAGAGCGAGGAGTTCAAGCATCGTTGCGACCTGCGATTATGTCCCGCGCCTGTTGTTCGAGCACCTTGAACCGCTCGTAATCGGGCAGCTTGGAGCGGAACCATTCGGCGATCTTGAGCAGATCTTCACCATAGTTCCCGGTCGGAATCAACGGCGGGCCGAAGCTGACGATCTTGGCATTGTTGTCGGCAAAGGCGGGGACAATCGGCACATCGGCGGCGCGGGCGATATGGTAGAAGCCCGATTTCCACTTGCCGTCCGATTTGCGGGTGCCTTCACACGCGATCACCAGCGCCAGCTCATCGCGCGCGGCGAATTCGGCGGCGACCTGCTCGGTGGCATTGGCGCTCTTGCGGCGATCGACCGGGATGCCGCCCATGTCGAGCATGAAGTTGCGGATGATCCCTTGAAACAGCGTGTGCTTGCCCATGAAGTTGGGCTTCACGCCCTCTTCATGCGTCGCGCCGGTGAAGAACACGAAGTCCCAGTTGGTGGTGTGCGGCGCGCCGGCCAGCACGTATTTCTTGAGGTGCTTGGGCAGCGGGTCGACGACCTTCCAGCCGCGCGCATACCAGATCGCAAGGATGATCCGGCGCACGATGCGCGAAAGCAGCGTGGGCGCGCGCGTCGGCGCGGAAGTGTGTGATGTGTGCTGCAACCCTTGCGCCCCTCCCACAAGGCTGCGTCCCTTGTGGACTAACTTGGGTTAGGTACGCAAGGGGAGGAGGGTGGGTTTCAGGGGCCCCAGCATCGTCATGCTGAACTTGTTTCAGCATCCATTCCGCCTCTGACACTGTGCATGAGTGGAAATGGACCCTGAAACGAGTTCAGGGTGACGGTGAATAACTTACATCCGGAACACGCCAAACGCGGGCCGCTCGGCAATCGGCGCCTCAAGACACGCCGCCAGCGCAAGCCCCAGCACATCGCGCGTCTGGACCGGGTCGACCACGCCGTCGTCCCACAACCGGGCGGTGGCGTAGTAGGGGTTGCCCTCGTCCTCGTATTTCTGGCGGATCGGGGCCTTGAAGGCCTCGGCCTGCTCTGGCGTCCAGCTCTCGGCATCGCGGTGGACGGTGGCGAGCACC
>JAIYAL010000058.1 GCA_027489095.1 Erythrobacteraceae bacterium
AGAAGGCCCGTTCGGGCGTTGCCATCAAGGGCTTCGAGGGCGGCCAGATGCCGCTCCACATGCGCCTGCCGAAGCGCGGCTTCAACAACCCCTTCGCCAAGGACTACGCCGAAGTGAACATCGGCATGATCCAGAAGTTCATCGACGCGGGCAAGCTCGATGCCAAGGCCACCATTACCGAGGATGCGCTGCGCGCTGCCGGTTTGGTGCGTGATGGCAAGGACGGGGTGCGTCTGCTCGGTAAGGGCGAGATCACCGCCAAGGTGACCTTCGCCGTGACCGGTGCGACCAAGGGCGCAATTGCTGCGGTCGAAAAGGCAGGCGGCAGCGTGGAAGTGGCTCCCGCCGCGACCCCCGAGCACGAGAAGAAGCTTGCTCGCCGCGACGCCAACAAGGCCGCTAAGGCGAAGTAATTGACGAAAGGTTGCGCGCGGGGGTTCGACAAGAGCCCCCGCGCTCCCTATTTACGCTCTCGCGCGCTGGATTGCCCCGCCTCACCCAATGGGCGAACGGGGGCCGGTCTTTGAGAACAGGCGTGCGAAAGATGGTTTGGAAGGTGGCCGCACTTGGACGCCGTAACCGGATCAAGAGCTAGGATCGACACAACGACATGGCATCACGCGCCGACAATATCGCGAGCAACCTCAACCTCGGCAATTTTGCCAAGGCCACTGAGCTCAAGCAGCGCATCTGGTTCACGATCGGCGCGCTGATTGTCTTTCGCTTCCTGAGCTTCGTCCCGCTGCCGGGCGTCAATCCGCTGATCCTGAGCGAGCTTTATCAGCAGACCCGGGGCGGCATCCTTGACCTGTTCAACGCCTTTTCGGGCGGCAGTCTGGAGCGCATGAGCCTGATCGCGCTCGGTGTGATGCCATACATTACGGCCTCGATCGTGGTGCAGATGGCGTCGGCGCTGCACCCGGCTCTCGCGGCACTCAAGAAGGAAGGTGCGAGCGGGCGGCAGAAGCTAAACCAGTACACCCGGTACGGGGCGGTGCTGCTTTGCGCGATTCAGGGCTATTTCCTTGCTGTCGGGCTCGAAAGCTTCGCGGCGCAGTCTGGGCTTCAGGCGGTCGTTGATCCGGGCATCATGTTCCGGGTCGTTGCGGTCATCAACCTTGTTGGCGGGACCATGTTCTTGCTGTGGCTCGGCGAACAGATCACCAGCCGCGGAATCGGCAACGGCATCTCGCTGATCATCATGGCTGGGATCGTTGCCCAGTTTCCGAAATTCGGCACAAATCTTTTCGAGGGCGGGCGCACCGGCTCGATCGCGCCTTGGATCATAGTGTTCTTCCTGCTCATGGTGGTGGCCCTGATCTTGCTCATCTCCTTCATGGAGCGTGCGCAGCGTCGCCTCACCATCCAGTATCCCAAGCGCGCGACCCAGCGTGGCATGATGCAGGCCGAGCGCTCCTATTTGCCGCTCAAGATCAACACCGCGGGCGTCATTCCGCCGATCTTCGCCAGCTCGCTACTGCTGCTGCCGCTGACGATCACACAGTTTGCGGGCAACTCGGTCAATACCGATAGCCAGTTCTACACCGTGCTCCAGGCGCTGAACCAGTACCTTGCGCACGGCCAACCACTCTACATGACGCTGTATGCGCTAGGTATCGTGTTCTTCTGCTTCTTCTACACTGCGGTGGTCTTCAATCCCGAGGAGACTGCGGATAACCTGAAGAAGAACGGCGGATCGATCCCCGGCATCCGTCCGGGCAAGCGCACTGCGGATTATCTCGAGTATGTGCTGACGCGCATCACCGTGATCGGTGCGGGCTACCTGGCGATTGTTTGCGTGCTGCCCGAATACATGATTGCGCAGACGGGCATCCCGCTGTTCCTTGGCGGAACCAGCCTGTTGATTGTGGTGAACGTCACTGTCGACACGATCAGCCAGATCCAGTCGCATCTGCTGGCGCTGCAATACGGCGATCTCATCAAGAAAGCCAAGCTCAAGGGCCGGATGCGCTGATATCCCGCATAAGTCGGCTTGACGCGCTCGCCTGCTTGGTTGAACCCACTTGTCTGAAAGAACGCAACGGACGCAGATCCGGAGCGATATTGGGGGACGGTCCGTGAACATTATTCTTCTTGGCCCTCCCGGCGCCGGCAAGGGAACGCAGAGTGCGGGCCTGGTCGAGCGGCACGGCATGCGCCAGCTTTCGACCGGCGACATGCTGCGCGCCGCGGTCAAGGCGGGTACGCCCGTCGGCGTGCGCGCCAAGGAAGTGATGGAGCGGGGCGAGCTGGTCTCCGACGAAATCGTCTCCGACCTGATCGATGCCGAGCTTGCCGCGATGGCGCCCGAGACCGGCGCGATTTTCGATGGCTATCCGCGGACCGCCGCGCAGGCCGAAGCGCTCGATGCGATCCTTGCCCGCAACGGCCGCGTGCTCGATCATGTCATTGAGCTCGAGGTGGACGAGGACGCTCTGGTTGTTCGGATCACTGGGCGTTTTTCCTGCGGCAATTGCGGGGCGCTCTACCACGATACCGCCAATCCCCCCTCGACGTCCGGGGTGTGCGACAATTGCGGCAGTACCGAATTCAAGCGCCGTCCCGACGACAACGAGGAAACGGTGCGGATGCGGATGCAGGAATACCGCGCCAAGACGGCGCCGATTCTGCCCGGCTACGAGGCGCGCGGAATCGTCACCCGGGTGGACGGCATGGCCGCGATCAATACTGTGGCCGGTCAGATCGACGCGATCCTTGGCGGGTAAGCTGCCGGGCAGGGCTTGCCTGCCTTGCGCTTTTGCCGCAGCGTCGGCCGATGGCGCGAAGGGGAGGGTAAGTCGATGAAGCTTGGGCTCGGGACAGCGGCGGCGCTCGTGCTTGTAGCGCTCGCGTACAGTGCGCCCGCCTTCGCCGAAATCACCCACAGCACCGAGAGCAGTTTTGTCTCGCGCCACGAGGTGGTGGTCAAGGCCACTCCCAAGGAGGTGTGGCTGGCGATGATCTCCCCTGCGGGCTGGTGGCAATCCGCACACACCTGGTCGGGTGATGCCAAGAACCTCACGCTGACGCCGCAGGCGGGCGGGTGCTTTTGCGAGACCATCCCCGAGGTCGACGAGCCAGGCCGCTTCACCTTGCAGGGCAGCGTCGAGCACATGCGGGTAATCCAGGCCTATCCCGAGCAGGCGTTGCGGATGGTCGGGAACCTCGGCCCGCTCCAGAGCGAGCCGGTGACTGGCGTGCTGACGATCGCGATCAGCAAGGTCGAGAAGGGCACGAGGATCGTCTGGGAGTACAATGTCGGTGGCCCGATGCGCTACGAGGTGCCAGTGATTTCCAAAGCCGTCGACGGCGTTATGGGCGCGCAGCTCGCCTCGCTCGGCAAGCTCCTTGGGGTTGTGCCGATGCCAGCCGCGCCCGCTCCCGAGCCCGCTCCCGCCCCGTCGCAGGCCCCAGCACCGGTGCCGACAGCGTTGCGCCCAGTCACCCCGGCGACCGAAACCGTCAAGCCGGCGGTTGCGCCCAAAGCCACCACCGCGCCGGCAGGCCCGGCGCCGACGGCCAAACCTGCCGCTGCCATGGCGCCGGTCTCCGCCAAGCCGGCCACCACTCCGGCACCCGCATCGGCCAAACCTGCAGCCACTCTGTCGCCAGTAACCGCAGCACCTTCGGCCAAGCCTGCGACCGTGCCCCCGAAGCCCGCTCCCAAGCCGACCCAGAAGGCCCCTTCGGTCGCTGATGCTTTCGGCGATCTCAAGGACAAGCCCAAGCCTTAGGCCAATGCCTATCGTTCTGACGCCGCGCGATTCCTTCTATACGACGCGGCGCGCCGCTGGCGGTTGACGGCTCGTGCGAATCAGCCTATGCGCGCGGCTCATTCGACATGTTCGAAGTCAGTTCGGCAGGCATCGCCCTTGCGCGTGCCGACCGGACTTTTTGCCGTTTGTGATCCGGCCGCAGCGTCGCGATCGTCAAGGCAGGCGGACACGAGGGTGATTGAGCGTTGAGATAGGGGCGGCCTTGCAAAGGCCACCGAGCCCCTGTGGAGCATGGAGAAATAAGTGGCTCGTATTGCCGGGGTAAATATCCCCACCAACAAGCGCGTGATCATCGCGCTCACCTACATTCACGGAATCGGTCGCACGACCGCCGTCCGGATCGCTGACAAGCTCGGCATCGCGCACTCGGCGCGCGTGCA
>JAIYAL010000078.1 GCA_027489095.1 Erythrobacteraceae bacterium
ACGAAAGAATGCTCAAGCTGTAACATCAATGCGGATGTTCTCGACAAAGTTGTTATCGAGCAACTCTGTGATGGCTTATTGACCGCAGAACGTGTTGCACGGATCGTTGCCGAGGTAGCGAATTACCGTGCCGCTGGCATGGATCAAGCGAAGGTAGCCCTTGGCGAGCTTCAAAAGCAGCGGGCTCTGTATGAGAAGAAGCTAAGGAACCTGATGAACGCCCTCGCCGAAGGCATCATTGAAGCGGGCGATATCTTTCGTGAAACGGTGAAAAGCGTCGAAGCAGACGTGGTGAGGGTTACCGCGCTCATCCAAGACCACGAACGGGTGATCTCCTCTCGCATCGAGGAAATCAGCATCGAGCAGGCTCACGAGTTTGCGATCGAACTGAGGGAAAAGCTCAAATCAGCTTCGCCGACGATTCAAAAGCGAATCATCCGATCGTTCGTCAGTGAAGTCCACGTGTCCAACGACAACATCGTGATTGTCGGACAGAAATCCAACCTCGCAGAAATCGTGACAGGGAGTCTTAAGTCATGACAAATCAAAAAGATTCATTGGTACCCACTTTTGACCGGAACTGGTGGACCCGTCGGGGCTCGAACCCGAGACCTACAGATTAAAAGTCCGTTGCTCTACCAACTGAGCTACGGGTCCACGGTGGTTGGCTTTGGCGCCGCGCATTGGCGGCGAGGGCGCTCCCCTAAGGAGGGGGCGCGGGCGGGTCAAGCGGGCTTGGAGGTGGGCGATGGTCAGCCCGCTGACGGGGTCGCGCCAATCGGGAGCGATGTTCGCGGCAGGATCCAGCACGAAGCGCCGCTGGGCGAAGGCCGGGTGCGGAATGGTGAGGCCGCCCGAACGACCTGCGCTGACCCAGCGCCCACCGCTCCACAATATGATGTCGAGATCGAGCACGCGGTCGCCCCAGCGCTGCCCGCGGCGGCGGCCGAATTCGCGCTCCATGCGCTTGAGCGCGGCGAGCAGGGCGGTGGGGGCAAGCTCGCTCTCCAGCACCAGCGCGGCATTGGCGAAGCTGCGCTGCGCCGCGCCCATGGCCGGGGTCGCAAAGATGAGCGATCGCGCCGTGACGGTGCCAAGCGCGGCGCATTCCTCTTGTCCTGCACGCACCACGTCCTGAGGCAGGCCGTAAGACACGTGCCGCCGGTTGCTGCCCAGCGCGATCAGATAGGTGCTGCTCAAGATCAGATGTCTTGCGCGATCCGCCCGTAGAGCTGCGGGCGGCGATCGCGGAAGAAGCCCATGCCGGCCCGGTGCGTGGCCGCACGTGCGAGATCGAGCCGGGCGACCAGCACGCCGGTTTCCCCCGCCCCATATTCGGCGAGGAAGTCGCCCCATTCGTCGGCGATGAAGGAGTGGCCGTAGAAGTTCTGCTGCGCGCCCGCAGGCCCTTCCGCGCCGATCCGATTGGCGGCGACCACCGGCATGCAGTTGGACACCGCATGGCCGATCATCGCGCGGCGCCACATCCGGCTGGTGTCGAGCTGCGTGTCATAGGGCTCGGACCCGATCGCGGTGGGGTAGAGCAGCACCTCGGCCCCCATCAACGCCATCACGCGCGCGCATTCGGGATACCACTGGTCCCAGCAGATGCCGACGCCAATGCGGATGATTGCCCCGTCCTCGCCGGGGACGTCCCACACCTTGAAGCCATCATTGCCCGGGCGGAAATAGTACTTTTCCTCGTAGCCCGGCCCGTCTGGGATGTGGCTCTTGCGGTAGGTGCCCATGATCTGCCCATCGGGGCCGATCATCGCGAGGGTGTTGTAATAGTGGTGGCCGTCACGTTCGAAGAAGCTGGTGGGGATCGTCACCTTGAGCGTCTTCGCGAGCGCCTGCATCGCGATCACGCTGGGGTGCTCCGCCGTCGGCCGGGCGAGCGCGAACAGCGCTTCGTCTTCGACGCTGCAGAAATAGGGGCCGGCAAACAGCTCGGGCGGCAGGATCAGCTGCGCGCCCTTGGTCGCAGCCTCCTCGACCAGCGCGGCGACGGCGGCGATGTTGGCGGCCTCATCGGATGAGCCCAGGGCAAGCTGAAGGGCGGCGAGCGTGATGGCTGTCATGCCGCCGCCCTTAGCGGTTTATTTGGCCTTCTTGAACAACAGAGTCATCCGGTCGCTTTCGCCCAGACCCTTGAGGTCCTCACGCTTGGTGGCGAGCGTCGGGGGCATTTCCCACACGCCTTCCTTGTGATCGGCGGTGTCCTTGGGGTTGGCGCTGATCTCGCTCGCGGCGACCAGCTCGAAGCCGTTGATGCGCATGATGTCGATCACGTCCTCCTGCCGCAGATAACCCTTGGTGCCATTGGCATAGGACCACGGCGCATCGGCCTTGGCACGGTGCTGCTCGACACCGATAAGGCCATCATCCTTGAGCAGTTCGCGCATTGTGCGCAGTTCGGTATCAAGGATGCCCATGCGCAGCGGATTGTGGAGCGCGCGCATCAAGAGGATGCGATCGAAGGTGCCCTTGTGGCCTTCGATATTGTCGAGCGTGATGCCGCTGAAATGCTCAGCCGGGAGCCCGGTGTATCCGGCGACCTCCTTGCCAAAGCCCGCTGCCGAATCGCGCACGCGCTGCTGGCGCGCGGGGTCGGCGCTGGCGCTCAGCGGATTGACGAAGATGCCGACCAGCTTGCCCTCACCGCCCAGATAATGGCCAAGCAGGCGCGTGTACCACCCGCCGCCGGGCGCATATTCGCCGACCTTCATCTCCGGGCCGACATGGAAAAAGGCGAGCGTTTCGACCGGGTGGCGCTGCGAATCGCGAGCCTTGTCCTCGGCGCGGCTCGGGTGGTTCACCGCGGCGGACAGCTGCTCGCCATGCATTGTCATGAAGTGCGCGATGTCCTTGATATGCGCCTCGTCCACATCGGAGGCCGCAGCGTGTGCGCCGTGGCCGGCGTGCTGGGCCGCCAGCGGCGCAGCAAGGGCAAGGCCGCTCACAGCGGTCAGCGCAAGGATCAGCTTGTTCATCGTGTAACTCTCCCGGGAAATTGAAAGAACCTGTGGCAGGCTAGGTAGCAATCACAGGCTGCTGGACTATCTCTGCCACAAACCAACGGAGAATTCGATGAGCAACATGGATCAGGCGATCATTGCAGGCGGCTGCTTCTGGTGCACCGAAGCGGTGTTTCGCGACGTTGTCGGCGTGCAGACGGTCGAGAGCGGCTATATCGGCGGCACGAAGGTGAACCCCACCTACAAGGAAGTATGCACCGGCACGACGGGGCATGCCGAAGGCATCCGCGTCACCTTCGACACCGGGGTCATCAGCCTCGCGCAGGTCTATGACGTGTTCCTCGGCACGCATGATCCGACGCAATTGAACCGCCAGGGGGGTGATGTCGGCACGCAGTATCGCAGCGCGATCTTCCCGCTCTCCGACCATCAGGGCGCCGAGGCCGAGGCCGCGATTGCGCGCTGGGAAGCCGATAACGGCAAGCAGGCGGTGACCACCATCGAGGGCCTTGCTGGCGGCGCGCAGACCGCAGCGTGGTATCCGGCCGAGGACTACCACCAAGAATACTGGGACGGCGAAGGCCAGAGGAACCCCTACTGCCTCGCGGTGATCCCGCCCAAGCTGATGAAACTGCGCAAGAGCTTCCAGAAGTATGTGAAGTAGCCTGTTCTCCCCGTCCCGGGCTTGACCCGGGACCCCGCTTTCTTCCGCTGAATAATCGGGATGGCATCGGGCCGCCAGCGGACGGCCCGCAAGGGCGACCGCCCGCCCGCAGGTGCTCGCGCGCAGCGCGAAACGCACCGAGGACGTGCCCGCGGAGGCGGCCGCGCGAACAAAAAGAGGCGCCCCGGGTCAAGCCCGGGGCGGTGGTTAGGGCTTCACCCACCGCGCCACAAAAAACCCGTCGAGCCCACCCTGCTCCGCCAGCATCCCCGGATGGGTGCGCAGCCAGCCCTCGCTCGTCGGAGCAAGACCGGCTGGCAGCTCCTCCGCCATAATCGGCTTGGGCGAAAGGCCCAGCTCGGCGTCC
>JAIYAL010000057.1 GCA_027489095.1 Erythrobacteraceae bacterium
GAATTGACGTGCTGTTGCAGCATCAATTCGTAGTCCATCTTGTAGATGTGATCGCCCGCCAGGATCACCATGTATTTGGGCGCGAGGCTGGCGATGATGTCCATGTTCTGGAACACCGCGTCAGCCGTGCCTTCGTACCACTGGTTTTCCGACACGCGCTGGCTTGCCGGCAGGATGTCGAAGCTTTCGTTACGTTCGGGGCGCAGGAAGGTCCACGCGCGCTGCATGTGCCGGATCAGCGAGTGCGCCTTGTACTGCGTCGCCACGCCAATGCGGCGGATGCCCGAATTGATCGCGTTCGACAGCGCAAAGTCGATGATCCGCGATTTGCCGCCGAAATAGACCGCCGGCTTGGCGCGCCTATCGGTCAGCTCCATCAACCGGCTGCCGCGCCCGCCCGCCAGCACATAGGCCATGGCGTCACGCGCCAGCGGTCGTCCTGAAGTCCTCTCGATCATCCCATTGTCTCCCCAGACTGCTCTTTTTTTGGCGTATTTATCCTGTGAATTGCAGCATTATCGTGGCGAGCGGCGGCAGGACGATATGCGCCGCGCCGCCCTGTGCGGTGACGCTGCCCATATTGCCCTGCCCGCTGCCGCCATAGATTTCGGCATCGGAATTGAGCACCTCGGCCCAAGTCCCGTCATGCGGTAGCGGCACGCGGTACGCGGTGTGCAGCGCGGGCGTCATATTGGCGATGACCGCGACCGGCGCCTCGCCCGGCGCCATGCGCAGCCATGCGAACACCGAATTTTCGGCATCGTCGGCGATGAGCCACTCGAACCCCTCGCCCTCGCAGTCGCGGGCGTGGAGCGCGGGGGTGCTGCGGTAGAGGCGGTTGAGGTCGCGGATCAGGTCGGCCACGCCGCGATGCGCGGGCGCCTCCATCAGCTCCCAATCCAGGCTACGCTCCTCGCTCCATTCGCGCCGCTGGGCGAATTCCTGCCCCATGAAGAGCAGCTTTTTGCCGGGATAGCCCCACATCATCGCATAGTAAGCGCGCAGGTTGGCGAATTGCTGCCATTCATCGCCGCTCATCTTGCCCAGGATAGTGCCCTTGCCATGCACCACCTCGTCATGGCTCAGCGGCAGGACGAAGTTCTCGGAGAAGGCATAGACGAGGCCGAAGGTGATCTCGGCATGGTGGAACTTCCGGTGGATCGGATCACGCGCCATGTATTGCAGCGTGTCGTGCATGAAGCCCATGTTCCACTTGAACCCGAAGCCCAGCGCCGTGCGCGGCCCTTCATCGAAAGCGGGGTGGGAGACGCCGGACCACGAGGTCGATTCCTCGGCGATGGTCATCACGCCAGCATGCGCGGCGTAGATCGCGCGGTTGGTCGCGCGCATGAACTCCACCGCCTCCCAGTTCTCGCGCCCGCCTTCGGCATTGGGAATCCATTCGCCCGCGGCGCGGGAGTAATCGCGGTAGAGCATCGATGCGACCGCATCCACGCGCAGGCCATCGACATGATATTGTTCGGCCCAGAACAGCGCATTGTTGACGAGGAAGGAACGCACTTCCTTGCGCCCGAAATTGTAGATCGCGGTGTTCCAATCGGGGTGGAAGCCGAGGCGCGGGTCTTCATGTTCATACAGAGCAGTGCCGTCGAAGCGGGCGAGGCCGTGCTCGTCGACGGGGAAATGCGCGGGCACCCAGTCGATCAGCACGCCCACGCCCGCGCGGTGCGCGCCGTCGACGAAGCGAGCGAAGCCCTCCACGTCTCCGAACCGGGCGGACGGCGCGTAAAGCCCGGTGGTCTGGTAGCCCCAGCTCGGATCATAGGGGTGTTCGGAGACCGGCAGGAACTCGATATGGGTAAAGCCCATTGCGGTGACATAGGGGATCAGCCGCGCGGCCATTTCGTCCCAGGTCAGGAACCAGCCATTGTCGTCCCGCTGCCATGAACCGGGGTGGACTTCGTAGATCGCAATCGCCTCGCGCCGGGGATCGACGCTGGCCCAGTGGGCGCGGTGGGCATCGTCGCCCCATTCGCGCTTGCCGGGGTGGGCGACGATCGAGGCGGTCTTGGGGCGCACCTCGCTGGCGAAGGCGAAGGGATCGGCCTTCAGCGGCTGCACCGTGCCATCCGGGCCGGTGATGCGGTATTTGTAGGCCGTGCCTTCGCCGATGTCGGGGATGAAGATTTCCCACACGCCGATATCCACGCGGCGGCGCATCATGTGAGCCGCGCCGTTCCAGCCGTTGAAATCGCCGACCAGCGTCACTGCGAGCGCATTGGGTGCCCAGACCGCAAAGTGCACGCCTTGCGCGCCCTGATGTTCGATCACATGCGCGCCGAGCTTGTCGAACAGCCGCAGATGCGTGCCCTCGGCGATCAGGAAATCGTCCATCGGGCCGAGCACCGGGCCGAAGCTGTAGGGATCGGTCACCCACCATTCGGCCCCGGCAGCGCGGCAGCGATAGCGGATCGGCTTGGGCTTCCCGCGCAGCTTGCCTTCGAACAGCGGGCCATCCACGCGCGTCATGCGGCCCAATCGCCCGCCCTTCAGCGAAAACGCCTCGGCCTCTGCCGCCCCTTGCAGGATCGCGCGGACGAAGGTGCCTTCCGGCCCTTCGTGCGGGCCCAGCAGCGAAAACGGATCGGCATGCGACCCATCGAGCAGAGCAGCGATGGCGCTTGCCGGTGGTTTCACTTCACGCCCCAGATTTCGCGGGCATATTCGCCGATGGTGCGGTCTGACGAGAACCAGCCGACATTGGCGATGTTCAGAACCGCCGACTTGCGCCACGCGGGCCGGTCACACCAGCGCCGGTCCACTTCGCGCTGGGCGGCGGCATAGGCATCGAAATCAGCCGCCACCATGAACCAGTCGGAGTTGTAGAGCGCGTCCATCAGCCCCTTGTAGCGATCCGGCTCGTCGGGGCTGAACACCCCGCTGGCAATCGAGTGCACCGCCTGACACAATTCGCGGCTGCCCTCGATCACTTCGCGCGGCGCATAGCCATCGGCGCGCTTGGCGGCGACTTCTTCGGCGGTGAGGCCGAAGATCACGATGTTCTCGCGCCCGACTCGCTCCATAATCTCGATATTGGCCCCGTCGAGCGTGCCAATGGTCAGCGCGCCGTTGAAGGCGAACTTCATGTTGCCGGTGCCCGACGCTTCCATCCCCGCGGTCGAGATCTGCTCCGACAGGTCAGCGGCCGGGATGATCCGTTCGGCAAGACTGACGTTGTAATTGGGGACGAACACCACCTTCAGCACCTCGCCCACGCTGGGGTCGGAATTGATCCGCCGCGCGATGTCATTGGCGAGTTTGATGATCAGTTTGGCGTTGTGATAGGTTGGCGCGGCCTTGCCGCCGAAGATCTTGACGCGCGGCACCCAGTCCCGTTCGGGATGGCTGCGGATCTGGTCATACAGCGCCACAGTCTCGATCAGGTTGAGCAGCTGGCGCTTGTATTCATGGATGCGCTTGATCTGGACGTCGAACAGCGCATCAGGATCGAGCCGGATGCCGGTGAGTTCGCGCAAGGTGTTCGACAGGTCGACCTTGTTGGCGCGCTTGATCTCGTCCGCCCGCTCGCCAAAGGCTGCATCGTCGGCGAATCTGGAAAGGCTGGCAAGCTGTTCGGCATCGGCCATGAAGCCATCGCCGATGCCTTCACGGATCAGCCCGGTTAGGCGCGGGTTCGATTGGTGCAGCCAGCGCCGCGGGGTGACGCCGTTGGTCTTGTTGTTGATCCGGGTCGGATAAAGCTTGTGCAGGTCTGCAAAGACCGTCTGCTTCATCAGATCGGTGTGTAGCGCAGCGACGCCGTTGACCGAATGCGCGCCGACAAAGGCCAAGTTTGCCATCCGCACGCGGCGCTCGCCATGTTCGTCGATCAGCGAGATTGCGGCAATCGCGGCTTCGTCCAACCCGGCCTTGCGCGCTTCACGCAGCACGCGAGCGTTGATCGCATAGACGATCTGCATGTGGCGCGGCAGCATCCGTTCGAACAAGGGTAGCGGCCAGCTTTCCAGCGCTTCGGGCAGCAAGGTATGATTGGTGTAGGCGATGGTCGCCCGCGTGATCTCCCACGCCTCTTCAAAGGCGAGGTGCTGCTCGTCCATCAACAGCCGCATCAGCTCGGCTACCGCAACCGAAGGGTGGGTGTCGTTGAGCTGGATCGCAGCCTTGTCGGGCAGCGTGCGCACGTCGCCATGATACTGCACGTGCCGCCGGACAATGTCCTGGATGGAGGCGGACGAGAAGAAGAACTCCTGCCGCAGCCGCAGTTCCTGCCCCGCCGGGGTCGAATCCGCCGGATAGAGCACCCGCACCAGACTGTCGGCGCGCACCTGCGCTGCGAGCGCCCCGGCATGATCGCCGGCGTTGAAGGCGGCCAGCTGGATCGGATCGAGCGCATTGGCATTCCACAGCCGCAAGGTGTTGACGCGCTTGCCCTGCCAGCCGACCACCGGGGTATCGAAGGCGGTGGCTTCGATCTTTTCCGCCGGGGCCCAGCGGATCAACCCGCCTTCGCTGACGACTTCGCCGCCAAAGCCCACGAAATAGGCGCTTTCCCGCCGCTCGAACTCCCACGGATTGCCGTGGGCAAGCCAGGTTTCAGGCAGCTCCACCTGCCAGCCCTCGTCAATGCGCTGGCGGAACATGCCGTTGATGTAGCGGATGCCATAACCGAAGGCGGGGATGTCGAGACTGGCAAGGCTTTCCATGAAGCATGCCGCCAACCGCCCCAGCCCGCCATTGCCGAGCGCGGCATCCGGCTCCAGTTCCTCAAGCTCAGCAAGATCCAGACCATGCTCGCGCAATGCCTGTTCCATCTCGCGCGAGCAGTCGAGGTTTGACAGCGCATCGCGCAGGAGGCGCCCGATCAGGAATTCAAGGCTCAGATAGTAGACCCGCTTGCCCCCCGCCTCATGGGTGCGGGTGGTCGAGGCGAACCAGTTGTCGATGATATCGTCCCGCAATGCGAGCACGGCGGCATTGTACCAGTCATGCGGCTTGGCTGCGCGCCCGGTCTTGCCGACGCGGTGGTGCAAGGCGTCAAGAATGCGCGCTTCGAGCGTGCCTGCCTTGCTGGCGAGACCACCATTCGAGCTGATTGTCATGCGGCGCGCACTCCTCCTTGAAGCCTGGCAAGATCGTACGGCATGGGGAAGCGGCCCCTTGAGCCCCCGATGCCTGTCAGAGGCAGACTAGCCATCTGCGACGGAATGCAGCAATCGGTCAAATGGCGTGACAGTCGTATTCATGGGGGCAAGTTGGCCTTGAACCGCTTGCCAGGCCGGTTTTGCCGACCGATGCGAAGGCCAAGCGGAGGGAGGCCGAGATGGAGCAACTGCACGTGCTGGCGCAGGCTTGCGGCGTGGCCCGCGACTGGAGGGATGTCGACGGCCACCAGCAGCACGTTCCCGATGATGCGCTGGCAGCATTGCTCACCGC
>JAIYAL010000041.1 GCA_027489095.1 Erythrobacteraceae bacterium
CGCGACCTCGACCGCCGCGGGATAGTCGCCCGCCATGATGAGCTTCTTGAACGCCGCCGAGCCGGTGACGTTGGTGCGCTCGCCGATATTGATGAAGCGGGAGGAGGAAGAAGGTTGGGTCACTGGGGGTCTTTCGAGAGATAATCAGGCGGCGATAAAGGCCTCAAGCCCGGCGAGCCGCATCTGCGGTTCGGGCGAGGGCACCTTGCGCGGCTCGGACTTGGCGACGGCTTTGGCAATCGCGCTGATATGCGCCGGGCTCGATCCGCAGCAGCCACCCAGAATGTTGACCTGACCGTGGTCCGCCCAGTCCTTGACCAGCCCTGCGGTCGTATCGGGCAGCTCGTCATATTCGCCCAGTTCATTGGGGAGGCCCGCGTTCGGGTAGATCATCAGCAGCGTATCGGCGATCTGCGAGAGCACCTTGACGTGCGGGCGCAGCTGCTCGGCGCCGAAGCTGCAATTCAACCCGATGGTGACGGGCTTGGCATGGCGCACCGCGTACCAGAACGCCTCAACCGTGTGGCCCGAAAGGTTGCGGCCCGACAGGTCGGTCAGCGTCATCGAGATCATCAGCGGCACTTCCCGGCCAAGCTCGCGTTCGAGCTTTTTGACCGCCATGATCCCGGCCTTGGCGTTCAAGGTATCGAACACGGTTTCGATCAGGATGAAATCCACCCCGCCCTCGACCAGCGCGGCGGCCTGTTCCTTGTAGACCGCGACGAGCTCGTCGAAGTCGATCTCGCGAAAACCCGGGTCTTCGACATCGGGGCTCAAGGAAAGCGTCTTGTTGGTCGGCCCGATTGCGCCTGCGACAAAGCGCGGGCGGCCGTCCCGGTTCGCATATTCATCCGCCAGCGCGCGGGCGATCTGGCCGGAGGCGAGATTGATTTCGCGCACCAGCCCTTCGGCGGCGTAATCGGCCTGCGAAATGCGGTTGGCCGAGAAGGTGTTGGTCGACACCACGTCCGATCCCGCATCGAGATAGGCGCGGGTGATGTCCCCGATCACGTCCGGGCGGGTCAGCGCGAGGATATCATTATTGCCTTTCTGGTCGGCAGTCAGGCCCAGCGACCCGGCGTAATCGGCCTCGGTCAGCTTGCGGTTCTGGATCTGCGTCCCGAAGGCGCCGTCGAAGATCAGCACGCGGTCGCGCGCGGCGGCCTGGAGTTGCTGGCGGGCGCTCATTGGGCAGACTCCACGGGTCGCTTTCCGAGCAGGTGGCAGATCGCATAGGCGAGCTCGGGGCGGTTCAAGGTGTAGAAGTGGAAGTCGCGCACGCCGCCTGCATAAAGCCGGCGGCACAGCTCGGCGGCGATGGTCGCGGCGATCAGCTGGCGCGCGGCCGGCTTTTCGTCGAGGCCTTCGAACAATCCATCCATCCACGCCGGGATCGCCGCGCCGCAAGCGGTCGCGAACTTGCGCGCCTGGGCGACGTTGGTGACAGGCAGGATGCCCGGCAGGATCGGGGCGTCGATCCCCGACGCAGCGCAGGCATCGCGGAACCGGAAGAATGCCTCGGGCGAGAAGAAGAACTGGCTGATCGCGCGGCTGGCTCCGGCATCGAGCTTGCGCTTCAGGTTGTCGATATCGTCCTGCGGGCTCACCGCGTCAGGGTGCGTTTCAGGATAGGCGGCGACGCTGATTTCGAACGGGGCGATAGCCTTCAGCCCCGCCACCAGCTCCGCGGCGCTGGCGAAGCCTTCCGGATGCGGGGTGAAGGGCGCGCCCGGCTCGCCCGCGTCGCCGCGCAGCGCGACGATATGGCGCACGCCCGCTTCCCAATATTGCTCCGCAACCTCGCGGATTTCCGCCTTCGACGCCGCGACACAGGTGAGGTGCGCGGCGGCTGGAAGCTTCGCCTCGGCGATGATCCGCGCGACGGTGGCGTGGGTGCGCTCACGGGTGGAACCGCCCGCGCCGTAGGTGACCGAGACGAAGCTGGGATCGAGCGGCTTCAATTGCGTCACCGCGTCCCACAGCTGCGCTTCCATATTGTCGCTCTTGGGCGGGAAGAATTCGAAACTGACCGCGACATCGCCCGGCAGGCCGGAGAATAGCGGCGCGTCGGTGGCGGTGCGATATTCTTGGAGCTGATCCAGTGTCGGGGTCATCAAACGGTTTCCGTGAGGCTTGAGGGGATCTTCGGGGAGGCTGAGGAGCGGCGGTTCGCGGTCCAGATCTTGACCACCAGCTCTTCACCATCGAGCGCCACCGGCGCGGCGGCGTGGAAGCCCGCGGCGCGCAGGAGATCGGCCATCTGACGGTCGGAAAAGCCAAGGCGCACGTGCTGGTGGCGGGTGCGCAGCTCCTCGTGATCGTGGCTGGCGAAGTCGACGATGGCGATCCGTCCGCCGCCGCGCAGCACCCGCGCCGCCTCGGCCAGCGCGGGCAAGGGATCGGGAGCAAAGTGCAGCACCTGGTGCAGGATCACCGTATCGAAACTCGCGTCAGCGAAGGGCAGCTCCGCAAAATCGCCCTGCACCAGCTCGATCTGCGCGGCCGGCAGATGCTGGAGCTTGGCGCGAGCGACGCGGAGCATTTCGAGGTTCTTGTCGAGCGCGACGATCCGCTCGGCGCGGTCCGCGAACAGCTCGGCCATCCGGCCCGTGCCAGTGCCAATGTCGAGCAGCACCCCGAGCGGCGCGTCGGCGAGCGCATCGGCGAGACGGCGCTCGACCTCCGCATCGGCGCTGTGCAGCGCGCGCAGTTCGTCCCACTCGCCGGCGTGGCGGGCGAAGTAATGTTCGGCCGCCGCTTCGCGCGCATCGCGAATCGCGGCAAGCTTGCGGCGGTCGGCCTCGCACAGTGCGGCAAAGGCGGGCTCCTGCGCCTCGGCGATGGCGAGCAGCTGCTGGATTGCCTCGATCACGGCCCCGCGCGATTCGCTCTGGCGCAGGAACACCCAGCTCCCCTCGCGGCGGCGTTCGGCGAGGCCCGCATCGCACAGGATGCCGACATGGCGCGATACGCGCGGCTGGCTTTGCCCCAGCACCTGCGCAAGCTCGCCCACGGCCAGCTCCATCGCGCCAAGCAGGCGGGCGATGCGCAGCCGGGTCGGATCGCCCAGCGCCTTGAAGATGTCCTCGATCACCATGTGACTTGGAGCATATAAAGATATTTTTATATCTGTAAATCGTCCTCGGCGCCGAGGGCGATTACGGATCGCCGCGCGCCCCTGACAGGATGGGCTTGTTCAACCAAGCACGATCGGCGCCGCCCCGCCGATCGGCTTGAAGGTCTCGGCCGAAGCCGGAAGCCCGCTGGTCGTGCGGTTGTAGCGGGCCACCGCGTCGTCGATGGCACCATTGGCCTCGCGCTTCGCCACCGCGACAAGACAGCCACCGAAGCCCGCGCCGGTGAGCCGCACGCCGCCCTGGTCGCCAAGCGCTTCGCGCACCAGTCCGGCGAGCTGGTCGATTGCCGGGAGCGAAACGCCAAAATCCTCCGAAAGCGAGGTGTGCGCTTCGGCCAGCAGCACGGCGAGCGCGGCTGTGTCGCCGGTTGCAAGCGCCACCGCCACTGGCTCGACCCGCTCCATCTCGCTGATCACATGGCGGGCGCGGGCGTAGAGCACCGGATCGAGATCGCCCTCGGCGGCCACCAAAGTGTCCGGATCGAGATCGCGCAGCGCCTGCACGCCGAAATGTTTCGCCACCGCCTCGCATTCGGCGCGGCGCTGGTTGAAGGCGCTTTCCGTCAGGTCGCGGCGCAGGCCGGTGTCGATCACCGTCACCGCAAGGCTATCGTGGATCGGGATCGGCATGGTCTGGAGCGTGCGGCAATCGAGCAGCAGCGCGTGGTCGGCAACGCTGGCCGCCGAAGCCATCTGATCCATGATCCCGCAGGCGCAGCCGACAAAATCGTTCTCGGCAATCTGCGCCACCTTGGCGAGCTTCTCCGGGCCGAGGCTGAGGCCCGAATGCTCCGAACAGGCGAGCGCCACCGCCACACCGAAGGCCGCCGAGGAGGACAGCCCCGCCCCGATCGGCACGTCCCCGGCGATGGCAATGCGCGCCGGCTTGACCCGGTACCCAGCGCTCCCAAGTGCCTGCACCACCCCGCGAACGTGGTTCTGCCAGTTGTTCTCCCCCGGCAGGATCGGGCCGTCGAGGTTGAAGGCGTCGCGCGCGCTCGCCATGTCGCCCATGTCGAGCGCCACCGCTTCAAAGCGCGGCACGGGCGCGTCCTTGTCGGGCGGGCCGAGCGCCACGATCGCTTCGCGATCAATCGCGCAGGGCAGGACGTAGCCGTCATTATAGTCGACGTGCTCGCCGATCAGGTTGACCCGGCCGGGCGCGGCGAAGAAGCGCGTCGGCTCGGCCCCATAAGCAAGGCGGAAGCCCTGACGGGCACGGGCAATCAAGCGGTCACGGCGGTTCATCGAAACTCCTCGGAAGGGTCAGTCGGCGTAGTGCACCAGGCCGCTGACGGAACGCAACATCTCAGCCGCGCGCTCGGGCGTGAGATCGCGCTGCGGCTCGGCCAGCATCTCGTAACCGACCATGAACTTGCGCACTGAAGCCGAACGCAGCAGCGGCGGATAGAAATGGGCATGGAGCTGCCAGTGGTCGGCGCTGCCAGCGGTAAACGGCGCCCCATGCCAGCCCATCGAATAAGGAAAGGATGTGCCGAACAGATTGTCGTAGCGGGTGGTGAGCGCCTTGAGCACCTCCGCCAGGCTGTCGCGCTGGCCTCCGGTCAGATCGGGCATCCGCTGAACCGCAAAGCGCGGCAGGAGCAGCGTCTCGAACGGCCACGCCGCCCAGAACGGCACCACCGCCAGCCAATCGTCGTTGATCTCCACCACCCGCTCGCCCGCCGCTTCGCGCTCCGCGACATCGCGCAGCAGCGAGCGGCCAGCTTGCGCGAAATACGCGCGTTGCTGCGCGTCTTCGGCAGCGGGTTCTTCGGGCAGGTGCGCGGTCGCCCAGACCTGACCATGGGGATGGGGGTTGGAACAGCCCATCATCGCACCCTTGTTCTCGAACACCTGCACATTCTGGAAACGCTGGCCGAGCTCGGCGGTCTGTTCGGCCCAGCAATCGATCACCGCGCGGATCTGCGCAGGCGCGAGCCGGGGGAGCGACTTGCCGTGATCGGGCGAGAAGCAGATCACCCGGCACACGCCTGCGGAAGCCTCGGCCCGCAGCAGCGGGTCATCGCCCGTGCCCCCGCCTTCCTCATCGGCCAGCGCCGGGAAGTCGTTGGCGAAGACGTAGACGCCGTCATAGGCCGGATTGGCCTCGCCCCCGACCCGCGCGTTGCCGGGGCACAGGTAGCAGGCCGGGTCATAGGGGGGTGGCAGCGGATCGGGCTCGGTCACCTCGCCCTGCCACGGGCGCCCCATGCGCTGCGGTGAGACCTGCACCCACCCGCCGGTGAGCGGGTTGAAGCGCCGGTGCGGGCGGGTGAGGTCGATTGTCACCGGGGCGCCTCGGCTTGCGGCTGATCTGCCAGGCTGGCGAACACCTTGCGCGGCGCGAACTCAGCCCGCCCGCCCAGCGCAAAGCGGTTGAAGGCGAGCGCCGCGATGATGCTCGTCACCAGCGTCACCACCATGAAATCGATGTAATGGACCGCGATCCCACCCGATGGCTGCCAGACGAAGGTGTAGATCGCATAGAGCGCAAAGCCCCACAGCACGCCGACGATCGCTGCGCGGCTCTCGACCCCGGTGAACAACAGGCCGACCACGAAGGCCGAAAGGATCGGCATCGAGGAGAGGCCATTCAATTGCTGCAGCAGGTTGATGATGCTCTTGGCGCTTTCGAACACCGGCACCAGCGCGATCGCGGTGATCGTCAGCAGCACGGTAACGATGCCCGACAGGCGCCAGTGGTTCTCCACTTTGGCGATGAACTTGTCGTGGAAATCGACCGCATAGAGGCCCACGGCCGCGTTCATCACCGCCGCGGTATGCGCGATCACGGCAGCCGCGATGGCGGCGGCGAACACGCCTGACAGCCACGGCGGCAGCACCTCGCCGACCAGCCGGCCGTATGCCGCATCGTCGATATCGCCAAACAGCTGGTAGGCGACCACCCCGGGGATGACGACGATCGCCGGGATGATCAGGATCCGCACGCAGGCCGCTGCCAGCACGCCCTTCTGCGCCTCGCGCACATTGGGCGCGGCCATCGCCTTCTGGGTGATCGGCTGGTTGGTTGACCAGTAGTAGATCTGGATGAAGATCATGCCGGTGAACAGGGTGTGGAAGGGGATCGGGCTATCGGCGGCGCCGATCATCGTCAGCCGCTCAGGCGGCACGCCCCGGGCGATGTCCCAATCGACCGCATTCAGCGCGAGGATCACGATCAGCACCGCGATGGCGAGCACGCCGACGCCCGAATAGGTCTCCATCACCGCCACCGCGCGCAGGCCGCCGGCCATGGTATAGGCCGCCGCGACCACCCCGAGGAAGCCCGCCAGCACCAGCAGCGGAAAGTCGATCCCCGCTGTCTTGAGGAACAGCGCGCCGGAATAGAGCCCTGCGGGCAGGTAAATCAGCACCATCCCGAACAGGAACAGCGCCGACACCAGCGTGCGGATGCCGCCCCCGCCATAGCGCATCTCGAGCAGCTCGGTCACGGTCGTCACCCGCGCGCGGTAGTAGATCGGCACAAACACGAAGGCGAGGATCAGGAGGCCGACAAAGCCGCTGATCTCCCACCAGGCGAGCAACAGCATCTGGTTGCCATTCATCCCCACCAGCTGATCGGTCGACAGGTTGGTGAGCGTGATCGCGCCCGCGACGAACAGCCAGTTGAGCTTGCCGCCCGCAAGGTAGACGTCCTTCTTCGAACCGTCATGCCCTTCGCGCCGGAGCGTCAGCCACGTCGCCAGCGCAATCACCAGCGTGACGCCGAGGCAGACCGCGATCTGGACGAGGCTCGCCCCCGGACTGCCTGTGGACATGGCTTCGATCATTGTTGGCTTTCCCCTCTCGCGCCGCGCGGTTACAGCGCATCGCGGAGTGTCGGACAAGCCTTGCCGGACTGTTCGTCACCGACCGTGGAGAGGGAGAGGGTCGAGCGTGGCATGGGTTCGGCTGGATGGTGAGGCACTGACGCTGGTGTTCGCTCTGGAAATGGGCGGTGCGGCGGATTGCATCTATCTGGGCGGGCGCCTGCCGGAGGGCGAGGATCTTGGCGCTCTTGCCGCGGCAGCTGCGCGCGGGCGGCATGAAAGCCAGCCCGATGCGGTGCCGGTGCCCGGCCTGCTGCCCGAACGCAAGGCCGGGTGGAGCGGGACGCCGACGGTTCGGCTCGTTGATCTCGACAATCCGTTGGCGGGCGAAGTGACCACGGATTTCCGTGTGCGCCAATGGGACGCCAGCGAACGGGAACTCTGGATCGATTGGCAGGACGAGCGGCTCGGGATCGCGGTCAACCTGTGGTGGCGCATCAGATCGGGCGATGTCGTCAGAGTGACCTGCGATGCCGTCAATCTGGGCAAGAAGAGTTTTTCGCTGGTGGATCAGCCCGCGCTGGTGCTGCCGATCCCCCGGCGGTTCACTGGCCTTACGACATATGCAGGCCGCTGGGCGGGCGAGATGCGCGAAACGCACCGCACCCTCGCGCCTGAGGGCTTTGCCGCGCGCTCAGGCACCGGCAAGCCGGGCTTCGGCGGCGGGAACTGGCTGATGCTCGATGACCCGGCGTCCGGCGAAGTGCTGGCCGCGCATCTGGCGTGGAGCGGCGATTACAGCGCCCGGATCGAATGCGACTTGCAGGGCCAGGGCGATGGCCGCGCGGTGTTGCAGATGGCGCTTGGCGGGGGTGCTGCGGGAGTAAGCCTTAATTCGGGCACCGACCTCGACGTGGCCGAGGCCGTGTTCGCCCTCGCCCCCGACCGCTCCGCGCTCGGCCAAGCCTTCCATGCCCATGCCCGCGCCGAGGTTCTGCCCGACCGCGCCGCTTGGACCCCGCGCAAGGTGCACCTCAATTCGTGGGAGGCATTGGGCTTCAACCTCTCCGAACCCGCCCTGATCGCGCTGGCCGAGGACGCAGCATCGCTCGGCATAGAACGCTTCGTGCTCGACGATGGCTGGTTCGGCGGACGCAGGAACGACCAGACCAGCCTTGGCGACTGGTTCGTCTCGCCTGACGTGTTCCCGAACGGCCTCGCCCCGCTGATCGCGCGCGTCCACGAACTCGGCATGGATTTCGGCCTGTGGGTGGAGCCCGAAATGGTCTCGCCCGAAAGCGACCTTTACCGCGCGCACCCCGATTGGTGCCTCCATACCCCGGGCCGCGAGCGCCCGACGATGCGCGGCCAGCTGGCGCTCGACATGGCCCGCCAAGAGGTGCGCGATTACCTGTTCGAACGCCTCGACACGCTGCTGCGGACGCACGCCATCGCCTACCTCAAATGGGATCACAACCGCGACCTCTTCCCCTCGGCCCCGCGCCAGACCGAGGGGTTTTATGCGCTCCTCGACCGCCTTCGCGCCGCGCATCCCCATGTCGAAATCGAGAGCTGTTCGAGCGGCGGCGGGCGGATCGATTTCGGGGTGCTCAGCCGTGTCCATCGCGTCTGGCCAAGCGACAACAACGACGCCATTGAACGCCTGCGGATCATCCCGGCATGGTCGCAGTTCCTGCCGCTCGAAGTGCTCGGCAGCCATGTCGGCCCTTCGCCCAATCCGATCACCGGACGGCGTCTGGCGATGGACTTCCGCGCGAAGGTCGCGATGTTCGGGCACATGGGCGTCGAGGCTGATCCGGGCCGCATGACCGATAAGGAGCGCGAGACCCTCGCCGCGCATATCGCGCTCTACAAGGGCTGGCGCGGGGTGCTGCATTCCGGCCAGCTCCACCGCCTCGCCCACCCCGATCCCAATGTCGCAGGCATGATGGTGACGCACGAAGGCACGGCGCTGGCACTGGTCGCGCAGACCGCGTTCTCGCCCGTGTTCGACGCCGCGCCGATGCGCCTTTCGGGGCTGGAACCGCAGGCGCGCTACCGCGTCACACTGCCCCAGCCGTGGCCGCCAAGGGCCAAGCACTACCTTGCCAACCCCGATGGATGGCGAGCGGGCCTCACCCTCTCCGGCACCGCGCTGATGACGCAGGGCCTCGCCCTTCCCCTCACCCACCCCGAAACCGCGTGGCTCATCGCGCTGGAGAGATTGCCGCAATGAAGCTCGGCTGCTGCTATTACCCCGAACACTGGCCGGAAGAGCGTTGGGCCGAGGACGCGCGGCGGATGGCGGCGATGGGGCTTTCTCTCGTGCGCATCGGCGAATTCGCGTGGAGCCGGATCGAGCCCGAACCCGGTCGTTACGACTGGGGCTGGCTCGACCGCGCGATCGACACGCTGCACGCGGCGGGCCTCCAGATCATCCTCGGCACGCCGACGGCGACCCCGCCCAAGTGGCTGGTGGATTCCATGCCCGACATGGTCGCCATAGATCAGCAGGGCCGCCCGCGCGGCTTCGGATCGCGGCGGCATTACTGCTTCAGCCATGAAGGCTACCGCGCCGAGTGCCGCCGGATCGTCACTGCGCTGGCGCAGCGGTATGGCCAGCACCCGGGAATCGTCATGTGGCAGACCGACAATGAATATGGCTGCCACGACACGGTGCTCAGCTTCTCGGCTGCCGCTGCGAGCGCGTTTCGCGGCTGGCTCGCCGCGCGTTACGGCAGCATCGACACGCTCAACGCGGCGTGGGGCAACGTGTTCTGGAGCATGGAATATCGCTCCTTCGCCCAGATCGATCCGCCCAACCTTACCGTCACCGAGGCGAACCCGGCGCATTGGCTCGACTACCGCCGCTTTGCCTCAGACCAAGTGGCCAGCTTCAACCGCGAGCAGGTGAATATCATCCGCGCCCACGCGCCCGGCGTCGACATCACCCACAACTTCATGGGCTTCTTCACCGAGTTCGATCATCACGCCGTGGGCCGCGATATCGATGTGGCGACGTGGGATTCCTACCCATTGGGGTTCCTCGAACAGTTCTGGTTCTCAGGCGATGAGAAGCGCGCCTATCTGAGGCAGGGCCACCCCGATATCGCCGCCTTCCACCACGACCTGTATCGCGGCTGTTCAGGCGGGCGCTGGGGCGTCATGGAACAGCAGCCCGGGCCGGTGAACTGGGCGCGCTTCAACCCCGCGCCGCTGCCGGGGATGGTGGCGCTGTGGACGCTTGAGGCCTGCGCCCACGGGGCGGAACTGACGAGCTATTTCCGCTGGCGGCAGGCGCCTTTCGCGCAGGAGCAGATGCACGCAGGGCTGCTGCGCCCCGACAGCTCGGAGGCAGAAGCTGCCGACGAAGTGCGCGCGGCGGCAGCGGTGCTGGCGGATATCGGGCCGCAGGCGTGCGGGCAGGCCCCGGTCGCGCTGGTGTTTTCCTATGAGGCGGCGTGGGTGATCGGCATCCAGCCGCAGGGCGCAAGCTTCCGCTATCTGGAGCTGGTGTTCGAATGCTATTCGGCGCTGCGCCAGCGCGGTCTGGACGTGGATATCGTATCGCACGAAGCCGACCTCGCCGATTACCGCATGGTGGTGGTGCCGACCTTGCCGATCGTGCCTGAGGGCTTTGCGGCGAAGCTGGCGGCGCTTGATTGTCCGGTGTTGCTCGGGCCGAGGTCGGGCAGCAAGACGGAGAGCTTCGCCATCCCCGCTGGGCTGGCGCCGGGCGATCTCAAGCCGCTGGCAGGGCTCACCGTCACCCGCGTCGAATCCTTGCGCGATGGGGTCGCCGAGACTGCGGAAGGCTTCGCCGTGACGCGCTGGCGGGAGGACGCGGCGAGCGATCTTGCCCCCGAACTGGCGGACAGCGAAGGTCGCGGCGTCGTTTACTACAAGGGCGGCGTGCGCTATTGCACGGTCTGGCCCGACCGTGCGCTGCTTGCTCTGCTGGTGGAACGCATGGCGGACGAGGCCGGGGTAAAGCTGATCGATTTGCCCGAAGGAATCCGGGTGCGACGCACGCAAACCCATGCTTTCACATTCAATTATGCTGCGCAGGCCGTTTTCGTGCCGCATCTTGGTGCGGCCTTGCCCCCTGCCAGCTGGCACCTAGACCCCGCCTAGCCCCCTCCAGACCCGCGCCAGACCCCCCTTAGACCCCCGCCAAAAGGCGCCGATAATGCGCCTCGAGCGTCTCGGAGCCGTATTCTGGGGTGAGATCAGCGGAGTATTCGCCGGTCTCAGGATCGAGCACCAGCATCGATTCGGTGGCGTAATAGCGGGCGATCCGGGCATATTCGGCCTTCTCGGCAAACCAGCCGGAGACCCCCGCGCCGAGGTTCAGAACCCGCTCGGCATAGGTGAAGAGCCGCGGCGAGACCGACTTGAAGCGTGGTTCCTTGCCTGCAACCGCAAACAGCAATTTGCCTTGCTGTTTGAGGGAGATAGCCGGGCCGGGGCCGCCAATGGGAAGGATCTTGCCGCGCCTTTCCGGGCTATCGATGCAGCCCACGATGAAGCGCGCCAGATCATCGTCGCTGATCGGCTTGCAGCGGGTCAACTCGCCATCGCCGAAGATCAGGAAAGGCTTGCCCGCTTTCACTCTTTTCACCTGTCCGGACAAGGACTTGAAGAAGGCGGTGGGGCGGATGACGGTGTAACCGATCCCGCTCGTCGCGAGCAGCGCCTCGAACGCGAGCTTGGCGTGCTGGAAGGCAAGGCGCGGCTTCTGCACGCAGATCGCCGACAGCAGGATGAAGTGCCCCGCCCCCGCCGCAAGCGCAGCTTCCAGCAGAGCGACATTCGCTTCGTAATCAACGGCCTGCGCATCCTTCGGGGCGCCCGATCGCGAGGCGATGCAGGAGATCACAACCTCGCAGCCCGCCTCTGCCATCGCCTGCGCCAGTGCCGCCGGGTTGGTCAGGGTGGCACGCCCCGGCGCTGTCACGGCGTGGCCTTGCGCCTCAAGCTGCCGCAGCACCGCTGCACCGATCGTGCCGCTCGCCCCGGCAAGGAGGACACGGCGCGGCGTAGGAGTGGCCTTGGTCATTCCCCTCCCTAACCCGCTCGCAGCCCGAGCGCAAAAGTGCGAGTTGCTCCAAGCCCCGCGCACGACCAGCCTTGCGGTGACGCTGAGGGAGAGGCGCCGCAATGCAAGACCCGTATATCTATGTCGTGATCGTCAGCGCGCTGGCGCTGCTCGCCTATTATTTCACGTTGCTGAAAGCGGGCCTTGCGCGGGGGAAGTTCAAGGTGCCTGCGCCTTCGCACGAGGGGCCGGAGGAATATGTCCGCCACGTTCGCGCGCATCACAACACGCTGGAACACCTCGTTCTTTTTCTCCCCGGAATGTGGCTATTCGCCTATGCGGTGAGCCCCATCTGGGCGGCTGCGATCGGCGCGGTCTGGCCGCCGATGCGGGTGCTTTATGCGCTGGGCTATTACCGGGCGGCGGATAAGCGGCTCATCCCGCTCTATATCTCGATGCCGCCGATCTATATCTTCGTGTTAGGCTCGCTTGTGGGCGGGATAATGAAGCTGGTACAGGGAGCCTAGGCGATGGCGGCTGATTATGACCTGGTGATCCGCGGCGGCACGATTGCCGACGGGACGGGCGGCGATCTGATCGAGGGCGACGTCGCGATCCGCGCGGGACGCATCGCGGCCATCGGCGCCGTGACCGGGCGCGGTGCCGAGGAGATCGATGCCAAGGGCAAGATCGTCACCCCCGGCTTCATCGACGTCCACACCCATTACGACGGCCAGTGCATCTGGGCCGAGGAGCTTTCCCCTTCCTCCTCACACGGCGTGACAACTGCAGTGATGGGCAATTGCGGGGTCGGCTTCGCGCCCTGTCGCAAGGCCGATCATGATATGCTGATCAACGTCATGGAAGGCGTCGAGGACATCCCCGGCGTGGTGATGACCGAAGGGCTCGACTGGGACTGGGAGACCTTCCCCGAATATCTCGACAAGGTGGCCGCCGGGAAACGCGATATCGATGTGGCGGCTTACCTCCCGCACTCGCCGCTGAGGGTCTATGCGATGGGGGAGCGGGGCGCAGCCCGCGAGGTAGCGACCGCCGACGACCTTGCGATGATGCGCCGCCTGACCGCCGAGGCCATGCGCGCCGGGGCATTGGGGTTCGCTACCTCGCGCCTGTCGATCCACAAGACCGCATCCGGCGACGCGATCCCCACATTCGATACCGACATCGCCGAACTCGAAGCGATCACCAGCGGGATGAAGGACGCCGGCGCAGGCACGTTCCAGGTGGTGCTCGACGCCTTCGTGGGGTGGGACAAGGAATACCGCGTGATCGAACGGGTGATCGCCGCGAGCGGCCGCCCGGCAACCTTCACCCTTGCCTCGGGCAATGACGCGCCCCCGCGCTGGCGGCGGGTGCTGGAGATGCTGGAGGCGACCAATGCTGCAGGCGGCGTCGCCAACGCGCAGGTGATGCCGCGCCCGATCGGGTTGATCGCGGGGCTGGAGCTGACGGTGCACCCCTTCGTGCTATGCCCGAGCTGGAGCAAGATCGCGCACCTCTCCATCCCCGAACAAGTCGCCGCGATGCGCGATCCGGCCCTGCGCGCGGCGCTCATCAGCGAAGACTTCACCCCCGGCCATCCCTTCAACGAACTCGCGCGAAACTGGCGTTGGCTCTTCCCGCTCGACAACCCGCCTGACTATGCGCCGCCTGCGCACATGAGCATGGCAGGGCAAGCTGCCGCGCGCGGGTGCTCGCCGCAGGAGATCGCCTATGACCGGCTGCTGGAGACGGACGGGCGCGGGCTGTTCCTCGCCGCGCTCGGCAATTATGAGAACGCCAGCCTCGAAAGCGCGCATGAGATGCTGCGCCACCCGCATTGCGTGCCCGGCCTCGGCGATGGCGGCGCGCATTACGGGGCGATCTGCGATGCGAGCTACTCCACCTACCTGCTGACGCAGTTCGTCCAGAAGGATGGGCCGCTGAAGCTGGGATTGGCCGAGGCGGTGCACATGCTGGGCGCCAAGGCCGCGCGGGCGGTGGGGTTTGCGGATCGGGGGACGCTCCACGTCGGCGGGCGCGCGGATGTGAACGTGATCGACCTAGACGGCCTCACCCTGCACTTGCCCGAAGTGGTGCGCGATCTTCCCGCAGGGGGCCGCCGCCTGCACCAGCGCGCCACCGGCTATGAGGCGACAATCGTCGCGGGCGAGGTGATCCGCCGCTTCGACCAGCCAACCGGCGCGCGGCCGGGCAAGCTGGTGCGCGGGGCGGGATACCGGGCCGCCGCCTAGACCCAGCCCCCTAGAAGGTAGAGGTGCCGATCCCGCCGTCGACCACCAGCGATTGGCCGGTGACGTAGCTCGCCTGCGCACTGCAGAACATCGCCACCAGCACGCCCAGATCCTCGGCATCGCCGAAGCGTCCGGCGGGCAGGCGCACGGCGTTGACGAACGCGGCGACTTCCTCGTCATAGCTGCGCCCGTTGGCAGCGGCGCGCGGGGCCAGAACCTCCTCGATGCCGGGCGTGTGGTGCATCCCCGGAAGCACCGAGTTGACCGTGACGTTGTGCGGGGCGAGCTCCTTCGAGATCGCGTGGCAATAATTCGCAAGCGCCGCCCTGGGAGGCCCGGAGAGCACCCGCATCGCAGCCGGATACTTTGCCGCCCCGGTCGAGATGTTGACGATCCGCCCCCAACGCCGTTCGACCATGGGGCCGACCACCGCCTTGATGTATTCGATGGGACTAAGCAGCGCGGTCGCAACCGACTTTTCGAACTCTTCGCGCGAGACAGCGCGGAAGTCGCCGGTGAAGGGCGGCGGCGCGCAGGTGGCGACCAGAATGTCGGGATCGGGGATCGCGCCGAGGATTGTCGCCCGCCCTTCGTCCGAGGCGTGGTCGGCGGCCAGCGGGTGAACCTTGGCGCCCGTTTCTTGGGCGATGGCGCGGCAGGTCGCCTCAAGCCGCTCGACCCCGCGCGCTGAGATGAACACCTCGCATCCTTCGCGTGCCAGAGCGAGCGCCGCCCCGCGCCCCATCCCTGCGCTGCCGCCGTTGACCAGCGCCTTGCGCCCTGCGATTCCCAGATCCATTCCCGCCTCCTACCTTCCCCCGGTGACGTAAAGACATTGGCCGGTGATCCAGCTCGCCGCTGGAGAGGCCATGAACACGACGGCCGCCGCAATGTCTTCGGGCGTGCCATAGCGGTTCATCGGAATGCCGATCATGGCGAGCAGCTTCTCGCGCTTCTCGTCAGTATCGGTGCCCATGCATTCGTCGAAATTCTCGGTCGGCACCGGGCCGGGCGCGACAGCATTGACCCGGATCTTCGGCGCGATCTCCACCGCCAGCGTGGCGGTCAGGCTGTTCACGGCGGCCTTGGCTGCGCCGTAAGGCCCGTTCTTGACCTGCGGCCCATAGGCCGAGCGTGACGAGATGTTGACGATCGCCCCACCGCTATCCGCCATATGCCGCGCGGCCACGCTTGCCCCCATCCACACCGCCTTCAAGTTCAGCGCGATCTGCGCGTCGAAGTTCTCCTCGGGTGTGCGGGTCAGATAGCGCGGCGTGCCATCGGGGATGCCGCCCGCATTGTTGACCCAGATCGTCAATTTGCCAAGCTGGGCAATGGTCTGCTGCGCAAGGCGTTCAAGGGCGGCGGGATCGGTCGCGTCGGTGGCGAGTGGCAGGGCGCGCCGGCCGAGTGCCTCGATCTCTCGAGCCACTGCGTCCAGATCAGCCTGAGTGCGCGAGGCGAGCGCGACGTCCGCCCCGGCTTCAGCAAGGGCAATCGCGATGCTCCGCCCGATCCCCTTGCCCGCGCCGGTCACAACCGCCACCTCGCCGTCGAGCCGGAACCGTTCGAGTATGCCCATCAGATTTCCCCATCCTGGTCTGTCTCTGATCCGACCCTAAAGCGAGCAACGCCGGGCGACACTGGCGCTTGCACTAGGGCCAAGGCCAGCAGCCCGCCCGCCCGAGCGCCATCCTTACACCCGCACCAGCATCTTGCCGCGGCTCTCGCCCCCCATCAGATCGACGAAGCCCTGCGGCATCGCCTCCAGGCCCTCGATCACCGTTTCGGTGCTGACGAGCGCACCGGCCGCCTCGGCGGCGGCAAGGTCGGCGATGATCTCGGGCGCCCGCGCAAAGTAGAAGCCGGCGTTGAACCCGGTCAGCGTCACGTGCTTCTCGATCGTCGCGAACAGGTTGCGCGGGCCCGCGCGGTAGTTGGCGCTGTCGTAGAGCGCGATCGCGCCGCACAGCGCGATGCGGCCCTGCCGTGCTGCGGCGTCGATCAGGATTTCGAGCTGCTCGCCCCCGACATTGTCGAACGCCGCCGCCACGCCCTCGGGCGCGAATTCGGCGAGCCGCGCGGCGAGGTCTTCACGGCGGTAATTGACCACGTGATCGGCGCCAAGCTGCTTGACCCACGCGCATTTCGCGTCCGAACCGGCCGAGGCGATCACCGTTGCGCCGGCGCGCTTGGCGAGCTGCACCGCGATCGATCCGACCGCCCCTGCTGCGGCGTTGACAAACAGCGTCTCGCCCGGCTGCGGTTTGAGCACGCCGTGGATCCCGCCCCAGGCGGTGATGCCGGTAAGGCCATACAGCCCGAGAAAGCGCTGCACCGGGCCGACCTCGGCGCTCACCGTCTGAAGCTGGTCGGCAGGCGCAAGGTAGTGGTCGCGCCAGCCATGCGCCATCGACATGACGCGCGTGCCGACCGGCAGGCTCTCGCTGGCGCTCACGATCACCTCGCCCACCGCCCCGCCCGGCATCGCCGCGCCAAGATCGACCGAGCCGTGAATGCTCCCGCTCTCGGCCATGAAGAGGCGCATATAGGGATCGAGCGAGAGCCACAGGTTGCGCACCAGCACCTCGCCCGCCGCGGGCGCACCGAGCGTCTGCTCGCGCAGGGCGAAGTCCTGGGCGCGCACCGGGCCTTCGGGCCTGCGCGCGAGCACGATCTGGCGGGCGGTGACAGGCATGACGGCGCTCTCCCTCGCGGCGCAAATGAGGCCGCACGGCGAGATGTGCGCCTGCCCGGGGCGGCGCGTAAACTGGCGAACTTGCTGGCTTGCGCGAAGGACGGGTGGTCAGCGCTAAGGCTTGACGGTGTAGAGTTTGCCGCTCCCGCTGCCGGGCACCTCGACAAAGCCTTCCTGCGGCACCGCCCAGTCCGTGGGCCCATATCCGACGATCCAGACATGGGTGAAGGCCGCGCGCGGGAGTCGCGCCAGCGCTTCGGAGAGCGGCGGCCGTGCCCGGTGGCCGCAGTTTTCGCCCTGCACGAGGTGCGAGGGATCGCGCGTGAAAGGCTCGGCAGCAGGATAATGCACCTTGAGAGGGTTCACGCCGGGCTGCTGCCACTGGTCGTTGACGAACGCGTCCCGCCGCGCCAGCGCCGCGCCGGCAAGGTGATCGAGTGCCGGCACCGCCCAGGCGATCTGGCACGGCTTGACCACGAAGAAGGCAACCCGCGCGCCCTGCGGCATGTGATCGAGCGCGGGCAGCGCCGCCGCGATAAGGCGGTTCTGCACGATGTAGCTTGCGGCGGTCACCGTCTGACGTCCGACAAAGAAGGCGAGCGCAATAGCGCTCACGATCTTCAGTTCGCGTGAACCGAGCCGGTCGAACCGCACCGCGACGAGCGCGATGGCGAGGCCATAGGGCAGGAGGCGCATGTCGGCAAAGGCGGAGCCAAACACCCGGGTCGGCAGGATGAAGAAGAACGCGACGCTCAGCAGCGCGGCGATGCCGACACCCCCCGCATAGGATGCCGATCGGCTGAGGCGTGCCCAGTAGAGCAGCGCGGTCACGATTGCGACCGAGGCGATGTCGGGCACCGGCCAGGTGTTCTTGAACGGCTGGAACAGCCAGCGCAGTTTGTAGGCCATCGACCAGCCTGACATCGCCGCGCCCGAACTTTCGGCGCGCCACACCGCCATCGGCACGACCGGAAGCAGCAGTGGCCAACAGGCGCCCAGGATGCGGCCGACGGCCCTGACAGGATGCATCCGCGCGGCGAACACCTCAGCCAGCATGGTCGATCCGACGAGCAGGCCGAGGAAGGCCCAGCCATAGGTATGGCATACCCAGATCGCCGCGCCCGCCACTGCCAGCCACACCCCGGCAGCAAGGCTCCGCTCCTGCCGGTGGAGACGCAGCCACACGACATAGGCGAGCAGCGCGAACGCCATGCTCAGCGCGTAGTTTATGAAACCGTAGTTGAAGGGATAGCCATAGAGCAGCGTGATTGCCGCCACCGCGAAAGGCGTCACCCGGCCATGAACCTCGCGGGCAACCAGCAACAGGCCGAGCGCGCCGAGCAGCTGGGTGAGGATCACGGTGGCGCGCACCGCTCCCTCAAGCCCCAGCAAGGGGTGGAGCGCCTGCACCACGATATCGCCGCCAAGATTGCCGATCAGCTTCCAGTCGTAGGAGTAAAACTGCTGGAGCGCAGGGCGCTGGGCAAGTTCAGTCTGCACCGCGTAGCGCCCGAGGTGACCGTAGAGGTCAGCGAGCGGCGGAAAGTCGACCACCAGCAGCGGCACGATCGACAAAAGGCAGACGAGCAGGATCACCGGCCAGCGATCGAGCCAGCCGGACAGCAGCGGCGGGGCACCGACCGGCGCCATGGTCTGGGGTTGTGCTAAGGTCATTCGGAAGCGGCGGGCCTGAAGACGAAGAGTTGGGAGAGGGCGAAAAAGATCACGACATAGGCAGCGATCGCGGGCAGCTGCGCAAGCGCGTTGCCGACACCGAGCACCGAGCGCGCGGCGAACAGCACTGCAAGGTTGGCGCCATAGGCGATGGCAAAGGCGGTGAGGAACTTCGCCACCTCGCGTCCCTGCACCGCGCCCGTGACTCCGAAGACGAACCGCCGGTTGAGCGTGAAGGATAGCACCAGCCCCACGCCGAAACCCGCCGCATTGGCAGCGACATCGCTCAGCCCCGCCCACAGTCCGCCGAAGATCACCGCCCAGCCGACCGCCGAATTGGCGACCCCGGTCAGCAGGAATCGAGCCACGCGGGCGAGCATCGGCCTTGAGCCCCTCTCTAGCGCGCGACGAGGCAGTATTGCGCGCCCAGCGGCAGCCAGCCGAGCGCACGTTCGAGCGGGCGCAGGGGCGCAAGTATCGCCGGGAAGAACAAGGTCCAGCGCAGGCCCACGTCAGCAAAGCCTGCAGCCCGCAAACGGCGCCGCATTTCGGGTGCGCTGATCAGCACGGCGTTCGCATCGAACGGGCACGTGCGTACCGCGTGCTGGGTGAGCGGGTTCCAGGGGTTGTGCTCGAACAGGACGAAGCGTCCCTGCGGGCCGAGGGTGCGGCGAATCTCGGCGAGCAGGCGGATATGGTCCTCTGCCGGGATGTGGTGGAACACGCAGGCCGTGAACACGAGATCAAAGCTCCCGTCGGCGAACGGAAGGGTCTGTCCGTCATAACACACCGCCTCGATCGGGCGGATCGCGCGGGCCTCGCAATGCGTGAGCGAACGGGCCGACACGTCGAGCGCGGTCAGCGTCGCTTCGGGGAAGGCGGCCTGGAGATGCGGCACGCAATTGCCCCGCCCCGCGCCGAAGTCCATGATCCGCCTGGGCACCGCCCCGGCGCCGGCCATCACCCGCGCGGCTTCCAGCGCCTTGTAGACGGCGAAGAATTCGGGATCCTCGCCGCTCAGCCGGACCGAGGCCGCGTGCTGCGCGTCATATTCATCGACATAGGCGTCAAACTCAGCCTGCGACACGGATGGCCTCTCCGGTTGATCCGGCGATGGATTGCGCCGGATCGTCTGGCACTGCGGCAATGCCTGCGACCGGGTGGCGGCGCACCTCGGCGATGATGAACAACGGACGGTGCTTGGCCTCCATGTACATGCGGCCCAGATATTCTCCGAACACGCCGAGCACCAGCAACTGGACGCTGCCCATGATCAGGATCAGCGCGGCAAGGCTCGCCCAGCCCTGCACGGTGCCGCCCTGCATCCACACCCACACGATCCCGGCGAGCGAGACAAGGCCGGCAAGCCCGAACAGCATTCCAAGGTGCGAGGCGAACCGCAGCGGCACGACCGAGAAGCTCGTCACCGCATCGATCGCAAGGGCCACCATCTTGCGCAGCGGATAGTTGGTCTCACCCGCAAAGCGCGCATCGCGTTCGTAGGGGAAGGGCACCTGGCTGAAGCCGACGAAACTGACGAGGCCGCGGATGAAGCGGTAGCGTTCCGGCATGGCGTTGAGCTGCTCGACCACCCGGCGCGTCATCAGCCGGAAATCACCGGTGTCGGGCGGGATGTGCGTGTCGACCAGCTTGCCGAGCATCCGATAAAACAGGGCCGCACTTCCGCGTTTGAAGGCGGTCTCGCCGTGGCGCTTGATGCGTTGACCATAAACCACGTCGTGGCCCTCGCTCAGCTTGGCGAGCATGGGGCCCAGCAGTTCGGGCGGGTCTTGAAGATCGGCATCGAGCACGAAGACAAGCTCGCCGCGCACATGGTGGAGCCCGGCGGTGAGCGCCAACTGGTGGCCATGATTGCGCGCGAGATCGATTGCAACGATGCGCGGATCGCGCTCGGCATGGGCGCGAATCTTCGCCCAGCTTCGATCCTTCGAGCCGTCGTTGATCAGGATCAGCTCATAACGATCGGCAAAGATGGCGGCAGTCGCAGCGGTCACGCGAGCGACAAGCGCGTCCAGCCCGGCCTCCTCGTTGTAGACGGGGATGACCACCGACAGCGCGCAGGAGCTCGATCCTGTTTGCGGAACCTGCAAGTTTTGCGAACCTCCTGATACCTCGCGCGGGTGGTAGCCGAGAATGGTCAATGAAGCGTGTTCGGCCCGGCGCCGCGGACATGTTGCCCGGCGCGCGCGACGTGGCGCCCCTCCACGTGCAAAAGGCGTGAATACCCGCACGCATTGAACGATCTTTGCGTCGGCTTCAACCCGAACCTCGCGGACTGGTGCGCTTTTGATCGGCCGTCGTCGGCGGGGCGATCAATCCGGTCGATGCGGCAATGTCGTTCGCAGAACGACCGCCCCTGTGTGACACTTTTGATACAGGTCGGCGGCTCGATGCGCGCTCTACGAATATGCAGCTTTCCTTAGGTTCGAATATTGGGGCACATTTTGCCGAACGAATTTTAAACAGTGGGAAAAGGTCTCTTTCATGCAATCGTCCCTGATTACGCGCAAAAATCGCATAGCCCTGTTGGTTGGTGTTGCGCTCGGCGCTGTGGCGTCGTCGCAGCCGGTGTTTGCGCAGGATGCTGACGTACAAGACCCGCAGGCCGAAGAGGTTGACGCGCCTGCTGAGGCTCCTTCCGGCGCGATCGTCGTCACGGGCTCACGCATTCGCTCGGTCACCCCGTTCAACAGCCCCGACCCGATCGCGGTGCTTGATCCGGAAATCGCCAAGAAAGAAGGCCGCACCGATCTTGCGAGCACGCTGCAAGGCTCCTCGATCGCGGCTGGCTCGACCCAGGTGACGGCGGCGCTGTCGTCCAACTTCGTGACCAATGGCGGCCCCGGCGCCCAGACGATCGATCTTCGCGGCCTTGGCGCCAACCGGACGCTGGTGCTGCTCAACGGCCGCCGCGCTGGTCCGGCCGGTACCCGCGGCGGGGTGTCCTCCTTCGACCTCAACGTGCTGCCGCTTGCCATCGTCAACGACATCCAGATCCTGAAGTCCGGCGCATCGTCGGTCTACGGTTCCGACGCGGTCGCAGGCGTGGTCAACATCTTCACCAAGAGCAAGCTCGATGGCCTGACCTTGGACCTCAACGCGTCCGTGCCGTTCGATAGCGGCGGCGAGAATTTCCGCATCAGCGGCGCATGGGGCAAGACCTTTGATCGCGGCCACATCATGATCGCGGGCGACTACACCAAGACCCAGGAGCTTGCCCGCGACGATCGCGCCTATCTCGCCTGTCCGGAAGCCAACATCTTTGACGAAAGCGGCAATCGTAAGGACCTGATCGATCCGCGCACCGGCAAGCCGCATTGCGAAGATCTGCGCTGGGGCCATGTGTGGACCTACATCCGCACGAGCGGCGGCAACCGGGTCGAGAACCTCCGGCTCGACGGTCCGGGCGGCCCCAACACCGGGATCCAGACGACGCCGGGTTCGGTGCAGCTGATGCAGTTTCAATATCCCAGCGGCCCCGGTGCCGGCACGCTCGGCATTCCGGCCTTCGGCGCGCCCGCCTTCGCGCGCGACTTCAGCGCACCTGCGGGCTGGTTCCCGACCGGATACAACGCCGCGTCGATGGCCGTGCAGAACGCCTACCATCCGTTCGTTGGACAATCGACCATCATCCCGGAAACCGATCTCTACACGGCCTATGCCGAAGGCGCGTTCGAGATTTCGAGCGCGGTCGAGGTGTACGGCGAATTCCTGTTCAACCGCCGCGAAACCTACCAGAACGGCTGGCGCCAGTTCTGGAACTTCGGTTACACCGGTGACCTTAACAACAACGGCGGTCCCCTGGACACGCTGTGGGCCAACGGCTTTACCGGCTTCAACTTCCTGAGCCCGACCGGGATCACCGATCTGTCGGACACCAGCCAGAAGGTCGATTACTACCGCGGCGTCGCGGGCGTCCGGGGTGAAATCAGCAGCAAGGGCAACTGGACCTACGATATCCACGGGCAGTACAGCCGGAACATCGGTCGCTATCGCACCCAGCAGATCCTGCAGGATGCCTACAACACCGGCTATTTCCAGACGGAATCCTGCGTCGGCACCACCACGCCGATCTCTGGCAAGCAGTGCATCGACATCCCTTGGGCAGACCCGTTCTTCCTGCGCGGCGAGATCTCCCCGGCGCAGGCGGCGTTCCTGACCGACTGGGAAGAAGGCAAGACGATCTACACCCAGAAGACCGTCGAAGCGATCGTTTCAGGCGATCTGCTCACCTTGCCGGCCGGACCACTGTCCGTCGCTTTCGGTGCCTCGGTCCGTGAGGACGAGATCAACGATACGCCCGGCGCGATCACCCTTGCCGCCAACGCATGGGGCGCTTCGGCGAGCGGCATCACGGCAGGCAAGACCGTGACCTCGGAAGCCTTCGCCGAACTCAATGTCCCGCTTCTGGCCAACAAGAGGTTCTTCGAGGAGCTGACCTTCTCGACTGCCGGTCGCGTCACCAACGTCAAGGCGACCCGCGCCCGCGATGGTTTCGATGACAGTGACAATGGCAACTTGACCTACAAGCTGGGTCTGAACTGGACGGTCACGGATTGGCTGCGCTTCCGCGGCAGCTTTGGCACGTCGTACCGCGCCCCGGCGCTGTTCGAGCAGTTCCTTGCCGATGAGACCAGTTCGGTACCGCAGAACCGGATCGACCCCTGCGTCGCGTGGGGCGCAAACCTGGCGTCCGGCGCGATCTCGCAACGCCGTGCGGATAACTGTGCGGCTGACGGAATCCCGAACAACTATGGCGGCGGCGGTATCAGCGCGACCATCATTTCTTCGGGCGGTATCGGCATTCTCGAATCCGAAACCTCGCAGTCGCTGGTGGTCGGGACGATCTTGACGCCCAGCTTCTCCTTCCTGCCCGATACGGACATCAGCATCGCGGTCGATTACTTCGACATCAAGGTCGAAGGCGAGATCTCGCAGCTGGGGGCGGGAACGATCTTGGCTGGTTGCTACGACTCGATTGCCTTCGCAACCGAGCCGCTTTGCAACCTTTTCACCCGCGGCCAGAACGTCACGGCCCCGCTCCAGATCGCCACGGTGCGGGATTCGTTCATCAACGTCTCAAGCCAGCGGAACAAGGGTATCGACCTTTCCGTGCGGGTCGGTCACGATTTGGGCAAGCTTGGCAAGCTGTCGCTTACCGCGGACATGACCTGGCAGCTGACGGATGATTCCCAGCTCCTGCCGACGTCCCCCGTGTTGAACGAAAACGGCTTTGTGGGCTCGCCCAAGTGGGTCGGCGATTTCCGCGCCAATTGGTCGCATCCCTCGGGCTTCAGCCTGTTCTACGGCGTGAACGTCATCGGTGCGGCGGACTCCCGGGAGCTGTTCGACCGTGGGCGGCCGACAGCCAACGGCTGCCTCAACTCGTTCAACACCCAGGGCACCGCAGACCCGTCGGACGATCTGCCGATCTACGGCCGGTACTGCCCCGATCTCGACGTGCCGATGGTGTTCTACCACAACATCTCGGTCTCGCAGGAGATCGCAGACGGCAGGTTCACGATCACGGCCGGCGTCTCGAACCTGTTCGATACCCGTCCGCCGCGCGTCTCGGTGCTGAACGGCAACACGATCAGCATGCTCGGGCCGGTGGTCGCGGCATCGCAGTATGACTTCGTGGGTCGCCGCGGCTTTGTGAACATCTCGACGAAGTTCTAAGCAACCCACTCACGGCGTAACGAAGAGGCGGCATGGCAACATGCCGCCTCTTCTGTCATATAGGCCCGAGGAGGCCCTTTCCCGCGATGCCCGAGATTTTTGTCCAAGCCGATACGCTCGATGCGGAGAATGCCCGATACGCTCAAACCCCTTTGCAGCAGCCGGTCTTCCTCAATTCCGTGCCCAAGAGCGGCAGCCATCTGCTGCGCAATATCCTGCGGATGTTCGTGCCGGTGAGCCAGCACTACGCGGCTGATTTCATCCAGTGGGGCAACCTTGCGCAGCATCGCCACGCCTTCGATCCTGCGAAGCCTAGCCTGAGCTGGGGCCATCTGTTCTTCGCCGATGCTTCCGTGGTCGAAACCGCGCACGCACGCCGCATCGTGCTCTATCGTGACCCTTATGACTGGGTGATCGCCCGCGCGCGGTTCATGCTGTCGGATCAGTTCTCCGGCAATGTCGAGTTCCTCGGCAACGGCGAGATCGAGGTCGACGAACTCCTGACCATGATGATCTTCGGGCTGCCGGGGAAGCTGCCTTCCCTCAACGACATCTATGAATTGAACGCCGCCGCATGGTTGGGCGCGCGCTGCCATGCCGTGAAGCTCGAAGAACTCACCCAAGCGGTCAAAACGATCGATAGCGCCGATGCCGAGGCGTTCTTCGCCGGCCTGCTCAAGGCTTGCGGCATTGCGATGCCGGGCGACTGGCAGGACCGGGTCAGGATCGGCGCGGACCCTGCGCAAAGCGGCACCGCGCGTGAGAACCTGACCGGCATCGCCAAGGAGCTGCCAAAGGAGCTTGGCCCCCGCCACAGGGCGCTGGTGGACTACAACGCGCCCGGGCTTCGCGCCGTGCTCGGCTACGTCTAGGCCCAGCCCCAGATGACGACGAACACCGTTTCCACCAGGATCTTCCCGCGCGTCTCCGAGGCGATACGGCTGCGTGAGCAAGGAGAGAATGATCGCGCGGCGCAATTGCTCATTGCCCATCTCCGGGAGCATCCCGACGAGCCGCGCGGGATGGCGCAGCTTGGTCTGACCGCGGCCCAGACCGGCGCTCTGGGTCAGGCGGAGCACTTCCTGCGCAGGGCTATCGCGATGGGGGAGAGCAGCTTCGAACTGAAGCGCGCCCTGGCCTCGATCTACAGCCAGCAGGAGCGGCTTCAGGTCGCCGAAGCCTTTACCAGCCGTTTGATCGATGATTCGGGCGACTTTCAGCTCCGCAGCCTGAGAGCGAACCTTCTCGACCGGATGGGGCGACACGCAGAAGCGCTCGTGCTGCACAAGCAATTGGTGGAGGAAAGTCCCCACTCCATCGTCCCCAGGCTGACCTATGGCTATGCCTTGCGCGCCACAGGCGATGTCGAGGGCGCCATCGCCGCCTATCGCAAAGTCATCGCCATCGACGACGGCTACGGCGAGGCCTGGTGGGGGCTGGCCGGCATCAAGAGCAAGGTTCTGACCGACGAGGATATCGTCGTCATGAAAGCGGCGCTGGCGATCGCGATCGACGAACGCAATATCGCGCCGCTCAACTTCGCGCTCGCACGGGCCTTCCATGATCGGGGTGATTTTGCCAGCGCCTTCCGGCACTATAGCGAGGGCAACCGAATCCGCGCCGAAGCCATCGCCTACGATGCGAGGGAGCTTACCGACGAAGTGGCAGAGGTTGAGCGACTGGCTGGTGCGGATTTCATGGCGCGGATGCCGTCCGAACCGAACGGACCCGAGCGGCCCGTCTTCATCGTCTGCCTTCCACGCTCAGGTTCGACCCTGCTCGAGCAGATGTTGGGAAGCCATCCTTCCATAGAGCCCGTGGGCGAACTTCCTTACCTTCCTGCAATTCTGCGCTCCTTCATGGAGATCACGGCGCGGCGCGGAAAGGTTTCGGTACCACAGGCCATCGCTGCACTCACCGATGAGCAGGCGTCGTTACTGGGACAGGATTATCTCAGCCGAGCGCGGTTGCATCGCAAGACCGACCGCCCGATCTTTATCGACAAGCTTCCGCAGAACTGGAGCAACATCCTTTTTATTCGCCGAATTCTGCCGCAAGCCCGCTTCATCGATATTCGACGTCCGGCAATGGACTGCTGCTTCTCCAACTTCTCGCAGTCCTTCACCGCGGCTCACGCCTCGTCATTCGCTCTCACGGATATCGGGCAGTGCTACGTGGATTATGTAAGGCTCATGCGCCACTTCGATAGCGTGTCACCCAGCATGATCCACCATGTCAGCTACCGTGCGCTTGTGGACGATCAGGAAACCGCACTTCGTCCCGCACTTGAGTATCTCGGCCTTGGTTGGGACGATGCGATACAATCTTTTCACAAGCTCGATCGTGTCGTCCGGACGCCAAGCAGTGAGCAAGTGCGTCGCCCCATCAACCGGGATGGCATGGAGATTTGGCGGCCCTATGCGCCGTGGCTCGACCCGCTAAAGCAAGTGCTGGGTGAGCTTGCAGATATCTGATGCTGACTTTTGAATGTCGCGGCGCTGAAGATTGAGATCTCGAATGCTTCAGCCGCTCTGGATGTTCAGAGGACGCCATTCACTCTGTTAGGGAAGTCGCCGAAAAAAGGTGGTGCCGCTTACGTGACTCGAACACGTGACCCCATCATTACGAATGATGTGCTCTACCGACTGAGCTAAAGCGGCATCCCTGCTCGCGGCCCTAATCCGGGCGGGCCGCAGGCGCAATGCAAAGGTGGAGGCCCGAGCCGGAATCGAACCGGCGTGCGAGGATTTGCAGTCCTCTACGTAACCACTCCGCCATCGGGCCGAGCCTTCCAGAGCGTATGCCCCGAACGGAAGCGGCGCACTAGC
>JAIYAL010000022.1 GCA_027489095.1 Erythrobacteraceae bacterium
AAGAAGAGGAAAGCTACACCTATGTCGGCCGCGCGCCGGCTTCGAACTGGCTGCGCTATCATGCTGCAACCGGCGGCTATGATTGCGAGATCGAACTCGATGACCGCTCGCCGATGCGCCCAATGGGCAAGCCCGTCACCCGCAAGGAATGGCGCTTCCAGATCCAGGGCCCACAGGCGTGGAACGTGATCGAGAAGCTGCATGGCGGGCCGCTGGAGCAGCTCAAGTTCTTCAACATGAGCACGATGAACATCGCGGGCAAAACCGTGCGCACGCTGCGTCACGGCATGTCCGGCGCGCCGGGCCTTGAAATCTGGGGGCCGTATGCGGAGCAGGAAGAAATCCGCGCCGCCATTCTCGAAGCGGGCAAGGAATTCGGCCTGATCGCTTGCGGCAGCCGCGCTTATCCTTCGAACACACTGGAATCGGGCTGGATCCCCTCGCCGTTGCCAGCGATCTACACCGGCGAGAAGCTCAAGGGCTTCCGCGAGTGGCTCGGCGCAGACAGCTATGAAGCGAGCGGCTCGATCGGCGGCAGCTTCGTGTCCGACAACATCGAGGACTATTACCTCAATCCGTGGGAGCTGGGCTATGGCCCGTTCGTCAAGTTCGACCATGATTTCCATGGCCGCGAGGCGCTGGAAGCCCTTAACCCTGCCGAGCAGCGCAAGAAGGTGACGCTGGCGTGGCATCCCGAGGACATGGCGAAGATCACCGCTTCGCTGTTCAACCCGGATGGGGAACAGTACAAGTTCTTCGACGTGCCGCTGGCGAACTACGCCTCGTCGAACTACGACCGGGTGGTCGATGCAGGCGGCAAGACGGTCGGCCTGTCGATGTTCACCGGCTATTCCTACAACGAAAAGCAGGCGCTTTCGCTTGCCACGATCGATCCGGAAATCCCGGTCGGCACTGAAGTGCGCGTGGTGTGGGGCGAGGAGAACGGCGGGACCGCCAAGACCACCGTCGAGCCGCACAAGCAGATCGAAGTGCGCGCGATCGTCTCCTCGGTGCCCTACAGCCGCGTTGCTCGCGAGAACTACGCGGAAGGCTGGCGCACGGGCCGCTGATGACATGACGCCCCTCCTCCAACGAGGGGAGGGGCGGTCATAAGAGAGGACTCTGATATGGGCACGCCGCTGATCCACCCCAATTGGGAAAAGCCGCTCCTTTGCGTCACCGATGGTTTCAGCCTCGAGATGACCGCGAAGGACGAGGCTTCGCTGCGCGATGCTGCGCCGCTGATCCCCGCCGAAACACCGATTGCGGTGACGTTTCTTCCGGGCGAGGACGTGGCCGCGCGGGTCAAGGCTACGGTGGCGGTGCGCGAGCTCGGGTTCGAGCCGATGCCGCACTTTTCGGCGCGGCGGATCACTTCGGAAGACGATTTCGAGGGCTATCTCAAGGCCGTGGTCGAGCAGGCCGGGGTCAGGCGCGCGTTTATCGTTGCGGGCGATCCGCCCGAACCTGTCGGGCCTTACTTTGATACCTCGGCGCTGATCGCCACGGGCGCGTTTGAGCGCAGCGGAATCAAGGCCATCGGCATTGGCGGGCACCCGGACGGGCACCCCAACATGAGCGAGCAGCAATGCTGGGACGTGCTGCTCAAGAAGACCGCCGAGATCGAGGCGCGCGGCATGGCGCCGCTGATCGTGACGCAGTTCGGATTTGATCCGGACGCGTTTCTGGCCTGGCTGCTGAAGCTGCGCGCGCTTGGGATTGACGCGCCGGTGCGGATCGGTGTGCCGGGGCCTGCGGGCATCAAGCGCCTGCTGGCCTTTGCTGCGCGCTGCGGCGTTGGCGCATCGACCTCGGTGCTGCGCAAATACGGGATTTCGGTCACGAACCTGCTCGGCAGCGCCGGGCCGGACAAGCTGGTCGATGCTTTTGCTGCAGGGCTCGGCCCGCAGCATGGCCGGGTGCGGCTCCATTTCTATCCCTTTGGCGGCATGGAGAAGACGCTGGAATGGGTGCAGGGTTACAACGCGAAGCACGGGATTGCGGCATGACCGATTTCGTTCTCGTCCACGGTGCGTGGTGCGGCAGCTGGGTGTTCGAGCGTCTGGCCGCCGATCTGCGCGGTGCCGGACATCGGGTGCTGATCGCCGATCTGACCGGGCTGGGCAGCCGTCAGGGCGAGTTCCACCCCGGGATCACGCTCACCACCCATATCGACGATGTCGCGGCGCAGATCGCCGAGGCGGGTTTCGACCGCTTTGCCCTCGTGGGCCATTCGTGGGGCGGGATGGTCATCACCGGGGTGGCCACCCGGCTCGGCAGCCGGATCGATGCGCTGATCTATATCGATGCCTTCGTGCCCGAAGATGGCCAGTCGCTATGGGATCTGACCAGCGAGTGGGAGCACGAACACTATATCGCCAGCCAGAGATTCACCCCCGGCGCGGTCGCCCCGCTGCCGGGTCTGGCCGCGCCGCTGATGACCCCGCACCCGCTGCTCACCATGCTCGAAGCGGTGCGCTTCACCGGCGAAGAGGCCCGCGTTGGCCGCCGCGTCTATGTCTTTGCGCGATCATGGGAACCCACGCCCTTTGCGCGCTTTGCCGAGCGGATCGCGCCCGATCCGGCCTGGGAGTATCACGAGGCTGACGCGGGCCATGACGTCATGTCCGATCAGCCCGCCCAGCTGCTCGCTCTCTTGCAGAACCTCGGCTGACGATGGTGGAGGGGAGGCAGCCAACCTTGGAAGCGGGCACATTATGCCTCAGACTAGGCTCCAGACGCTCGACTTTGATCGTAGGTTACACTAACGATCAGAGCGCTGGAGGCGTGATGAAGAAGTTCAAGGAAGTGCTGGTCCCCACGACCCCGCGGGTCGATGGCGACGAGGACATCGGTGAAATTGGCAATATCGTGGGGTTCCACATCCGCCTGGCCCACGGTGCGGTATACCGGCATTTCACCGAGACGTTCCAGCACATCGATCTGACCCAGAAGCAGGTTTCGGTGCTGTGGCTGGTCAATGACCACGAAGATATCGCCCAGACCGATCTGGCCAAGCGGATGCGGATGGATCGAGCCACCACCATGGCGATCGTCAACCGCTTGCAGGCGCGGGGCTATCTGGTCCGGGGCAAGTCGAAGACTGACGGGCGCAAGCAGACGCTGAATTTGACCGACGTGGGCAAGGCGGCGCTGGTGGAGGCCAAGGCCGCCATCCTCGAACACGAGGCATGGCTGAAAGGCCGCTTCACCGATCAGGAGGTGAGCCAGCTGGTCGAGATGCTGTCCCGCATCCACGAATAGGGTCCAAAAAGACAGGAAAACAATCTGATGGGGGAGCCAGAACGGATCGTTGCGGATGATCCGAAGACCGCGATCGATGCCGGGCCGATGGGGTATCGGCAATGGATCGCGGTTGCCATCACTGTCGGCCTCAATGCGCTTGACGGTTTCGACGTGCTGTCGATCAGCTTTGCATCTCCGGGTATCGCGAAGGAATGGGGGATTTCCCAATCCATCCTCGGCTGGGTGCTGTCGATGGAGTTGCTGGGCATGGCGGTGGGGTCGGTGCTGCTGGGCGGCGTGGCCGACCGGTTGGGGCGGCGTCCGACGATTCTGGCCTGCCTGACGGCGATGACGCTCGGGATGTATGGCGCAGGGCAGGCCGGCGGGGTCGATCAGTTGCTCGCATGGCGGTTGCTCACCGGGCTCGGCATCGGCGGGATGCTGGCCGCGATCAATGCCGCAGCCGCAGAGTTTTCGAGCAGCCGTGCCCGCAATCTCGCGATGTCGCTCATGGTGATCGGCTATCCGATCGGCGGCGTGCTGGGCGGGCTTGCGGTCCAGCAATTGCTGGCAGCGGGCACCTGGCGCGATGTGTTCGTGTTCGGGACTTGGGCGACCGCCGCCTTTATCCCGCTGGTCTGGTTCTTCGTGCCCGAGACCCCCGCCTTCCTCGACCGCCGCGGCGGGGCCGGAGCGCTGGAGAAAGCCAATCGCATCCTTGCAAGGTTTGGCCATGCCCCGGCCGCCCGGCTATCGGCAACGCCGGAAGGGGAGGCGCGCGGTTCGATCGGCGATATCTTCAAGCCCCAGCTTGTTGCCGCGACCTTGCTGATAACCTTCGCCTATTTTGCCCACATCACCAGCTTCTACTTCATCATCAAGTGGGTGCCCAAGATCGTGGTCGATCTGGGCTTTGCGCCGAGCGCGGCGGCCGGGGTGCTCACCTGGGCCAATGTCGGCGGAGCCACCGGCGGGGCCTTGTTCGGTCTGATCGCCGCGCGGGTGGGGCTGAAGCCGCTGACCATGGCAACGCTGGTCGCGTCAACCGGGCTGATCATCTGGTTCGGCAGCGGCGCGAGTGACCTGGCGGGGTTGGCGATGATGGTGGCGGTGACAGGGCTATTCACCAATGCCGCGATTGTCGGCCTTTACGCGCTGTTTGCGCAAATCTTCCCGACCCATGTGCGCGCCACTGGCACGGGTTTTGCCATTGGTGTCGGGCGCGGCGGCGCAGCGCTGGCGCCGGTGATCGGCGGCTATCTGTTCGAGGCCGGGTTCGGATTACAGGCCGTGGCAGCGATCATGGGCACAGGATCGATCCTCGCCGCGCTTGCGCTCTTTTTCGTCAAGGTGCGTTCCCGCGATTGAGCGCTTGCAGGACGCCGCGGATTTAAAGGGCCAGCACACGGTCCATTCTCAGCTCGTCAGCAGATGATCTGGCGAGAGTGATTTCTTGTCCAGATTCCCAAAGGCACCGACGCTTGCAATGGGACCAATATACGTGTGTGACCCAAGCTCACTTCACGAAAAATCAGAAGCGGCGTGACTGCAAACGCGCCCATGGGGCGTCCTAGAGCCGTTCTGATCAGCGGCGAAAACGTCACCATGAGTTGACCAATGGCGCAGTTCAGCACCCCCAACATTGCCCACTCTCCGGGTAAAGAGGCGCCGTGCGTCAGCAGAATTTCGGAAAACGGGGTGACCATGAACTCGTCCCGCAGGTTGGCCCATACCGTTTCTTATTCCGTCTTTACGGTCGCGTGCACAGCGTGAGGGAGGATCGTCATCCGCTCCATCGTCATATCTTCACAGCCTCCTCCAGGGCCACGCCGTGTGGCACCTGCTGGGTGCGGTCTCGCTTTGGCTTTCCTTCACCTATTACCGCAGCGAGCGTCGGCACGCGGCCCTTTACGCTGAGCATTTGGCAGCTTCCCACCCATCACCGGTCATGCGCAAGGCCGATGCGCGATCCAGAAAGCGGCATGGCAGCCGCTGGAGGAACCAGACGTCCATTATGGCGGACGGGAACGGCCGACGTTGGGTTGCGAACGGTTACCTCTTCGGCAGCGGAAAGACGTCGCCCCCTGGTGTGCCGAGCCCCGGCAAGGGCTGCGGCACCAGCGCGGGCACCGGTTCACGCGCGATCTTCTCCTTCAGGAGCGTCACAGCCGCGCCCAATTGCGCATCTTCGCCCTTGAAGCTCGCAGCCGGCGGATTGTCGACCGCGTAATCGGGCGCAATGCCGTAGCCCTCGACGATCCAGCGCCCGTCGATCGCATATTGCGGGTTTTCGGCGATCCGCACCCCGCCATTGTCGGCAAGGCGGTTGCGATCCGAAAGCCAGATGCCTGCTCCTGCCGTGCGCTGTCCGATCAGCGGGGCAAGCCCCAGCGCCTTGACCGCGCCCGCGAAGGTCTCGCCGTCCGAATAGGTGCGCTCGTCGATCAGCACGGCGACATGGCCGCGATAGGCGTTTTGCATGTTGGTGGTGGGAATGCCGGTGCCGTCTGGCCGCGCCCAGAATGCCCAGACACGGCGCATCAGCATGGCAACGACGATGCTGTCGATGTTCCCGCCGTTGTTGTTGCGCACGTCAATGATCAGTCCCTGCTTGCCCAGCTGCGGAAACCAGTCGCGCGCGAAGCTGGCGACATCGTCCGAACCCATCGAACGCAGGCTGACATAACCGATCTGTCCGCCCGATAGCTGCGCTGTGGCAGCACGCTTGACCTCGACATGATCGAGGTAGCTGGCGGTCTGGAGGCCCTGCAGTGTCATGGGTTCGACGATGGTGCTGAAAGTGCGCGTGCCGCGGGAAAGGTCGAGCCGCACCTGCTGGCCCGCCTTGCCCGCCAGCGCGAGCTGCAGGGCGGCGACCGAGGCGACCGGACGGCCATCAACGAGGCGGATCACGTCACCTTCGCGCACGTCCACACCCGGACGGCGCAACGGCGGCCTGAGGGACACAAGATCGTCCTCGGAGCGCAGGATCCGATCGATGCGCAGGCCCGACGCGACCGGAGTATAGCTCGCTCCGAGGAACGCCATCTCGGCGTTCTCGCTGTCGCCCGGCAGGTCCCCGGCGCGCACCTGGCTGTGGAGGATGCCGAGCTGAGAGGCCATCAACCCGAGAATGGTGTTGAGTTCTGCGCGGTGGCCGATCCGATCAAGCATCGGTTCGTGGGTGGCCCGCACCGCGTTCCAGTCGACCCCGCGGAGGGCCGGATCATAGGCGAAGTCGCGGTGCATCCGCCAGGCATCGACGAACATCTGCCGCCATTCGGCCTTGGGATCGACCATCAGCCGCCAGTCATCGAGCCGGACCAGATGCGGCGGGAGCTTATCGGGCATCTTGGCCTCTGCGGGAACCAGTGCCAGCATCGGCTTGGCCGGAGAACCGGAGGCTACAAGCGCGGTCTTGCCGTTGGCGGCGAGCGCGAAGTCGAGCGCGCCCTTGGCGAAGACCTCCTCCTTGGCATCGCTCTTGTCGATGGCGATCGCGATCACGTCCTCGTCGCGGCGAGTGTAGAGGAACTTCTCGTTGGCGAAGAGCTGACCGCCGACTCCGGGTTTGGCGGGAACCTTGTAGAGGCGCTCGGCAAGTCCGGCGAGAACCATGCTGGCGGGCTTGTCGGCAGTCTTTGCCTTCTCGTCCTTGTCCTTGTCCTTGCCTTTTTCGCCTTCCGCAGCGTCAGCCTCGGCCTCGCGCTTTTCGCGATCCGCGTCGCTCATCGTGAGCTCGTTGTCCTCGCGGAACCGGAACTTCGCCTTGGGGTCGAGCTGGAGCGCGTAGATCTCGCCGCGGTCGGGGAAGGCCACGCCCATGTTGCGGTCGCCCCATGGGTCGCCCGGCGTGGGATCGAAGTTGCGGTCTGACAGGAAATACAGCCACGCCCCGTCATGCGCGAAGGCGGGGGCATAGTCGTTGTACTTGCCCGAGGTCGCCTTGACCCGCTCGCCGGTCGCGAGGTTCTGGACGTAGAGGTCCGAGGTGTTGCCGCCGTTGGCCGGGGATGTCTCTGCGTAAGCGATCATTTTGCCATCGGGCGAGAAGGCAAGGTCGCGGAACGACGCATCGTCGCCGGTGACGTTCTTGGCCAGCAGGGTGACGCGCCCGGTCGCGACATCAACCTTCTGGAGCCGCGCCTCCTTGTCCCAGACCACCAGCGTCTTGCCGTCGGGCGCTACTGCGAAGGACCAGATATGCGCGTCATAGCCCCTCGTGACGGCCATCGGCGCGCCCGTCCCGTCGGCTGCCATGGCGAAGATATCACCGCGATCCCCCTGATCGAGGATCATGAAGGCCTTGCCGTCCTTCGGTCCCAGCACCGCCTGCCGGGCGCGTGCCGCCATCGGCACAGCGAAGTCGACGCGGCGCAGCTGCTTGGGCGCAGCGAGCGCAACCCGCCCACGGGCCGTGATCGCGACCGTCTCACCCGAGGGGGAGATGCGCGCAGCCTCAAGCTGCTTCAGCGGTTCACCAAGCGCGCGGACGCGGGTCTGCTCGCGGTCGGTGACAAGGTCGATAACGAGCTTGCGAACCGCGCCGGTCTCCAGCGAGACGACGTGGAGATCGGCACCGTTCTGGAGGAAGGCCGCATCGCCGTCGATGCTGGCCTGAAGCACCGGGAAGGGCAGGTCGGGCGAGACCTGCCGCACGTCGCTGCCGTCCTCGGCGACCGACCACAAGGCGTCCTTGCCGCTCTTGTCGGACAGAAACCAGATGCGTCCGCCAGAGGCCATCGGATGGCGGATTGGCGCCCCGAAATCGGCGAGCAAGCGCTCGGCCTCGGCGTCCGAACCCATCGTCCAGCGCCACAATTGGTCCATCCCGCCTCCACGATAGAGCACGGCATTGTCGCGGGCGCGGGCATAAAGGCCGCGACGGCTGAAATACATCATGCGCCCGTCACTGCCAAAGGTCGCATCGGTGGCGCGCCACAGCGGGATCGGCGTCGCCTCGCCGCCTTCCGGCGGGACTGTATAGAGAATCTCGCCCTGTCCGCCGCCGGTAAGGCGCGAAGCGAAAATCACACGGCCATCGGGCGTCCAGCCGATGGTCTGCACGAAGCCGCCCTCGAAGGTCAGGCGCCGTGGGGTGCCGCCCGCGACGGGCATGACATAGACATCGCGTTCGCTGTCATAGCTGGCGCTGAAGGCGACCATCGTGCCGTCGGGCGAGATATGGGCTTCGCTCTCTTCGGCCGGGTGGTTGGTCAGGCGCACAGCCGTTCCGCCGTCGCGTCCGGTGCGCCACAGGTCGCCCTCGCTGGCGAAGACCAGCACGCCCCCGCGGGCCGCCGGGAATTGGTAGAAACCTTCTTCGGCTGCCGCAGGCATCACAGCCAAAGCGCACACGCCCGCGATCAACGCCCCGAATAGTCTCATGGTGTCTTTCCCCTGCTGTCCCGATTTTGTCCCGGTGCTGATTACGCCGTGTGCCAGCCTTGGCGCTGCGGCGCTAGGTGGCCCATGTTCGGCCGGAGGCGTGGTTCATCCGGTTTTCTGCGAAGGTTCAATCCGACGCGATGATCGGCAACGGGCGGCCTTGCGCGTGAAGCGTTGATGTCAGCGGCCAAACTGCGCGTCCCGGTGCAGTCCCGAAAAGCAGAGCGGCGGCTTGCAAAGTGCGTCTTCCCGAAAGCTACCAAAACTGGGCCAAACAGCTATGCTTGCTCAATCTTGGCCTTTAGGCGTGCTTCGGCACCGGCAGTGTGCCGGAGGATTGCGAAGAGGTGCGGTCAGGTGTCTCACCGGCGACGGCTTAAAATCTACTTTGACGGCGGCTGCCGACCCAATCCCGGTGCCCTGGAGGCGGCCGTGGTAGCGCGCGGCGCCACCTACTTCTTCGACGACTTGGGATACGGCACGAGCAGCGACGCCGAATGGCTCGCCCTCCGGCTAGCTTTGCAACTCGCGCAATCCCTGGGCGAGTCTGATTTTGATCTGGTTGGCGATTCGTTGGAAGTCATCCGGCAGGCGAGTGGGTCATTCCGTTGTGGTTCGATCGCAGCCGCCGATCACCTCGCCAAATACGAGGAATGCGCGGCTTCAGGGCGACCTAGACGTCTCATATGGACGCCTCGACAGCAAAACCTGGCAGGTATTGCCCTGGCTGGACGCGTTACCCGTCAATGAGCCATCCGGGTTGGCTGGAGTGACTGTCCCCTTATGGTCGGCTCCCCACACTGGGCTGCTCGGGCCAAGAACGGCGTCTATGCGATGCTTGCTTCCCAAAATCCGACATTCGGGAAACCACCCTCAGCTGACGAACACCCATGACACTGACACCACCGCCAAGCATTCCTATCGCTGCTTTTGGTTCGCAGAGGACAGCGCCGGGGCGCTCGCAAAGCTGAGGCGGCCGCCCTGCACGAGGTCTTGATGCTTCACCCGCGTCATCAGCTGCCCGGATCGGAGCGTGGCATAGGGGGAATAGCTCTCCGCCGGCTCCGCCAGCGGCGAATTGATCTTCAGTTTTGCTCCCTTGGCAAGCGTCACGGTCGCCTTGTTCACCAGCGGCCGGCCCAGCACATATTCGCCGCTCGCAGGCACGACCGGATAGAGCCCGAGCGTTGCGAACACGTACCACGCGCTCATCTGGCCTGCGTCCTCGTTGCCGATCAACCCGCCCGGCTTATCGGCGTAGAAATCCTGCGCGATCCGGCGCACGAGTGCCTGCCCTGTTTGGGGCGTGTCAGTCCAGGCGTAGAGCCAGGCGATATGGTGGCTCGGCTCGTTGCCGTGGGCATATTGCCCGACCATCGCTTCCTGCCCGAGATAGGCCCACCCTTCGAGCGGCTTCAAATCGAAGAAGAAGGTGTCGAGTTTGGCCCGGAAGGCGTCTTTGCCGCCCATGGCCTCCACCAGTCCATCGGGATCGAACAAGCCCGGCGTCCAGCTGTATTGCCATGCGTTCGCCTCGGTATAGTCACCCGGATTGTTGAGCGGGGAAGTGGGCATCAGCGGATCGAACGGGGTGCGCCAGGCACCCTTGCTGTCCCGCCCGCGCGACAGCCGGGTTTCAGGATCGAGCAGGTTGCGCCAATTTCCGGCGCGGCGCGAGAACTTCCCGGCCAGCGCGTCCTTGCCCAGCATCGCTGCCATGCGCGCCGTGGCATCATCGCCGATCCCGGTTTCCAGCGTGCGCGAGACGGTCTCACCCCCCGCAAGATCGAACGGGTAGTACCCGTATTGTTCGTAGAGCGACCAGGTCGACAACCCGCTTTCAACCGATGAGACGATCTTGCTGTCCTCACTCGAGGTCTTCACCATCAGATCGAGCGCGCGCTTGCCGTCAAACCCGCGGAACCCCTTGGCCCAGGCCTCGGCAATGACGGGCAAGGCGGGCTCACCGATCATGGTGCCGGTTTCGCCGCCCCAGATCGCCCACATCGGCAAACGGCCCGCAGCATCGCCGTGATCGAGCATCGTCTGGACAAAATCGTCGACCCGTTCAGGCACGATCAGGGTGTAAAGCGGGTGGGCCGCGCGGAAAGTGTCCCACAGCGACAGGGTGGAATAGCGGATCCCGCGATCGGCCTTGCGAACCTCGCCATCCGGGCCGCGCCAGCGTCCGTCCGCATCGCTGATCCGGCTGGGGTGCAGCAGCGCGTGATAGAGGGCGGTGTAGAACACCCGCTTCTGGGTCTTGGGAGCCTCGATCGTGATGCGTGACAGCAGGCTTTCCCACTGCGCTTCGGTTGCTTTCGCCACAGCGTCGAAATCCCACCCCGGCGTGGTTTCGCGATTGGCCCGCGCGCCCTTCACATCGGCGGTGGAAAGCCCCGCCTTCATCTGGAGCACCGCGCCGTCCGCAAGGTCGAAGGCGAGCAGATAACGCTGTGCCGCGTCACCTGCGCGCCGGGGAAGTTCGACACTGTCAGCGATGGGGTGATCGAAGGCGAGCGAGAAGGCGACGGTGCGCGTCGTCCAGTTGCTGCGCCGCTGCCACCCTTCGACCCCGTTTGGCGTAACCTGCGCATGGGATTCGAGCACCGGCTGGCGATCCACCCGGAAGGTCAGGCCATGCTGCAGGTCGACCAGCACCCACACCCGCCCGCCTCCCCCGCCGAAGCTGTAGCGGTGGAACGCGGTCATCTCGCTGGCGGTGAGTTCGACCCGCACGTCATTCTCGGCGAGGGTCACAGCATAGTATCCGGGCCGGGCGATCTCGCTCGCCTTGGCATAGGTGCTGCCGAAGGTGTCGCGCCGGCTCCGGCTCGGCATGACCAGCACGTCGCCCAGTTCGGGGATGCCAGTGCCGCTGGCGCGGCTCTGCGAGAAGCCGAGAATGACCGGCGCCTGGTATTGGTAGCCAGAGGTATATTCCCACCCGGTCGCGCCATTATCGGGGCCGGGCTGCACCATGCCAAAGGGGGCGGCGGGGCCGGGGAAGGTGTGGCCGGTGCCGTCGGTGCCGATGAAGGGGTCGACATATTGGGTGAGCGGTTCGGCTTCTTGCGCGAAAGCTCCCGAAGTCATCCAAGCGCAGAGCAGGGTGACGACGATGGCCGCATATCGCACCAGCTTTTGCATGGCGGTGTGTGCTGTCTTCATGGTTGCAATCCTTCCAGCAGGTCTTCGGCCAGCTCCGACAGCGTCAGTGCTTCTGCAAAACGATCCGATTGTTCGGGTTCATCCGCATAGTGGATCGGGCGGGCGGTTGCGCCATCGCCGAGCATCGCGGGCAGCAGTTCCGGAGCCACCGGTAACACCGCAGGCGGATCGGGGGCGTCACGCCGGACGGCCAAGCAGCGGGCAAGCGCGGCAACATGGTCGCGGTAATGGGCCGAGGCCGGGTCGAGCGGGCGCTGGATCGCGCCGCTTGTCCCCATCCGCAGCTGGACGCTGTCCACCCGCGCGAACACCGGATCGAGCCACGCCAGCCGCGCGTCGAACTCCCCGCCATAGGTCATCTCGTGCCCGGTGTACCAATGCGAGAAATCGAGTGTCAGGGACAATTGCGGGAAGCGGGCGAGCAGATCCACCGTGCGGCGCATATCCTGCGTCATGGTCGCCCGGTGCGTTTCGACGTGCAGGCGGTGGCCGGTGATCGCCGCAGCCTCAAGCACCGCCTCGGCGAGCCGCGCCATCTCGTCGTCACTTTCGAACCCGGTGCCGACATGGAGTGTGGTGAAATCCAGCCCTGCGTCATGGTGGCGGCGGGCCAGCGGCGACGCGTCTTGCGGCGTCAGCACCCGGCCCATTCCGCATGGGATCAGGCCCGCCTCGCGGATGTCCTGCCAATGCTCACCCGTCACCACCCCGGCATATCCATGCTCTTTCAGCAAGCCGAGTTGCTCTGGCACCGCGAGGCCATGCCCTGCCGAACCGCGCGGCAGATGGGCAAGCCCGCCAAGGCAGATATCGCGCCGGATGATCATTGCGCAAAGCTCCCGATTTCAGCCCGAAATCTAGCCGTGATTGCGAAGGTTGCAGGCTGTGATCGCTTGTCAGATGGCGATGATAGACTGTTCAATCCATGCCTTTGCGACCTTGCCTCGCATCGTAAGGCTTTCGGATGATCGTGACCCACTGCCAAAACTGTTGTATCCTTGTGATATGGATGCAGGCACCCTTTGCGAACCGATCGCGCTTGATCCGGCCAGTTCGGTGCGGGTCGAACGGGTCGTGCGCCCGCGAGAATCTGCCGTGCCAACCCCGTTCCCGCATTTTCACGAGCCTGCCGAACTGATCTGGTTCAACCGCGCGGATGGCGAGGTCACGACCGAATATGGTGTCTTTCCGATTCAAGCCGGAACGCTGCTGTTCCTGCCCTCCATGACAACCCACGACTTCCGCTTGGCTGCGGGCGCGACCGATTGGGTGCTGGTTCATCTCGATCCGTCGGTCGGCGCCGGTGATTCCGCCTTCGCGCCGAGCATCCTTGCCATCCCCCGCTGGCATCGCCCGCCAGATGACGCGCGCGAGCGGCTGACGATGGCCTTCGAATGGCTGGTCAGCCTTGCCGCCCGGCCTGAGCGTTCGGGGGATGTGCTGGCGCTCACCAGGCTCCTGCTCAAGGAGTTGCCGCTGCCCGATCCCGCCGCCGACATGACAGCCGCGGGCCTCGCGCTCCACAGGTTGCGACCGGCGCTCGATCTGGTGGCCGAGGTGACCGACCGGCCGGTCATGATCGAGGATGCCGCGGCGCGGTGCCACCTTTCGCCCACTTACTTTTCGCGCGCCTTTTCCAAGCAATTCGGCGTCGGCTTTTCGGAATATGCGCGGCAATACCGGCTACGGGCCGCCGCGCGCAGCCTGACGACCGGCGGATCGCGCGTGTCCGAGATTGCCTATAGCAACGGGTTTCTCAACCCGTCGCATTTCTCCTCGGCCTTTCAGAAGCGGTTCGGCGTTTCGCCGTCACAATTCCGCAAGGCTTACCAGACGCGCCGCTAACCTGGCACCCGGTACACCGCCGTCTGGAACGGCTGCAAAGCGCCGCTGCCACCATTGATCAGGTCTGGCCCAAGCCCAGCGGGATGGGACGGCGTCACGGCAAGGGGGCTGAGGTTCGTAACGATCACCAGCGTCTCTGCGCCCGCCTTGCGTTCCACCATCAGCACACCCGCCGGGCTTTCCAGCACCCGCTGCGTGCCAGCCACCAGCGCAGGATGCGCTTTGCGCAGCGCGGTCAGCTTGCGATAATGGTTGAGCAGCGACGCGGGCTTGTCCGCCTGTTCAGCCACCGAAACCCCGTCATGGTCGCGGGCATAGCGCTGATCCCAGTATCGTTCGCCGGGACGCTTGTACCACAGCGCCTGACCGGGGGCGGCATCTTCGGCTGACCATTTGAACGCCTCGCGCACCGGGATGTGGTTTTCATCGGTTGGGTAACCGGCATCCATCGCCCCGCGCATGCCCAGTTCCTGCCCGTAATAGAGGATCGGTGTGCCTTCGAGCAGGAACATCAGGCTGGCGGCGGTGCGCAGTTTTTCGGGCGTGATCCCCGGGTCGGACGCGATGCGGCTGACATCGTGGTTCTCTGCGAACAGCAGCTGCGCCTTGCCCGCAGGCGTGATCGCGGCGGTTTTCGTGATCGCCTCGATCAGCGCCGCCTTGTCGAACTTGCGGATTGCATCGTGGATCGGAAAGGCAAACACAGCGCTGACGTCCGAGCGGGCGAGATAGTCCTCGCCATATTTCCAGTCGGACTGTTCGGCGATGAAGGCAAGATCCGGGTTGAGAGCGCGCAGCTTGGCGAAGGCCGGGTTCCAGAAATCGCGGAACAGGTTGGTCAGCAATCCCTTGTCGTCAAGATCGTCCATCATGTGATCGAGCCGGAAGCCGTCCACCCCGTCATCGAATTTCCCGTCACCATCGGGATCGACCCAGCCTTTCAGGTAATTGTCGAAATAGGCGCGCACCTTGGGATGCTTGAGATCGACTGTCGTGACCCCGTGGGTATCGCGGCCAAAGTGGGCAATGTCGCGCAGGCCGAAGGGGCCTTCTTCGGCGATGCCCTTGGCGCGGTCGTCCCACAGCATGAAATCGGCGTAGGGCGAATTGCGATCCTTCAGCGCCGCCGTCCACCACGGGTGGCCTTCGGCGAGGTATTGGAACTCCATGTCGAGATAGATCTTCAGCCCGCGCGCATGGGCATCGGCGATCAGCCGCTGGAGATCCTCGCGCGTGCCGTAACGCGGGTCGATCCCTTCAAAATCGGTCGCAAAGTAGTTGTGATAGGTCCGGCTCGGATAAAGCGGGGTCATGAGGATCGCAGTCACGCCGAGCTCTTGCAGATAGGGCAGGCTCTGGCGCACCCCTTCCAGATCGCCGTGACCATCGCCGTTGCTGTCGCGGAAACTGCGCTGGAAGATGTGATAGACGACCTCGTTCGCCAACACGTCGCGGGTCGGCGCAGGCGCTGCCGCAGCGGGTGCGGGGAGGGCCATAAGCACGGCGGCAAAGGCGGTCAGCAGCTGTTTCATTGTCGGGCCTTCATGCTGGTCTGTCATCGGCAGAACGAAGCTGGAGCCACAGCAAGGCAGACAGGCCGATGAAACCGCCTGACAATGCGAACACCAGACCGGTGTCTGGGGTGGTTGCAGCAAATTGGGCAATGCCGAGGCTGGCAACCAGCTGCGGCAACACGATGGCAAGATTGAACAGCCCCATGTAAAGACCCATGCGGGCGCCATCGACATGGCTCGACATGATCGCAAACGGCAGGCTGACGATCGAGCCCCAGCCGATCCCGCACACCGCCATCAACAGGTAGAGGTGCCAGGGCTGCACGGCGAAGAACCACACCGCAAAGCACCCCGCCGCCATGACGCACAGCGCGGACACATGCACCCGCACCGCCCCGAAAGCGCGCGCCAGCGGGCCGAGCATCAGCGGCGCGACTGCGGCAACCGCGTTCAGCGAAAGGAAGGCGAGGCTCGTGACCTGCCCTAAGGCCTCGTCGTCCAGCGCAGGGATGCGATCCTGCAGGAAGCTTACCATGAAGACGAAAATCGGCTGCACGCCCAGCCAGCACAGGGCGCTCGCGGCAAGGATGCGGCGAAACATGCCGTCTGCGCCGGCCGGGCGTGCGAAGGCATGGCCAACCAGCGCCAGCGTTGCACCCGCGCACAGGATTTCAGCGATGTAGCCGCTGGTATCGCCGCCAGTAAGCCGCAGGCTGAAACCATAGAGATTGTAGACGAGCAGCGCCCACAGCGGCGAAATCGCCACTGCAATCCGCCCAAGTGAGGGCGGCCGCGCGGCTGGCGAGAGCGCTTGCGGCGCCGCAAGCGTTTTGGGCTCCGCAATCAGCAGTGCCGGGACCAGCGTGAACAGCACCACTAACCCGGCCGCGACAGTGATCAGCGCGTCATTCCCAAACATCGCGGCAATGCCATAGGCACCGACCCCGAAACTGCCCGAGATGACCTGCATGGTCGAATAGCCGCGCGTGCGCTCGGCCCCTTCGGTGGTGACGTCGGCAATCAGGGTGCGCGCCGGGTTGAAGCCGACGTTCACCGCAAGATCCAGAGCCAGCGCCACCGCGACAGCAACGCCGATGACGCTCGCCAGCCCCAGCGCGCTGGAAATGTCTCCGATCCGGGGCAGCAGCAACATGGAAATCGCGGCCACGATGCCGCCGGTGATGATGAACACGCGGCGGCGGCCATTCCAGATCCACACCCGGTCAGACAGTGCACCGATCAGCAATTGCCCCACGATCCCCGCCAGTGGCCCTGCCGCCCAGACCAGTCCGATCTCATGGATGTCGAGGCCGTAGCGGGTGGCGAGAATCCAGCTCATCGCCGAGACCTGCACCGACAGCGCAAGGCCCATTGCGGTTGCAGGCAGGCTGAGCAGCATGAAGAACGCGGGCGTGCGAGGCCGCGCCATCAGACGGCTGGCCTTCCGGCTTGCGAATGCTGCCTGCAAACCGCCCTCACGCGACCCTGCTCCTCACGCCGCATCGGACTATCCGGCAATCCCCGGCCCCCGATGTCCCGGAGCAGAAGAATAGCCGCTGGGCCAGCACCCGTCCGGCCTGCTTGCTGCTCCAAAACCTGCCAAAAAATGTCGTTGTCTTGCGGTCGGCATGATCATGCGAGACAGGCGCGGCAAACTTGGCTCACTGAGGCGCGGTCAACCCGTTTCAGGCACTTTCATGATCGCAATCGAGCAAGGCCCGGCCTCCATCACTGCCACCCAAGCCGCAGATTGGCGGCGCGGCGCGGTGATCTATCAGGTCTATCCGCGCAGCTTTGCCGACAGCAATGGTGACGGGATCGGCGACCTGCCGGGGATTACCGCAAGGCTGGATTACATCGCCTCACTGGGCGTGGATGCGGTGTGGATTTCGCCGTTCTTCGTCTCGCCGATGCATGACTTTGGCTATGATGTCGCCGACTACCGCGATGTCGATCCGCAGTTCGGCACGCTGGCCGATTGCGATGCGCTGCTGGCAAAGGCGCATGCTTTGGGGCTGAAGATCCTCGTTGATCTGGTGTTCGCGCACACCTCGCACCTGCATCCGTGGTTTGTGGCGAGCCGATCGGGCGCGGGGGATCCCAAAGCGGATTGGTATGTCTGGGCCGATCCCATGCCCGACGGTTCGCCGCCCAACAATTGGCAATCGGTCTTCACTGGCCCGGCATGGACATGGGACGCGCCGCGCAAGCGTTATTACATGCACAATTTCCTGCCCCAGCAGCCGCAGCTCAATGTCCACAATCCCGAGGTGCAGGATGCCTTGCTCGATGTGATGCGGTTCTGGCTGGAGCGCGGCGTTGACGGGTTCCGGCTGGATGCAATCAACTTTGCGATGCACAACCCGGCGCTGACCGATAATCCGCCTTCGGCCGCAAACCATCGGCGCACCCGCCCGTTCGATTATCAAAGCCACGTCCACAACCAGTCGCAGCCCGAAATCATCGGCTTTCTGCAACGCCTTCGCGGGCTTGCCGACAGCTTCGGCGCGACCTTTCTTGTGGGCGAGATCGGCGGCGAATGGTCGGCGCACGAGATGAAGAGCTACACTGCGGGCGATGCCCAGCTGCACAGTGCTTACAGCTTCGCGTTCCTCTCAGCGCCCCAGCTGACATCCGATCATGTCCGCGCGACGCTGGCGGAATGGAGCGGCGCGGCGGGCGAGGGGTGGCCGTCCTGGGCCTTTTCCAACCATGACGCGCCGCGCGTCATCTCGCGCTGGGCCGGGGTTGACGGGAACCCCTTGCCCGCAGGTCTTTCGCTGGCGCTGCTGATGGCACTGCGCGGCAATCTGTTCCTGTATCAGGGCGAAGAACTCGGCCTACCGCAAGCCCAACTGCCCTTCGAGGCGCTCCGCGATCCCGAAGCGATTGCCAATTGGCCGGAAACCATGGGGCGCGATGGCGCGCGCACGCCGATGCCGTGGGATCAGGCTGCGCATGAGGCGGGGTTCACCACCGGCACGCCGTGGCTCCCTGTCGTGCCTGACCACCGGGTGCTGGCAGTTGATATGCAGGAGGCAGACGCCGGTTCCACCCTGCACCTTGCGCGCCGATTGATCGCTCTGCGCCGGTCGAGCCTTGCGCTGCGGCTTGGTGCGCTCGCGCTTCTTGACACCGAACCGGATCTGCTCGGTTTCGATCGCAGCATCGGAGAGGATCGGCTGCGCTGCCTGTTCAACCTTTCACCTCGCCCGATGGCAGCGCCGCATCTCGAAGGATGGACACCGATCCTGCAGCTTGGCGCGGATGCCGGCCCGGACATGATTGGCGCGTTCGGCGCGATACTTGCGGAGCCTTCAAGATGACGCCGACCGACGCTGAAAGCCGCGCCAGGCTTGATCCCTTCGCCGCACCCCGCCGCGCGCACGGCGTGCTGCTTGTCGACTTTGAAGGCGAGCCGATCCCGATGATCCTTGGCCACCGCGAGGTGCGCAAGGCGGCCAGGGACTGGGAGACCTTCAGTTCGGATGCCCCGTGCCGCGTGCCGATTCCGGCCGAGACCAACGTGCGTTCGGTTCGGCAATTGCCGATCGAAGCCGATCCCCCGCTGCACAAGGCCGCGCGTGATCTTTTGAAGCCCTTCTTCATGCGTCCGGCAAAGCCCGAATACGTGGAGCGGATCGATGCCTTGGTGGGGCGGCTGATCGAACCGCTGCTCGGCGAGCCCGAGGTCGAGATCGTGCGCGGTTTTGCATTGCCGCTGCAATCGCTCGCCCTGACCCACCTGCTGGGCATGCCCGAAGCCGCGGCCGAGGAATGGATCGGATGGGGGATCCATGTCTTCCATGATGGCGATGACAGCGCCGAAAAGGGCTCGGTGCTCGATCGCTACATTCGCGGGCAGATCGCGGCGGCAGCCAGCGATCCGGCCGATGACCTGTTCGGCGCAATGACGCGCATGGAGCTCAACGGGCAGCCGCTGACGACGGACGAGATGGTGGGGATCGCCAACCTCACCTTCGCCGGCGGGCGCGATACCGTTATCACTGCCGTTTCCGCGATCATCGCCTATTTCGCGGCCAACCGCCCCGCGCTTGAATGGCTCTGCGAAGACCCCAAGCGGATCGCTTTTGCGGTGGAGGAATTCGTCCGGGTCACCTCTCCGCTGACGCATATCGGGCGCGTTTGCCCGCGGCCAACGACAGTCGGCCCGCACGCTGTTGCCGCTGATGCGCGCGTCTCGCTGTGCTGGGCTTCGGCCAATTTTGACGAAACCGTGTTCGATGCGCCCGAGGAAATCCGCCTCGACCGGATGCCCAACCCCCATCTGGGGTTCGGCAGCGGCCACCATAATTGTCTGGGAGCGGCCCAAGCGCGCGCTATCTTGCGCAGCCTGATACGCCAACTGGGCGAGCAGACATCAACGATCACGATCCTCGAACAGGAGCGCGAAGAAGAACGGTTTGGCGCTATCCGGCGCGAGGTGGGTTTTCGGCTCCTGCGGGTGAACATGCAGCCGCGCTGAGTATGCACCCGGCCTTATCCGGCGTATCTGCTCTGTAAGGTGCTGATTGGCAGCGGCAGCCTCAAGGCCTGACCACCAGGTTTCCAAGATGCCCGCCATCAAACAACATCAACAGGGCATCCGGGAAATGGTCGATCCCGCTGACAACATGCTCTGGCAAGGTTAGCTTTCCAGCCTTCATCAGTGCTGAAATCTCTGCCACGGCCTCCGGATAATCCGCCTCATAATAGCTGACGACGAACCCCTTCATCATGGCATTGCGTTCTGCCAGACGCAGGTAAAGCTTTGGGCCCCGGACATCGTCCAAATTCTGATACTGCGAAATGGCGCCGCAAATCGCGACGCGTGCGCCGGCCGGTGCCAGATTATCGAGTACGATATCGAGCGTTTCGCCGCCAACATTGTCAAAAAACACATCGATGCCATCGGGGGCTGCCTCGGCCAATTGCTGGGCAAGATGTCCGTTCTTGTAGTCGATAGCGGCGTCAGCTCCGAGGGTCTGGGTCAGATAGCTGCATTTCACCGGGCCGCCAGCAATACCAATGACGCGGGCCCCGCGCGCTTTGGCCAATTGCACCACCACTGACCCGACTGCGCCCGCTGCCCCGGACACCACAACAAGGTCACCGGCCTGAACCTGTGCCACGCGGATCAATCCAACCCAGGCCGTAATCCCGCCCGTGACATTCAAGGGCCCGGCAAAATCGCCCGGCGCTATCCCTTCTTGCATGGTGAGTTTGCGCAGCCCGGATGCCGGCATGAGCGCGTGGGTTTGCGCTGACATCAGGCCATAAACCCAATCACCGACCGCAAGATCGCTGCTGTTGGATTCGACAATCTGGCCAACCCCAAGCGCCGGAATGGTCTCTCCGAGGGCAGCCGTTTCGTGCATCCCAGCATCGCTGAGCGTCGTTCTGATCCACGCATCAATCGAAAGCGTATCGACCCTTGCGACCACAAAACCCGGCGCCACATCGCCGACGGCAAGGCTCTCTATTCCGAAATCATCAATGACAGGCATCCCTTCGGGGCGTCGCTTGATGAAAACTCTGCGGTTTATGGTGGCGATGACTTTGCTCCTGACAATGAACCAGATGAGCCTTGGTAAGCGCTGCGACGGGTCACAATTGTCGATTTGACTAGCGTGGACAGACCGAGACGAATGGCCGCACCGCAGCAAGCGCCCGGCTCGTGGACGAAGGGGTTAGAGCCATCGGACTGCGGCGCGAAGACCGGTCTTTTGGCACCGCAGTGCTCGGCCATGAGTGGCCAGCATCTGGCTCATCATGTTGCAGGCGGGCAGCGATCCGCCCGGCCATTAGCCAGCGATGGGGCTGCCATGGTTGACGGGCATCACGCTCGTTTCCGGAGGCCTCAGGAGATTCACTAAGCCCCCCTCAAGTAAACCGTTAATTTACTTCTGCCCGATACCACCGGAGCCAACACGCCGTCTTGGCAAGGCTGCGCCGGTCACATGGGCCATGACCAGAGGCCCGAACTTGCCGGGCGCTCCGTGTCGCTGAAGGGGAATGAATGATGAAACTGATCCAGCTAACCCTTGCTGCGGGCGCATTGTCTGCATCGGGCGCAGCTATGGCTCAGTCGACGACCTACGCCGTCAACGCGCAGGTTCAGCAGGTGTGCGGCGCCTACAATGCCGAGGGCCAGACAGTGGCTGTCGATTTCGGTGCGCTGGCAAACACGCTGCCCGCTCAGTTCGTCCAGCGTGCGGCCGGTGATATCACCTATCGCTGCAACGTGCTGGCCGGCTTCACCCGCACCGTCACCTCGCAGAACAACGGCTTTCTGACGCTTGGGGGCCAAGCCACCACCAACAACGCGCGCCGTATCCGGTTCACGATGCAGCAATCGGGGGCGGACGGGTTCACCTATCGCCAGCTGACCACGCCGCGCGTGACCACGCACCGCGACACGGCAACCAACCGCCGCTTTCTTAACGGCCAGACCGCCAACTTGTTCTTCCGCGCCTATGGCGTCCGCGGCCCAGCCACGAGCGTCGGGCCGGTCGGCACCACAGTGTTTGCGGGCCAATACCGTGACACCGTCACCCTGACCATCACGGCCAACTGATATGCGAACGAAGGACCAGACCTTGCGAACGTCGCTTATCCTTGCCGCCAGCATCGCCGCGCTCGCCGCGGCGCCGCTCGGTGCGCAGAACCTCACCTATGACATGAACGCGCAGGTCGCCCCGGTGTGCGGCGTCTACAGTTCGACCGGAACGGTCATCGATGTCGATTTCGGCTCGCTCGCCACTGTCGCCACCGATGCGACCGTCAACGCTCCGGCGGGCAGCGCCACCTATCGCTGCAATTCGATCAACGGCTTCAGGCGCACCATCGCTTCGCAGAACGGCGGCTGGATGACGCTCAGCGGCAATCCCACCACCGATGATAGCCGCCGCATCCGTTACACGATGGCGCATGGCGGCGGCAGCGGGCTCAGCTTCAGCGCGCGCAGTCTCGTGGTAGCCATCAGAAGTAGCTTTCCCGGCAATGCAACCTGGCTCGCAGGCCAGACGGGAAGCGTATCATTTCAGGCTTTCGGGGTGCGCGGTGCCCCGGCCGCCAACGGCGTGCCCGGCACGACAGTCCTTGCCGGAAACTACCGCGACACGGTGACGATCACGCTCACCTCCAACTGACCACGAGCTTACCGACCGACCGACCATTTCAATACCAAGACAGAGGACCATACCCATGAAGAAGATTGCCCTTATCGCCGCCGGTTTCGCCGCTTTTGCCGCTGTGCCGGCTTCGGCCCAGAGCCTGACCTACAACCTCAACGCCCAGGTCGCGCCGACGTGCGGCGTGTACAACTCGGGCGGCGCGACCGTCGCGGTTGACTTCGGCCAGCTCGCCTCCGTCGCGACCAGCAGCACCGTCGATGTCGCCGCAGGCGAGGCGACCTATCGCTGCAACAGCGTCAACGGCTTCACCCGCACGATCACCTCGCAGAACAACGGCTTCCTGACCCTCGGCGGCACCACCACCACCGACAACGCGCGCCGCATCCGCTTCAACATGGCGCATACCGGCAACGCGGGCCTGTCGTTCTCGGCCCAGCAGCTGACCGCGCCGGTCAGCGCCTCCTTCGGCGGCAGCACTGCGTTCCTCGCGGGTGAAACCGGCACTGTCAGCTTCCAGGCCTTCGGTGTGCAGGGCGCCGCTGGCGGCAATGGTGCGCCGGGCACCACCGTCTATGCGGGCAACTACCGCGACACCGTGACCATCACGGTGACCGCGATCTGATCAATCGGGGCCACTGGTCCCCAAGAAACAGGAAAAGTGGTGGAGCCGCAGGGTTCCACCACTTTTTTCGTGCGCGGATTGTCCGTTAGGCGGCGTTTACCATAAGGGCTCTAACAGAGCTGCGCCCTGCTGCGGACGGGGTTTGCTCGCAACGGACATTTCTCGCAACGGACATTTCTCGTGACGGACAGGGGCATGACGCAACCGGGCAGGGTCAATCACGGCACAAGGCTGACGCCTTGGCTGTGGCTCGCGCTTGCCATGGCAACGGCTTTCGCGCTGGCTGGCGCGGCGTGGGCTTACGAGGTCACGCCGATGCGCGTGTTCCTGCAGCCCGATCGCGGCCAGAACAGCGCCACCATCACCATCAATAACGTCCGCGACGAAGCGCTTCCGGTCGAAATCCAGGTGTTTCGCCGGATCGTGGCGGCCGATGGCGAACAGGTGTTCGAGCCAGCAGAGGAAGAGTTCATCATCTTCCCTCCGCAGGTGCAGATTGCCGCAGGCCAGTCGCAGGCTATCCGCATCCAGTATGTTGGCGATCTGGGTGAGGTGGCCGAGGCCTTCGTCGTGCAGGTCACCGAGGTTCCGGTGAACAAGCTGGAAGGCACCGGCATCCAGTTCACCTACAATTTCGGCGTTGCCGTCTATGTCCAGCCGCCGCGCGCGCGGGCGCGTCTGGCGGTGAGCGATGCCGTCGCAGCGGACGGGACCTTGCGTTTCAAGGTCGCCAACAACGGCAATGATTACGGGTTTCTGACCGGGCAGGTGCTTGAATATCGTGTCGGCACCGCGCGCGTTACCCTGACCCCGGACGAACTGGCAACGCTGGTGACCAACCCGATCGTGCCGCCCGGCGCAACCCGCGAATTCGCCTTTCCGCTCGCCGCGTCCCTTGGTGCAGGATCGGCTGCGGCCAGCGGGCCGGTCGAAGTGCGGCTGCTGCGCGGTGAGAGTTGAGGCAGGCCTGCCCGCTTCGCGGTGCTGCTGCAAGGATGGGGCCTTGCCGGTGGTGATGGCTTGACAGGTGCGGGACGGGGGCCGGAAACAGGGCGGAATGCGGCGCGGCCGGCTGATGCTGGCACCGCTGCTGACGGCCACCAGCGGCGTCGCATGGGCCGCGCCTGATACTCTTGCCGTGGCCGGAGACATCCCGCCGCCGCCGCCCGTTCCGCCATCGCCCGGCATGTCGGCTGCCGCTGCCTTCGTGGCGGCGACTGCCGGCCAGCAGACGCCGCCGGTCAGCCTGTTCATCATGCGCCCCATGGTCGATGGCAACCGGCTTGGGCAAGTCACGGCCGAGTTCAACGTCATTGAACTGCGCGGGATCGAGGCCGGATCGCTCGAACTCGCGCTTGGCAGCAGGCTGGCGGGAGCGCAGCGCGCCGAACTGAGGCGCGAGACGGGCAATTTCCTCTCCGTGGCGCGGCTTCAGGAACTCGGCATTGTCGCCACCTATGATCCGGCCAACCTCACGCTCAATCTCGCGCTGGTGCCCGAGGCCGTGGGGGCACGGGTCTTCACCTTCGCCGACGATGTCAGCCTTGGGCCAACCGGACGCGAGCGGGGCGGCTATCTCCTGTTCGGCGGCCTGACCGATCTGGCCGACAAGGCGCAGGGCGGTCTCAAACGCGACCGGCTGATCGCCTTGAGGGACGTCGAAGACCCAGCGCGGCGCGCGGCGGCAGGAGACCTGATGGCGGGGGCGCCGCTGATCGCGGGCGCGGCGGATGTGGCCGGGGTGTCGCTCAAACGGGGCGATGATGGCTTGCCAACCCCGCGCAACACCCTGCCGACCGGGCGCGGCGAGGCCGTGCGCATGCGCTCTGAACGGGCCGAGAACTACGCCGATACGGCCACCAGTGCAGCGGCCTTGGACCTGCCTGAAACGCGGGTGGCCGCCACGTCTGTCCCGCCGATTGCCCCTGACCCGCCCGCGCCCGAAACCGCGGGGGCGGGGGCGGCGCCGGTCTCCACCCCCGCGACCACCGGCCTGCGGGCACCGCGGGTCAGCCGGATCACGATGGTTCCGTTGCTCGGCAGCAACCGGCTGCCACTGGTCACGGCCGAACTCACCCTGACAGAGCTGCGCGCGATCGAGGCCGGATCGCTCGAACTTGCGCTCGGCAGCAAGCTGGCCGCAGCGCAGCGCGCCGAACTGAAGCGCGAGATGGGCAGTTTCCTGACCGTGGCACGGCTTCAGGAACTGGGCATTACGGCCAACTTTGATCCGGCCAACCTCACCATCAAGCTCGCGCTTGCGCCCGAGGTCGTGGGGGCGCAGACCTTCAACTTCACCGGCGATGTCAACCTTGGCTCAGCCGAGCGTGTCCAGCCCGCAGACTTCGCCCTTGGCATCACCGGCAATCTCGTGGGCTCGCGCGATTTCAGCGATCCTCGGGGTGATACCCGATTGCTCTACAATTTCGCCGGCTTCCTCAATCTCGGCGGGCGCGAGCAGGGGGGCTATCTCTTGTTCGGCGGCTTGGTCAATCTTGCCGGAAAGGTGCAGCGCAGGTTCGAACGCGACCGTCTTATCGCCTTCAAGGACTTCGAAGGCCCGGCGCTGCGCTTGGCGGCAGGCGACCTGGCGGTGGGGCTTCCGCTGATCGCAGGCGAGGCGGATGTGGCCGGGATTTCGCTGGAACGGCGCTATGATGCCTTGCAGCCCCTGCGCAACATCCGGCCGACCGGGCGCCGCCAATTCGTGCTGGAGCGCCCGGCGCGGATCGAGATCTACGCCAACGGCGCGTTGGTCCAGGCCCTCGAAGTCAATGCCGGCCCGGTCGATCTCAACCGCATCCCGGCGCTCTCGCTCTCGACCAACATCTCGATCATCGTCGAGGATGCAACCGGACGGCGCGAGATCGACAGCTTCACCCTTGCCAACGACATCGAGTTGCTGGGCGCGGGGATCAGCGAATTCAACGTTACCGCCGGGCTGAGGCGCAAGCCTTCGTCGAGCGGCTTTGCCTATTCCGGCACCCCCTTGCTGACCGGCCAATATGCCCGCGGCTTAAGCGATGCGTTGACTGCGGGCGGGCATTTTGCGCTGACGGGCGATTACCAGAATGTCGGCGTGACCCTTGCCACTCTTGCGCCAGGCGGCGCGCTGTTTCTGGGCGGCAGCGCGAGCAATGTCGTGGCCAGCGGCGATCTTGGCTATGCGCTCAGCCTTGCCTATCGCGGCGATCCCTTGCGCCTGTCCGATCGTGACAGCCAGCTCAATTTCCGTCTCGACTATCGCTCGGACGATTACCGGCGGCTTTCACAGACACTCACGCGCGATCCGGTGAAGCTCGACATGGCGCTCGATTACCGGGTCAGCCTGACCGACCGGGTGGCGGTCTCGCTGGGCGGCAATTACCTTGAAAGCCACGCCCAAGGGCCCACGACCCGCGCGGTGTTTGGCGGGGTGCAGGTTGCCTTCGGACGGGTGCTGGCATCGGCGACGGCGCGCTATGCCGCGATCGACGGGCGCACCGATCGCGGCGTGCTGGCCACGCTGACGATTCCGCTCGGGCGCAATCATTTTTCGACCGCCAGCTATGACAGCGTGAGCCGTCAGGCCCGGTTCGAAGCGCGCCGGGTGCGCGACATTACCGTGCCGGAATTCGATTACGGGCTGATCGCGGAACGTTCGCCGATATTTGACCGTTTGACCGGGCAGGCGCGCTTTGCCAATTCGCGCTTCAATCTTGATGTCGAACTGGTGGGAACCCGCGGCGATGCGGCCAGCGGGATGCGCGATCAGAACATTGTCAATTTCCGCCTGCAATCGGGCCTTGCCTTTGCCGACGGGACGCTGGGGATCGGCCGCAATCCCGGCCGCGGCTTTGTGATGGTGGATCGCCACGCCTCGCTCAAGGAGGCACGCGTCGAGGTCGAGACGAGCGGCGTCGGGCGGCGCGCCGGACAGAGCAATGGGCTGGGCCCAGCGGTCATCAGCCAGCTTTCGGGTTACCGGCCGGACAACATCCGAGTGAGCGTGCTCGGCGCGCCGCCGGGCTATGATATTGGCGCGGGGGAATATCTCAGCGATCCCGGAGCCTTGAGCGGGGTGAAGCTCAGGATCGGGAGCGATGCCTATCGTTCGGCGCTCGTCACTTTCGTTATGCCGGATGGATCGCCTGTGAAGCTGGCTGACGGGGTGGTTCGCAACCTCGCCACCGGCGAGACCAGCGGGGTCTTCACCAATTCGGCCGGACGCGCGGTGCTCTCCAAGCTGGCCGAGGGGACATACCGGGTGGAATTGGTGGGTGGGGATCTGGTGTTTGAATTCACGGTCGACAAATCCGCGCCTGCTATCGTCCGGCTGGGCACCCAGACGATGGAGGTATCATCATGAGCGATTGTTGGATCGGCCGGCTTGTTCGCGGGGCAGCCCTGGCCCTGCTGATCTGGTCAGGCGTGCTGGGTAACGCAGCGGTGCTGGCGCAGGGCCAGGGACAAGGCGGCGGCGGTGCCTGTCCAGAGGGCTACCGCATCACAGGGCGCCAGGCGAGCGGGCAGAGCTATGATCCCAACCAAGCCAATCGCACCGTGCTCCAGATTACCCTTCAGGCCGCCGCCAGCGCGATCCCGCAGGGGTGCACCAGTGCGCCGGTCACCATCACGCCGCAATCGGGCGCGGCCTTTGTCTTTGCAAACGGCAGCTACCAGCTGGGATTTGTCCAGCTCAATTCCAACCTTGTCTCAAAGGCCAATGTCACTGGCTTTGAACTCAGCGGCAATGCTCGCAGCCGGCTGGTGCGCGGCGAGGCGGTGACGATCGACCTGTTCGAATTGAGCGCCGGGCAGTTCCCCGCCGCGGGTGAGTATCGCGGGACGGTGCTGGTGCAGGTCGGCAATGGGCTGCCGCAAGCAGTCCTGTTTGCGATCACGGTGCGCCCGGCGATCAAATTTCTGGCCGAACACGGCGCGATGACCAGTGACTTGAGCTTTGGCGAGGTGAGCGCGGGCTCGGTCATCCGCACCGCCGTCTATTACCAAAGCAATGCCGCCGCCAACATCACCATCCAGTCACAAAATCGCGGCCGGCTGGTGCACACTGTGCAAGGCCCACTGCGCAGCATTCCCTACAGATTGACCTATGACGGGGTGGCGGTGAACCTGTCGAGCAGCGCGCAGATCAACCGCCCGTTTCGCGGGCTCTTGGCGGTGCGCGAGGAAATGGTGTTGGAGGTCGCGCCCGGCACCGACCGGTTTGCGGGTGACTATCGTGACGTCCTGAGCTTGATCTACACCGCGTATTAGACCGGCTGCAACGTTACCGACAGACGCTCGGCGCTGACGGGTGCGGTCAGCTCGATGGTGGTGAGGGCGTAGCCCGGGCGCGTGCTGATGATGGTGACCGCGCTGCCGCTGATCTGGACCGGCCCTGCCGAACTGCGCGCCGCGCGCAGTCCGGCCTCTCCCGCGCCCTGCTGCAGCACCAGCTGGTATCGTTCTGCGTTGCAGGTAGTGGTGATGGCGAGGCTGGCAGGCCGGTCGGCGGGCGTGTTCACGTCAAGGATCGCGCACATCACCGGCACGTTCGCCGTCAGCCGCCATTGCACCCCGTTGCCGGCGAGCGCAGCCGAAGCCATCCCGCCCGCCAGCGCGAGCGCGATGGCGTGCCGGATATGGCGTGGCGCGGAACAGTCCGGTCGCGGCATGGCTCGGTCTCCAAAAGGAACGGCAAGGCCTGTCCCGCACACTGTCGGTCAGGCTGCGGCCCTTGCGGTATGCAGAACGGCGCGAGCTTGCCGCTCTTAAGGCCTTGTTAGCAATTGCGGCGGCGCGGCAGTTGCGGCGCTGTGCCGGCGAGGGACAATCGGACGGCATGACGTTTAACTGCCCGCAAACCGCCATTGGCGCGCCTTGGCGGGCGCTTGCGCCTGCCCGGCACTGTGACCTATTGAGAAGCGGCGCACCGCCGACGCCTGTTCCGCCGCCTTGGCCTCAGACCGGCACGCCAGTCCCCATGCGCGGCTGATTTGCCGGACAGCCATTGGACGCCGCGCGTGGGTTGTTGGTCGATGGTCGGCTTTGGCCGCTCGCCAGCTTAGGCATAGGATGTGGCGCCATTTCCTCGGCGCTCCGGTCACGACCGGCAGGCGCGCAATTCGTCCTGAACCTTAGCATGATCTACGGAGAGACTTTATGCCCCCCCTCTTCCAAGTTTCACTTCGCCATGCGTCATGCCTTGCGATTGCCGCAGGACTGGCTTTTGCGGCTGCACCTGCGGCGCTCGCACAGGACGCGGCAGCAGCAGCTGGCGCGGCACAGGCGTCCGAGGCCGGCGGCGTTCCGGCTTGGGGGATTGTCAGCGCCGACTTCCCGGCTGATCCCGATATGACCTTCGGCATGCTGCCCAACGGGATGCGCTACGTGATCAAGCGCAATACCAACCCTGCCGGCGAGGCGGCGATCCGCTTCACCGTTGCTGTCGGCGCGCGAGAGGAGACCGACGCTGAGAACGGCGCGGCCCACTTTGTCGAGCACATGGCCTTCAACGGATCGAAAAACATCCCCGAAGGCCAGTTGCTGCCAATGCTCGAACGTCTGGGCCTTGCCTTCGGGGCGGACACCAACGCGACGACCGGGCTCGATTTCACCACCTACATGCTCGCGCTGCCACGCACCAATGACGAGACCGTCGACACCGCGCTGAAGGTGATCCGCGACATGGCCGGCGAACTCACCATCGCGCCGGCGGCGGTCGATCGGGAACGCGGCATCATCCTCAGCGAGGCGCAGGTGCGCAACGAGCCGGGCCGCCGCCGGCTTGCAGACTACCTGCAGGCCGCGATGCCGGGATCGCGCATTGGCGAGCGGGTGAGCGCCGATCCCGAGCGCATCAAGAACATCACTGCCGAGCAGCTGCGCGGCTTCTACGAGGGTTACTACAGGCCCGAGCGCGCGACGCTCGCGATCGTCGGTGATTTCGACGTCGCCGCGATGGAGGCCAAGATCAAGGCGAGCTTCTCCGACTGGCGCGGCGATGGCCCTGCGCGCGAGCCCTATCAGACCCCGATCCAGATCAGGGCGAAGGCACCGACCATCGCCACTTTCGTCGATCCGAGCATCCCCGAAGTCGTCGAGCTGCAACGCTTCTCGCGTTGGCAGCCGGCGGACAATACGGCCCAGGCTTCGCGTGACGACGTTCTTCGCGTGATCGCCGCCACCGCGCTCGGCAACCGCGTCAACGCATTGGCCCGCGCGGCGGATTCGCCGGTGCTGTTCGCCCAGTCGGGCGACCAGAAGCTGTTCCGCTCGGCCCGCACCTTCGGGCTGCTGGCGATCGCCAAGGACGGCAAGTGGGCCGAGACTCTGGCGCTGGCCGAACAGGAGCTGCGGCGCGCGGCGCAATTCGGCTTCACCGATGCCGAGATCGCCGAGGCCAAGGCCAACATCGCCACCACGCTGGGCAATGCGGTGACCCAGGCCGCCGGTCGCCCCAGCGCGGCCATTGCCGACGCGCTGGTTGCCAACAGCCTCGAAAACGCCGTGCCCACCTCTCCGGCGCTGGACCTCGCTTTCTACCAGGCGATCGAATCCACGCTTTCCCCAGAGGCGGTCAGCAATGCCTTCCGTGCCAGCTGGCAGGGTGGGCCGACGCTGGTTCACGTCTCGACCAAGCAGCCTGTCGATGGGGGCGAGGGCGCGATCGCTGCCGTGCTCGACCGCAGCGCGGCGGTCGCGGTCACGGCTCCGGCCGCAGCGTCACAGGTGACGTTCGCCTACAGCGAATGGGGCACGCCGGGCAAGGTGGTGGCCGATACCACTATCGCCGATCTTGGCATTCGCACGGTACGCTTTGCCAACGGACTGCAGCTTAACCTCAAGACGACCAACTTCCAGCCCGGCAAGATCGCCTTCTCGCTGCGCGCGGGCCACGGCTATGCGAGCTTCCCGAAGGACAAGCAGGGCCTGCGCGAGATGCTGCCGATCATCGCCAGCATCGATGGCTTCAAGGCGCACGACATTGACGAGCTGCGCCGCGTGCTTGCGGGCAAGGCGGTGAGCGTTGGTCTTGCCGGCGATGACGACGCGCTGGTGGCGAACGGCGAGACCACCTCCGCCGACCTCGATCTGCAGCTCGACCTCCTCGGCGCGCGGCTGACGGCCACCGGATGGCGTCCGGAGACCTCGGCGCAATGGGCGGGGATCGCTCCGATCGTGTTGCAAAACATCCGCGCGAACGCAGCGCAGATGCTGTCGGTTTCGCTCGGCGGTGTGCTGGCGGGCAATGATGCGCGCTTCGGGATCACCGATCTTGCGCAGCTCGGCAAGGTCTCGATCGACGATCTTCGCGCGGTGGTCGCGCCGCAGCTTGGCGATGGGCCGCTGGCGCTTGGGCTGGTTGGCGATTTTGACGCGGATGCCGCGATCAAGGCCGTTGCCGCGACGCTCGGCGCGCTGCCCGCGCGCGCCGCGCGCAGCGAGGCCGTGCCGCAGGCCGCGCCGGTCAGCTTCGTGGCGGATCGTTCCGTCAAGGTGCTCACCCATGCAGGGCCCGCAGACCAGGGCGCAATCACGCTCAGTTGGCCGACCGCAGACGCACGTGATCAGCGTGACGATCTGACCCGCAATCTGCTTGCAGCGGTGATGGGCCTGCGCCTCACTGAAAAGCTGCGCGAGGAACTGGGTGCGACCTATTCGCCCCAGGCGTTCAGCTATTCGCAGTTCGCGTACAAGGGCTTCGGCCACATCACCGCCTTCATGACGGTTCCGCCGCAGGCGATGGACGGCACGGCCGCTGCGGTCCGCGCGATTGCTGCGGAGCTCGCCGCGGCGCCGGTCAGCGCCGACCTCGTCGACCGGGCGCGCAACCCGATCCGCGCGGGGCTGGAGCGCGGCGAAACGCAGAACAGCGGCTGGATTGACCTCGTCGCCGCAGCCCAGAGCGATCCTGTGCTGCTCGATCGCCGCCGCAAGCGCCGCGCGCTGCTCGATGCGATCACGCCGGCCGATCTGCAGGCAGCCGCCAAGCGTTATCTGGCTGGCGCGCAGCCGGTGGAAATCCGGGTCGTCCCGGCGCCCTGACGCAGGCGCATATGCGCGGGAAAATGGGGTGAGCAGCAGCCGCCGCTGCCGCAGACTGACGTGCGCTTCGTACTGCGTCGACGGGAGATCCGGCCCGTCGGACGTCCTGCAACACGCCCGCTGGCTGCGGGACGGTTTGGAGAGCCGATTAAAGATTGACAATCATTCGCAATAGCAAGAGATGGCGGTTCGATTCCCAAGTTCTTGCCGGAGCCCCGATGCCCCTGTCCGCTGCGCCTGTCCGTCCGATCTCTGCCACCTTGCTCGCCATATTGCTTGCCGGCGTTGCCTCCCCGGTGCTTGCCGCCAGTGAGAAGCCGGCTGAGATGGGGGCAGAGGTGCTGGCCGAGATTGGGGCCGAGGTTGGGGCCGAAATCGGAGAGCCGGGCCAGCCATCGGCCACAAGCAGCGCGAGCCAGGCGACCTCGATCATCGTCACCGCGAATCGCGAAGGCGACCGCCTGCCTGACGTATCCGGTACGCTGATCTTCGCTGGCAAGCTCGGCGACATCGCGGTGCTGGCCGACATTGCGCCGGTGCCCGCGCGCAACCTGCGCGTCGCGTTCGCCGACATTCCGGGGCTGCTGGTCTCGGAAGTCTCGAACGGCGCCTGGGCTTCGCTGTCCTTTCGCGGGCTCGGCGAGCCGCATGAGAGCTGGAACATCCTCACGCTGCAGGACGCCGTCCCCGCCGTCCCCGACATGTATTCCTATCCCGCCGGTTACTTCATCCCGCCGCTCGAAATGGTCGAGCGGGTTGAATTCATCCGGGGCGCATCGGGCCTGCTCTACGGCCCGCAGCCGGGGGGCGCGATCAATTACGTGATGCGCGGGCCCCGCCGCGAGGCGGGCGTGGAGGGTCAGGCGCGCCTCACGCTCGGCAGCTGGGACACGCGCGCCGGGCTGGCGAGCCTCGCGGTCTCGGACGGGCGCCTCGCCGCTGACGCTTTCGTGCATTACGCCCAAGGGGATGGCCCGCGCCGCGTGAACAGCGACGCCGATCAGACCACGGGACGCCTGCGGGGCCACTACCTTGGCGAGACCGTCACCGCCACGCTTTCGCTCGATTACTACCGGGGCCGCTTCGGCGAACCCGGGGGCCTCAGCCGCGCGCGCATCGAAGCCGACCGCCGGGATGGCTCCACACCCCGCGACCGCATCCGCCTCCAGCGCCTTGCCCCCTCTTTGGCAATCGATTGGCAGGCCGGAGACGCCACGCAGGTCACCGCGCGCGCCTTCTACAGCCGGTTCGAGCGCGAGAGCTGGCGGCAGGCAGGCGGCAGCTTCGGGCAGGTGACGCCCACCGCCAACGTGCTGGTGCGCCAGTCGCAGGTGTTCGACACCGCCGGGATCGATCTGCGCGCCCGGCACGATTTCGGAACCAACGCCCAGCACTCCGTGACAATCGGCGTGTTGGGGCACACTTCGGACGCGCCGGTGTTCGTCAACAAGGGCGCGAGCAATGCCGATTTCAATGGCACCGCAGGCGCGCTGGCCCGGGTGCAGCGCAGCGGCGACACGGCGGCTGTGTTCGGCGAGATCAAGCTTGGCTTGGGCGACGTGCAGATCGTCCCCGGCTTCCGGCTTGAACGCCTTCGCCAGAGCGTGGTCGAAACGCTCGACCTCAGCCTCGGCAGTGTCACGGGTGGCGGGCCCGGGGCGGCCAATGGCCCGCTCGGCAACCGCGAGAATACCGCCACGGTGCCGCTCTACGGGATCGGGGTGACGTGGGACGCCGCGCCGACCTTGCGCTTTGTCGCCAATGCGAGCCGCGGGTTCAAGCCGCTGCTCTACAATGACGGCGTGACCTTTCAGGCCGGGATCGATGCGGCGGGCACCTTCGATGCCTCCTATGCCTTCACCGTCGAGGCGGGTATGCAGGCCGAACCGGCGCCGCCGGTGCGGATCGATGCGAGCCTGTTCCGGGTCGAATTCGAAGACCAGGTCGGCTTCCTCGCCGGGCCGCTGGCCGCTGCGCCGCCCTTCGGCGCGGTCGGGATTGGCGGCGCGCGGCGGCAGAATGTCGGCTCGATGCGCAACCAGGGGGTGGACCTTGCGCTACGGCTCGATCTCGTCGGCCCGCAGGGGCTCGCCAAAGGTGAGGGGACGCTGCGGCTTTCGACCAACCTGCAACTGCTCGATGCCGATTTCACCGATGGCGTGGCGGCAGGCTTCACGCCGCAATATGCTCCGGGCCATCTGCTGCGATCGACGCTGGCATGGATCGGCACGGACGGCGCGCGCGCGGCGCTGATCTTCACCTCGGTGGGCGACCAGCAGGGATCGGACAACAACGTCGCGGACTTTTTCCTGCCCGGCTACGAGGTGCTCGACGCGTCGGTTGAATGGCCGGTGGCGGGCGGGTTCACTGTCGGGGCGGGGGTGAACAACCTGCTCGATGAGGAATATGCAGGCCGCGTGCGGCCGGGCGGCGGCGGCGGGTTCGATCCGGGGAGCCCTCGCAATGTCTACGTGTCGATCGGTTGGCGGGGCTGAGCCTCCGCGACCCGATCAGGCCATCAGGGTCGGGCTGGCGGGAATGATCGCATAGGCGAAGCTGGCGACGCTCAGGATGACTGCGAAGGCAGCAGAAGCGAGGCGGGTGGCGGTTTCGGAAGCGTACATGGTCAGGTGTCCTTTGGTCTGGTGTTGCGCCGGATCAGGCGACAAGCGAGGGGCTGGCGGGGATGATCGCGTAGGCGAAGAAGGCTGCCGAGAGCACGACCGAGAAGGCGGCGGCGAACAGGCGGTTGCTGATTTCGTTGGCGTACATGGTGGGTCTCCTTTGGTGTTTCAGTTTGGTGTTTCCGGGAGCATCCCGGGGATGCAGAGTACATTGCATCAGCCGTGCCAAACCCGAAAAATGGCGGAATTCCGGGGTTTCGATGCTGACGGCGCGCAAATGGATCATTCAGCCAAACGAAAGCTTGGCGAATTTTCCCAAGGGTTGGGATTGGCAGATTCTACGATGTTGGAGTGGGCCAAAGCACCCGCAGCCTGACGGCTGATTCAGGCGGGGGAAGCGCCGATCACGGCCAAAGCTTCGGCCTCGCTGATGACTTCGGCATATTTGGCCTGGAGGTCGAACAGGTTGGCCTCGTGCGGGGCCGGGTGGCGGTCGGCGCAGGCCTCGCGCACCACCAGCGGGACAAAGCCATATTGCATCGCGTCGAGCGCCGAGGCGCGCACGCAGCCTGAGGTGGAATAGCCGGTGATCAGCAGCGTATCGATGCCCTTGGCGTGAAGCGCCTCGGCGAGTTCCGTGCCGAAGAAGGCGCTGGGGTATTGCTTGGTCACGACGCGCTCGCCCTCAAGCGGGGTGAGGCCTTCGGGAAAGGCGCCCAGCGGCGATCCCTCGACAAAGGCGGCAAGCACCGGCGCCTTCTTGTAGAACACCCCGCCATCCGAGCCATCGGGCTTGTAGCTCACGTTGGTGAAGACCACCGGCACGCCCGCCGCGCGCGCTGCCGCTGCCAGCCGCGCGTTGCAATCGCGCGCGGCGGCGGCGGTTTCCATGAACAGCGCCGAGCCTTCGGTGAGATAGGCCGTCACGACATCGACAATCAGCAGCGCAGGCCGCGTCCCCGGCTGGAGACGGCCTTCATACACCCCGGCATAATTGTCGGATGCCGAGGGGGCGGTCATCAGATGATCCCCGCCGCAGCCAGCCGTTCGAGCTCTGCCGCGTCCAGCCCCAGCCTTTCGGCAAACACCTCGGCATTGTCCTGCCCGGGCGCGGCAGGCGCGGGGCGGCGGATGGTCGAAGGGGTCTTGGAAAGCTTGGGAAAGGCGTTCTGCATCTTGATTGTGCCCCGGTTCTGGGTCTCGACCTCGATGATCGCCTCGCGCGCCTGAAAGTGCGGATCGGCGAACATGTCGGGCGCGCGGTAGACCCGGCCTGCCGGGATCGAATATTCGATCATCAGCGCATCCACCGCGTCGACCGTGAGCGTGCCGGTCCAATCGTTGATCAGCGCATCAAGCTCGTCCTGATGGATGCCGCGCGCGATGTGGGTGGAATAGCGTTCGTCGCTCGAAAGCTCCGGCTGCCCCATCGCCTGGCACAGCCGCGCAAAGATCGCATCGCCATTGGCGCCGATCATGTAGCTGCCATCGCTGCACGAGTAGACGTTGGACGGCGCGATGCCCTTGAGCACTGATCCGGAACGTTCACGGATCACGCCGTTGCGGTCATATTCGGGAACCAGCCCCTCCATCACCTGCAACACCGCCTCGTAGAGCGCGGAATCGACCACCTGACCCTCGCCGGTCTTCTCGCGGTGGTGGAGTGCGGCGAGCACGCCCATTGCGCCGTATGTGGCGCACAGCGTGTCGCCGATCGAGATGCCCATGCGGCTGGGCGGGCGGTCAGGTTCGCCGACGATGTAGCGCCACCCGCCCATCGCCTCGCCGATCCCGCCGAACCCTGCGCGGTCAGAGTAGGGCCCGTCCTGTCCGTAGCCCGACATCCGGGCGATGATCAGGCCAGGGTTCACCGCGTGAAGCTCTGCCGGGCTCATGCCCCAGCGTTCGAGCGTGCCGGGCTTGAAGTTCTCGATCAGCACATCGGCCTCGGCGATCAGGCGCTTCGCCAGCGCCTGACCTTCGGGCACGCGCAGGTTGCAGGTCACCGAACGCTTGTTGCGCGCGATCACCTCCCACTGCACCTTCTCGTCGCCCTGGCCCCAATTGCGCATCGGATCGCCCGCGCCCGGCGGCTCGATCTTCACCACATCGGCGCCCATGTCGCCGAGCAACTGGCCGCAGAACGGGCCGGCGAGGAGCTGGCCCATCTCGACAACCTTGATCCCCTGAAGCGCGCTCATTCGGCAGCTTCCCGCAGGCCGTTGAGTGCGTTCCAGACGGGCTGGACCGGCGCGGGAAGGCCGGTCTCAGCCTCGCAATTGGCGCGCAGCGCATCGATGCCGGGGCCGTAGTCGAACAGCGGCAGCGCCCCACGCGAGGCTGACATTTCCGCGCGCAAGGTTTGGGTGGCGGCGGTGTCCACCGTGCCCGCAGCATCCGCAACAACGCCATAGTCGCGGGCGCCTTCGGGGGTAACGAGGCCCTGCCGGATTTCGAGGCCGACAAGCTCAGGATCACGCGCCAGCGGGTCGCCCCAGCCGCCGCCGCCCCAGGTGATGAAGTGGAGCAGATCGCCCGCCTTCACCTTGACGCTTTCAACCTTGTTGCCGACGATTTCGGTCGAGCCATCTGCGCGTTCGAGCACCTTCTTCGCGCGCGCCCCCGGATGGCCGCCATTGACGCCCCACGGCGGCACGAACCAGCGGTCGTCATGGATCGCGATCTCGCCATCCGCGAGGAAGCGGTAGGTCATGTGGATGCCGTTGCCGCCGCGGTGAAGGCCTGCGCCGCCGCTATCGGGCGCGGTCGAATAGCGTTCGATCCGCAAGGGGAAGTAGCGTTCGAGGAACTCGTTGGGGACATTGGTGAAGCCCGGCCACAGCGAGTGCCCGTCCGGCCCGTCGCCCAGCGGCCGCCCCGGAATGCCGCCAAAGCCGATCTGGAACAGCTGGAACCAGTCGCGCGTCCCGTCCTCGCGGCTGTCCCAGCCCGAATAGAACAGGTG
>JAIYAL010000092.1 GCA_027489095.1 Erythrobacteraceae bacterium
AGCACCTTGCGCAGGCCATAGGCATCGGCTTCCATCCCGTCGCCCAGCCCCTGATAGGCAAGGTCGATCAACGGCAGCACGTCCGAGGCGGCCACCATCGGCGCGATCTCGTCCCACTGCGCATGGGTGTAGTCGACGCCCGTCGGGTTGTGGCAGCAGCCATGGAGCAGCACGACATCGCTGGGCGCTGCATCGCCGAGCGCGGTGCGCAACGCTTCAAGGTCGGCTGTGCCCTCGGCGGTCATGTGCTTGAAGGTCTTGAGCTCAAGGCCCACGGCCGCGACGATCTGCGCATGGTTCGGCCACGAAGGCGTGCCCATGATGATCCGCTTGGCACCCGCGCGCGCCGCCACTTCCACTGCAAGACGCACCGCACCGGTGCCGCCCGGAGCCTGCATGCCCTCGACACGGGCACGATCAAAATCAGTGCCGAACACATAGGGGATCAGCGCATGGACAAAGCCCATGTCGCCTTCAGGCCCGAGATAGGCCTTGGAATCCTGTGTCTCGAGCAGAATGCGCTCGGCCGCCTTGATCGCGCCGAACACCGGGGTATCGCCCTCACCGGTGCGATAGACGCCCACGCCGAGGTCGATCTTGGTCGGCCGCGGATCGGCATTGTGGAGCTTGATCAGCGCAAGCAGCGCATCGGCGGGCTGGGCGTTCAGGGTCTCGAGCATGGGCGCGCCTTTGCCCCCAAACCGCGCGCGGCACAAGGGGCTCCGGGCAAGCCTTATGCGTTCAGAACGGCATCCACTTCTGGGTGCGGCTGAACTTCATGTAGCCCGCGTTGAGCCCGAGCCGCAGGCCGGCGCCAAAGCGCACCGGAATCACCACGACATCGCCCCGGCGCAGATAGCTCACGTTGAAGCCGCCGACGAAGTAGGCCTGCCCCTCGCCTGCCCCATATCGCTTGAACAGGTCCTCGCTGTCGTGGAGATTGTAGACGAGCACGAAAGTGTTCGCCGCATTGGCGCCAAGGTCGAAGCCCAGCGAGGGACCCGTCCAGTAGACCGGACGCTCGCCCTCGATCTTGTGATGGAGCGTGCCCGAACCATACCGCAGCCCGACGACCACCGCGCCGCCAGCCTCGCGCCCGGTGATATAGGCGTTGGGCTGCCCTTGCTTCTTCAGGATATCCTGGATCATCAGCGCAAGACCCTTGGCCCCCTTGCCAAAGACGCCCTCAGCCGCGCCGATCAGGTCGTCCTCGCGGTAGGTCGTGCCATCGGCGGCAGTGCCCTTCTGCGCAGCGGGTGCTGCTGGAAGCGAGGCCATGCCCGGCGCTGCCGCAGGCGAGGAAAATGCCGGATCGCCCGTGTTCGTCGTTGCAGGCGGTGCAGCCGGCGCACTCGGCGGAGGCACCGGTCGAGCGGGAGCAGGTGGAAGTGCTTGCGAACCCGGTCTTGCCGGCAAGTCCCCATCGATCGCGGTGTTGGGATCGATCTGCTGCACCTGCGCCTGTGCACCGGCGCCCAGCACCAGTCCCACTGCGGCAAGCCCGATCGCGATCTTCCGGCTCAGCTTCATCAACCAGTTCCTATCCTGCGGCCCAGTGCCGGTTATTCGGCATCGGTCACCCGGCTCCAGCGCCTGGGCCGGAACCTTCGTCAACCTATCAGACCCTCATCTCTCCGCTCGGCACAATGAACCGGCGATGAGCCGAGTCGATTTCACGCCGAGGCGAATCCGGGGCCGGTTGCCGGAACCAAGCCCGCAATGACCGCAGGAAGCCCCTTGCCGCCCCCCAACTCCCTCGCTATAGCGCGCTCTCGCCGCTGCGATCCGGAGACGTGGGTGAGTGGCTGAAACCAACGGTTTGCTAAACCGTCGTACTGGGATTACCGGTACCGAGGGTTCGAATCCCTCCGTCTCCGCCAGGCTTGCTTCCACACAGCACCGCAAATATCCATAAACCCGCAGAAATGCTGGATTTTCTCCATATTGCGCGTCTGCAGTGTTCTATATATGTTCCATCCAATCCCACACCGAGTGTGGGGCTGAGTGTGGGGCTGGAAAGGCAAGCCCAATGGGAAAACTGAGTGCAATCGCGGTCAAAAACCTGAAGGAACCCGGCACCTATTCCGATGGCGAAGGTCTCATCCTCAGACTGGCGGCCCAGGGGCGCGGCAGCTGGCTACTCAGGGTGCAGACCAAAGGAAAGCGGCGGGACATCGGCCTGGGCACGCTCACCGATGTAAGCCTTGCCCAAGCGCGCGAATCGGCACGGGATATCCGGAAGCAGATGAGGGCCGGCGTTGATGTCGTTGCCGAACGCAGAAAGGTCGAGGTTGAGATCCCGACATTCCGGGAAGCGGCCAAGATGGTTCACGGCGAGCACAAGGCGGCCTGGAAAAACGGCAAGCACCAGAACCAGTGGATCAACACGCTCGAGACCTATGCTTTCCCGTCGATCGGCGATCGTCTGGTCTCCGAGGTTGAAGGCCCGGCGATCAGGGACGTGCTGGCTCCCATCTGGCTCACCAAACCCGAAACCGCGAGGCGAGTTCGCCAGCGGATCGCCGCGGTGCTCGACTGGGCCTGCGCAAAGGGCCTGCGCGACACCGAAGCGCCGCTTCGCTCTGTCGCAAGGGGGCTGCCGCGTCAGCCCCGCAAGCAATCGCATCATGATGCGATGCCGTATGGCGATGTTCCAGCATTCATTACCTCTCTTCGCGAGCGGCAGTCGATGGGCCGGCTTGCGCTGGAGCTTCTCATTCTCACCGCCGCCCGCTCCGGTGAGATCAGAGGTTGTGAGTGGAAGGAATTCGATCTCAAGAAGAGGCTATGGACTGTACCTGCGGATCGCATGAAGGCCGGCGTGGTTCATATCGTTCCGCTGTCTGACGCCGCACTGAACGTGCTGGCGCGGGCAGAAGCGCTGAGAGCTCCGGCCAGCGATCTCGTCTTTCCCGGCTCAATTCCCAAACGCCAGCTTTCGGATATGACCTTGCTCAAGATCCTGCGGGACAAGGATCTGCAGGTTACGGTTCACGGCTTTCGTTCATCGTTCCGGGATTGGGTGGCCGAGAAGACGAACTTCCCCGGCGAAGTTGCCGAAGCAGCGCTTGCGCATACGGTCGCGAACAAAGTCGAGGCCGCCTATCGGCGAACCGACTATCTCGAGAAGCGCAAAGCGCTCATGGCCGAATGGGCAAGCTTCTGCATGACTAACGCCGGCAAGAGTTCAGCCAGATCGACAAAGCGCTCCAACGAGCGTGCCAACACGTGATCTCCATGTTGGAAGCCTTGAGATGGCCATCACAGCTCGCGCCTGAGTGTTATCACAAATGCCGCCCTGGCCACCTGCAGGCGGATCGGCAGGAGTTGCAATCGCCAGACAAAGATGGAGGTTGCTCGGTCCGACCGCATGGGCCAGCCATGAACTTGCTTTGATAGTGCATGGCCGCGCCCCTTCGGCTTGCTCGCCCCCTTGCGCTGTTGCCGATGAAAGAAACTCGTGCGAGACCCTGCCCATGCACACCCGGCTCCCGCCGCTGAATGCTCTGCGCACTTTCGATGCCGCCGCCCGCGCCGGCAGTTTTCGCGGTGCGGCCGAGGCACTTCATGTCACGCAGTCCGCAGTCTCGCACCAGATCAAGTTTCTTGAGGACAGCCTTGGCGTGCATCTCTTCACGCGCACGGCGCGGGGCATCGAGCTCTCGCAGGCTGGCGAGGCCTTTCACCGCCATGTCCGGACTGCCTTCGACGCGATCGATCAGGGCATGCGCGCGCTCAATCGCCTGACCCGGCCCGACGAACTGACGATCCAGACCTACTCGACCGTCGCGGTGCGCTGGCTCATGCCCCGGATCGCGAGTTTCCAGAAACGCTGCCCCGGTGTCGTGATCCGGCTGACCACCGCGCAGGATGATCCCGATTTGACTGATGACACATGCGACGTCGCGCTGCTGATCGGGAAACCACCCGCTGTCCGCGTCCGGACGACCTATCTGTTTACCCCGCGGCTGTATCCCGTCTGCACGCCGCGCCTTGCCGAGACCCTGCGCGTTCCTGCCGATCTTGCCGGGCAGGCCATCCTGCAGGTCCACCCATCGCGCGGCGATTGGCAGGTCTGGCTGGGCGCGGTCGGACTCACTGCGATCGACCCCGATGCTGGGCTTCGCTTTGACAGCTATGATCACGCGCTGCGTATGGCCGCACGTGGACACGGCGTAGCGCTGGGGATGGAGCCCTATGCCGCCGAGGAATTCGCCGCCGGGGTGCTGGTACGCCCCTTCCCCGAGCATGACGTGAAGCCCGACTTCCATTGGTACATCGCCAGCCCCGAAACACGCGCCGAGGCACCGCATGTCCGCGCGTTTCATGCCTGGATGCGCGAGCAGGTGGAAAACGACCAGGCGTTGGCAGGATTGCGCGAGCCTGCGACATGAGCAACGCTCATATCTGCTGAACCACAAATCGATTGCCATGGCGCGATGCGGGATGCGAGCCTTGCCGAGCTGAGGCTGTCCGGAGGAGAATGTATGGTTGCCGTGTTTCCGACCGCGCGGCTGCGCACTTCGCCCTTCTACGAAGCGACGCTCGCGGAAGGCATGGCCTCCGCCAGCATCTACAACCGCATGATCATGCCCACGACCTACGGCGATCCCGAGGCCGAGTACTGGCGGCTGATCGAAGGCGTCTCGCAGTGGGATGTCGGCGTCGAGCGGCAGGTCCAGCTCAAGGGGCCGGATGCAGGCCGACTTGCCCAGATCCTGACCGTGCGCGACGTATCAAACTGCAAGCCGGGACAGGGCAAATACGCGCCGATCTGCAATCATCGCGCTACGGTGATCAACGATCCCATCCTGCTCAAGCATGCCGATGATCTCTACTGGTTCTCGATCGCCGACAGCGACATCTGGCTCTGGGCGAATGCCATTGTCGCCGAACGCAGGCTCGATGTCTTGGTCAGCGAACCCGATGTCTCGCCCATGGCGCTGCAGGGCCCCAAGGCTGAGGATGTGGTCGCCTCCGTCATTGGCGACTGGGTGCGCGGCCTCAAATACTTCTGGTTCCGCGATGCCGAGATCGAAGGCATTCCGGTCACCGTCCAGCGCTCCGGCTGGTCGAAGCAGGGCGGATTCGAGATCTACTTGCGCGATGGCCGCCACGGCACGCGGCTATGGAACATCTTCAAAGAGGCTGGGCAGCCCCACGGCATCGGCCCCGGCGCGCCGACCTCGGCCGAACGCACCGAAAGCGGCCTGCTCTCGGTCGGCGGCGACACCGATGCCGATACCAATCCTTTTGAGGTGCGGCTCGGCAAATACGTCAATCTCGATGTGCCGGACGACACGCTCGGCATCGCCGCGCTGCGCCGCATCGCTGCGGAAGGGCCGCGCCGCCATCAGCTCGGCCTGATCCTCGATGGCAGCTCCCCGGCCCCGCTCGGTTTCGCGCATGAGGCAATCCGGCTGCGCGGCGCGAACGTGGGCGTCATGACCAATTGTGTGTGGTCGCCGCGGCTCAAGGCGAATATCGGCTATGCGCTGGTTGCTGTGGAGGCGCAGGCGGGCGACATGGTCGAGATCATGCGGCCTGCCGGCGTGACCGCAGCGCGGCTGGTGGAACTGCCGTTTCTATAAGGGGCAAGGTCATGCGCGGGCGAATGTGGCGAGGCCTCGCATTGCTGCTTGCGCTGCTGCCTGGTCTGGCGCGGGCCGAGGGCGCACCGACTGTACAGATCGGCGCTCAGTCCCTGATAGGAGTGCGAGAGCCGAACGGGACCGCCTCGTTTCGCGGCATCGCCTATGCGCGCCCGCCGGTCGGGCCGCTGCGCTGGCGGCCGCCGCAGCCCCTCCCCGCTGACGGCGCCACGGGCACGGTCGACGCCACCCGCTTTGCGCCGGTCTGCCCGCAAGGCGAAGGCAACACGCGCTGGTATCGCCGCGTTGCCGCCGCCATGGGCGCCGATGCGGCGGTCGTTCCCGATATCGAGCGGATCAGCGAGGACTGTCTCTATCTCAACGTGTGGACGCCGCAGCCAGCCCCCGTGCGGCCCCTGCCGGTCATGGTCTGGCTTCACGGCGGCTCGAACGAGAACGGCTATGCTTACGAGCCCAATTACCGGGGCGACGTGCTCGCCCGGGAAGGCGTCGTGGTCGTCTCGGTTGCCTACCGGCTGGGGCTGCTCGGCTTTTTCGCGCATCCCGCGCTGGGCGCGGACGCGGGCGGGCGGCAGGGCCTGCAAGACCAGATCGCCGCGCTGCGCTGGGTCAGGGCCCATATCGCGGCCTTCGGCGGCGATCCCGCCCGCGTGACCCTGATCGGCGAATCCGCCGGGGGTACCGATATTGCCGTGCTCGCCGCCATGCCGGGCGCGGAGAAACTGTTTGCCCGCGCGGTGATCGAAAGCGGCTATCTCGCGCCCGATGGCGTGACCACGCAAGCGGAAGCAGGTGCCTTTGCCCGAGGCTTGTTCGATCCGGCAATAACCGCCGAGAGCCTGCGCGCGCTGCCGTGGCAGGCCCTCGTCGCGCTGCAGGACGAGAAGCTGCGCGGCCGCTTTCACACCCCCGTCGCGCCATGGCCGAGCCGCAGCCGCGTACCGCTCCTGATCGGCAGCAATGCCGACGAGTACCGCATGTATCTCCCGGCCGACGAACCTGGCCTCAAGGCAGCGCTGGCGGATGAGCTCACGGGCTTGCCGGCGGCCAGGGCGAAGCTGGTGCTGGCCCTGATTGACCGGCGAGGAGGAAGCCTGACGGACCGCGTCGACGCGGTGAGTTCGGGCAAGGCGTTCCACTGCCCCGCCGCGCGCATGGCCGCAGCGACGTCCGCCAGCGGCAAACCGGTCTTCGCCTACCGCTTTGCGCGCGTGCGGCCCGGCGGGCACGGCCTCGGCGCCTATCACGGGGCGGAAATCCCCTATGTCTTCGGCACGGCCGATGCCTGGCTTCCCGCAGCGCCGCAAGACGAGGCCCTCAGCCGGCAGATGCAGCAATACTGGCTGAACTTTGCCCGCACCGGCGATCCCAATGGGCCGGGCCTGCCGCGCTGGCCGCGATTCAAAGGCAATCCTGAAGTTCTGAACTTCGGCGCGACGACGGCGGCCGGCAAGATGCCGACGATAACGCTCTGCAAGTTGCTTGCCCGATAGGCGCGCGTGGCTGGATAGCCAGCGATGGAAAATGAGATCGCGATAGGGGCTGCAAGGCCAAAATCTGCTAGCACGCTACGAGCCGTTTGGTGGTGATGGAAACCTTCAAAGCGTCTCCGTCGTGCTAGTCCGCAGGGCTCGCACCGTCCGACGGCTTGTCACGGTCAGCGCGCAACAGGAAGCGCGCTTCCCGGCCATTGTCGAGCGAGAACATGCCGCCACGCCCAGGAACAGCGTCGAGAAGAAGGGAGTGAGGCCCCCATTTCTCGAGCTGATGAGCCGACATGTAGAAGCGCGTTCCGTCAATCTGACCAATAAATACGTCGTTCGCACCCAGCCGAAACTCTCCGTCAGGAAAGCACATGGGGCTCTAGCCATCGCAGCAACCACCTGATTGATGAAAGATCACTTCTCCATGATCCGCCCTGATCGACTTCAGCAGACTGACAGCAGCAGCTGTCGCACGGATCATACGGCAGTTCCCCTCAGAAAAAGCCAAGCTTCTGCGGCGCATAACTCACCAGCAGATTCTTGGTCTGCTGGTAATGCGACAGCATCATCAGGTGATTTTCCCGGCCGATACCGGACTGCTTGTAGCCTCCAAATGCGGCGTGAGCAGGGTAGGCGTGATAACAATTGGTCCAGACCCTGCCTGCCTTGATGCCACGCCCCATGCGATAGCAGGTGCTGATATCGCGGCTCCAGACGCCTGCGCCGAGTCCGTACAAGGTATCGTTCGCGATCGAAAGCGCTTCGGCCTCATCCTTGAACGTGGTCACGCAGACAACCGGGCCGAAAATCTCCTCCTGGAAGACCCGCATTCCATTGTGCCCCTTGAGCACCGTCGGCTGGATATAGTTGCCCCCCTTCAGCGCGGGCGGCACTGACGCTCGACCTCCGCCGATCAGTGTAAGGGCTCCCTCCATCTCACCAAGATCAAGATACGAGAGGATTTTTTCGACCTGTTCAGTGCTGGCCTGAGCTCCGATCATAGTCTCCATATCAAGCGGATGGCCCTGCTTGATCTGAGCAACGCGTGCAAGTGCCCGCTCCATGAACCGGTCATAGATGCTCTCGTGGATCAGCGCACGCGAGGGGCAAGTACAAACCTCTCCTTGATTGAGCGCGAACATGACGAAGCCCTCGATTGCCTTGTCGAGGAATTCGTCGTCCTCTTGCGCAACATCGGCGAAGAATATGTTGGGCGACTTGCCGCCAAGCTCAAGCGTGACCGGAATGATGTTTTCCGATGCATACTGCATGATGAGGCGCCCGGTGGACGTCTCACCGGTGAATGCGATCTTGGATATGCGCGGCGAACTGGCAAGCGGCTTGCCGGCTTCGAGTCCGAAACCGTTGACAATGTTGATGACTCCTGCGGGTAGGAGATCACCGACAAGCTCGGCCCAGATCATGATCGACGCCGGTGTCTGCTCTGCCGGCTTGAGGACGATGCAGTTGCCGGCCGCGAGCGCCGGAGCAATCTTCCAGGCAGCCATGAGCAGCGGGAAATTCCACGGAATGATCTGACCGACCACGCCGAGCGGTTCGTGGAAATGGTACGCGACCGTCTGGCTGTCGATCTCGGAGAGCCCACCCTGCTGGGCCCTGATGCAGCCGGCGAAATACCTGAAATGATCGATTGCCAGCGGGAGGTCGGCAGCCATGCTCTCGCGTAGAGGCTTGCCGTTGTCCCAGCTTTCCGCTTGCGCGAGGAGCGCAAGGTTCTCTTCCATCCGATCAGCGATCCGGTTCAGGATACCTGCACGTTCCGCCGAGGAGGTGGTCCCCCAGTTCGGGGCTGCGCGGTGTGCAGCATCGAGCGCAAGCTCAATATCCGCAGCGTCGGAACGGGCAACTTCGCACAGCACGGTTCCGTCCACAGGTGTCGGGTTGGCAAAGTACCGGCCAGAAGCGGGTGGCAAAAACTTGCCGCCGATGAAGTTCTCGTATCGTGCGCGGAACGGATGCTGCGGTGCGTTGGCCATGTTCTTTTTCCTCAGGCCCAGCCGAGCTGCTTGAGCGCCCAGCCATCGTTCCAGATCTTGGTCATGTGGCTGATCTTTCCATCCTTGAACTTCATCACATAAGCATAATCGGAACGTGCTTGCAGACCGGTCGCTGCCACGGGACCATCTGCGCCGTTGTGCGTGCCCGTAAACACGGCGCAGGCAGCGACAGTCGCCCGCTCTGGATCCTCGGCGAACGCGGTCAGATCATAGGAGCCATCGGTCAGCATGGTCAGCAGGCCCTGCATCCAGTCCGCATAGGCGGCGAGCGTGGTGATCTCCGCGATGGCCCCGGATTGCGCCGAAAAACCAGCGTCGGGATGGCAGTAGGGCTGGCATGCTCCCCAACCCTGCCCGGTTTCGCAGGCTTCGAAGAATGCGCGGGCCGTATCGAGATTGCCTGTCATGTGTCGCTTCCTGTCCCATCCAATTGATATATGCATTCGCAGTCATATCAGGAGCCGTGAACCGGCACAAGTTGCTTGCGCGATGGCTGACGGCTGTCGCGCGATTGCCAAGAAGGGCATGGCAAAGCCCCGGCGGGAGAATAACGAGCCTTGCAGGTCAGCTGGGCCTTCAAGCAATAGCTCGCGCTCGCTCCTTGCCAGCGCTTGCGGCGGTCTGTTGAGCTCTGTTGAGCACCGACCTAGCGATACCGCGCCGATGCGGATTATTGGCATGACCTGAATATTTGAATTGACTGCGAATGCATTTTTGCCCTCTAAGTGGGAGCAGAGGATAGCTGAAGGCGCATCTTGTGCTCCGGGCGGCATGGCGGATGGAGGCAGGCAACCTCCGCTCGGGCGCCACTGCGGACATAGCGATCGCAAACGTCCGCATGCGTTGGTGAGGCTGCCCTTGAACAGACAAATGGAGCGAGTCTTTCATGCACGATACAATTCCTCAGCAGGAAGGCAGTTCGCTTGAGGCGCGAATCGTGCGCTATGCGGATCTCGCCCCATGCCGTGATGCGTTTATCGACACGCGCTCTCCGGGTTCCGACCAGAAGGAAAACTTCACGATCATCGGCCCCGGGGTGGCCGAGAATCCCAATCAGTTCGTCCACATCACCGAAGCCCACGGCTTCAACATAGGCGGCGCGCGGCAACCACCTGGCTGCCTGAATTCGCAGCATAGCCATGACACAGTCGAAGTATTCTACGTCCACTCCGGCCAGTGGAAATTCATGACTGGCGAACATGCCACAGATGGCGAGGTAACGATGGGCCCCGGCGATCTGATCTCGATCCCGACTGGCATCTTCCGGGGTTTTGAGAACATCGGAACAGAAACGGGCTTTCTTTGGGCCGTGCTCGGTGGCGATGATCCCGGGCATGTCCTCTGGGCGCCATATGTCTTCGAGATGGCCAAGAATTATGGCCTTGTTCTACTCGAGGACGGGACCCTTATCGATGCGGCAAAGGGACAGACGATTCCCCCGAACGCGAGGATCATGCCGGCGACCACTCGCGAACAAGTCGAGAGCATGAGGCTGGTGGGCTCAAGTGAACTCGAGCAATGCGTGCTTCGGCATGGCAGCGCGCGGCCATCCGCCGTGTTTTCCGACATCAGCGGTGTGACGGATCGCGTACTGGTCGGTGCGGAACCGATCATCTGGCCACACGGTTTTTCGGTGAGCGAGGTTACGCTGGCAGCCAGCGCATATGTCCCTGACCATATCTTTGACGTGCCCGATGTCTGGTTTGTCCAACAGGGAAGCATCGAGATCACAATTGCCGATGAGACACTGAACTGCGGCCCGGGCGATACCATTACGGTTCCGCGTGGCTGCCGTCGCGCCATGCGAAACACCGGCTTGACAGCAGCGATTGTCGTCCAGGTGCGCGGAGGTGACACTTTGCCCCGAATGATGCGGAACTGAGGGTGTGATGAGCGGTCCTCTCGCAGGCAAGCGCGCAATCATAACCGGCGCAAGCAAAGGGTTGGGACGTGCGATTTGCTTGTCGCTGCTGGACGCCGGAATGCACGTTGTGGGCGTCGCTCGTCCTTCGGCCGAACTGGACTCGGCGCGGGCTGAGTTTGGATCAGCCTTCACCGCATGGCCGCTGGATGTGACAAGTGACGCGCTAATCGAAGCAATCGAGCAGGAGCACCCCTTTGACCTGCTCGTCAACAATGCCGGCACCAATCATCCGCAACCATTTGTCGATGTTGCCGATGAGACGCTTGACCAGTTGCTGGCGCTCAATGTCCGGGCACCGTTCCGCATTGCCAGGAGCATCGCCCGAGGGATGCCCTCGGGCGGCGTGATCATACACATGACGAGCCAGATGGGCCACGTCGGATCACCCAATCGCACCGTTTACTGTATGACCAAACATGCGGTCGAGGGGCTCGCCAAGGCCATGGCAGTCGAGCTTGCCCCCGCAGGAATTCGGGTCAATTGCATCGCTCCGACATTTGTAAAAACGCCCATGACCGAGCGGATGCTGTCCGATCCGTCTTTCGCTGCATTTGTCGATCGGATGATTCCGATGAGCCAATTGGCCACCCCTGAGCAGATCGCTGCCGCAGTCATCTATCTTGCATCCCCGGCCGCCGCGATGATCACCGGGCACAGCCTCGTGATCGACGGTGGCTGGACGGCCCAGTAACGGAAGCTTCACGTGCCTGAACCTGTAACCATGGTCAGCGTGACCGACATAGACACGATGATGAACCCAGGCGCGGAACGGCGCATGGATCTGCCTGGCTTCGATCCGGAGTTCGTCGATTTCCCGCATTATATCATCCGGATAACGGAGCGGATCTGGCATGATCGCGAAGTTGATCTGTGTCTGAAATGGTATGCAAAAGACTGCATCATTCACACGCTTGCCGGACCGATTGTCGGTGCTCAAATAGTTGTCGACAATACCTGGGCGACCCTCCGTGCATTTCCCGATCGCCGCCTCGATGGTGACAACGTCGTGTGGTCTCAGGAAGGGGAAGGCACCTTCCTCTCCTCGCATCTTATAACATCAAAAATGACCAATCTGGGCGAGAGCGATTTCGGCCCAGCCACCGGTCAGCAGGTTCTGGTGCGCACAGTCGCCGACTGCCTGTGCCGCGAGAACCGGGTGGTTGAAGAATGGCTGGTGCGCGACAATCTGGCGCTGGTGAGCCAGCTCGGCTTTGATATGGCGCAGGTTGCGAAGAGGCAGGCAGCTGCGGACAGAGCCGCGGGCACGTCGCTCATCGAGAAGCTCGCGCCTTACTGGTCTGCCGTGTTCGAAGCACCTGATACGCCCGTGCAGACGCCGGCGGCACGGATCGCCACAGAACTGCTTCGCGCGCGCTGGGCGCAGCCGAGCGAGGCCTCCGCCCGAAAGTTGTCCGACTTCCGGCTTAATGCGTGGGTCCCTGGCGGGATCTTCCTCTATGGTCCTGATCAGGCCTGGCAATGGCAGCAAGGCATCCGCGATGCCATTCCCGACGCGCATATACGTTTCGAGCACATTGCAGAAATCCCCTATCTTGGCGACGCGCGGGATGTTGCGGTGCGCTGGTCGCTGTCCGGTCATCATCGCGGAAAGGGGCGCTACGGCAATCCGACCGGTGCGCCGCTGCACATTCTCGCAGTATCTCACTTCCGCATCATCAACGGCCGCGTCCGCGAAGAAGTGACGATCTGGGATGACATGGCGGTCATGCGGCAAGTCGAAAGCGCATGGCTGCAACCATGAAGGGCGCTTCCCGCATCGTCGATGCCCACCATCACCTGTGGGACCTCGGTGCCAAGCATCGCTATCCCTGGCTCATGAAACAGAGTGTGGTGCGCTTCTTTGGCGATCCCGCTCCAATTCAGCGCAACTACGGTGTGACCGAATTTCGCGACGATATCGGCGCCTTGCCCATTGTTGCGAGCGTCCACATCCAGGTCGGGGTCGACAGCGGTGACGAGCTCGCAGAAACGCTCTGGTTGCAGGATCAGCACCGCCGGCACGGGCTGCCGAGCGCTATCGTTGCCTTTTGCGATCTGACTGCAGCCAGCCTACCCGCAAGACTGGACGACCATTGCGCTGCAAATGCCTTGCGCGGCATTCGGCAGATCGTGGGCCGCAGCGCAGAAGAGTATCGTGACTCGGGCAGCGATGCGCTACTCGACAATCCTGCTTTTCTCGAAGGGCTTATTCACCTTGCGCAGCGCGGTTTGAGCTTCGATCTGCAACTGATTCCTGGGCAGATGGAGCGCGCGGCAAAGCTCCTCAGGAAGGTGCCGAATCTTCGGGTCGCGCTTTGCCATGGCGGCAGCCTGAGCGATTTCTCTACTGAAGGCAGGGCACGCTGGAAGCGTGGTATCAGTCGTCTCGCCAAACTGCCGAACGTCATCTGCAAGCTGTCCGGCTTTGGCATGTTCGACAAGCGTTGGTCTGCCGACAGCATTCGCGAGCAATTCTATACAGCGCTCGACGCATTTGGCCCTTCGCGCATCGCCTTCGGCTCGAACTTCCCGGTCGACAAGCTCGCCATGGGGTACGGACAAGTCTGGCGCCGATATTTCCAGCTGACCGCCGGGCTTTCCAGCTCCGAGCGGCAGCAGATGTTCCACGATACGGCCGCTGATTTCTACAATCTGCCGCGACAGGCCGAACCAGCCAGAATGATTCTCACGCCCGATCAAGCGTGACACAGAAAGAAGGACCGTCGATGTCAGAGAAGCTCCTCAAGTCCGCGATTGCGCCGCTCCAGAAGGCACTTTCAGCCGTCGATGCAAAACCGGCGCGGGCCATGCTCAAGACCGTTATGGACGAGAGCGTTGAAATCAGGATGTGCCACCCCTTCGGCGATCTTGTTGGTCCGGCAGCCTTCTTTGATCACTGTCTTGCTCCGCTTCTGAGCGCCATGCCGGATCTGGAACGGCGCGACATGATCGTGGTTGGTGGGACGACACCTGAAGGAAGCGACTGGATCGGCTGCATGGGCAATTTCATGGGGACGCTCGTGGCACCATTCCTCGACATCCCGCCGACCGGGCGTTTGGCACACATGCGTTATCACGAGTTTTTTCGGATTGAACACGGTCGGATCGTCGAGATGCAGGCGATCTGGGACATTCCCGAACTCATGATGCAGGCTGGGGCTTGGCCGATGGCGCCGCAATTGGGTGCCTACCTGTGCACCCCCGCACCGATGAGCGGAGATGGTCTGCGTGTTTCAGGGGATGGCAAAGCCGCACTCGACCATGTCGTCGCCATGCTGGAGGATTTGTGCCGCCATCCGGCCAATCCGGACCCCAAGATCATGCAACTTGAAAAGTACTGGCACCCCCGTTTCAATTGGTATGGCCCAGCTGGCATCGGCACTGCCAGGGGCATTTCGGGATTTCGCAACTGGCACCAGATCCCGTTTCTGCGAGCCATGCCTGACCGCAAACTCGATGCGATGGGTGATCTGATGTCGCACTGGGTCAGCGAAGGCGACTATGTATGCGAAACGGGCTGGCCCAATATGCGCCTGACGCTTTCACACGACGGCTGGATGGGGATTGCGCCGGCCGGCAAAGAGGTTCTGCTTCGCAGCCTCGATTTCTGGCGAGTTGAGGGCGGCCTGATCCGCGAGAACTGGGTGCTGGTCGATTTGCTCGATCTCTACAGGCAAGTGGGCGTAGACGTCCTCGGGCGGCTGCGCGAATTCAACAAGGCCCGCAATCTTGGGATCATTGCGGTGCCTGATGGCATGGATGCCTAAGGCAATGCGTTCATCGTGCGCATGCGAGCAAAGATATCGAGACCCTGCATCTTGAGATACCAGGGTATGTCCATGAATACCCAGTTCTCGGCCAATTTGTCACCGTCGCGGCGGTAGATGTCGACGACGCGCATATCTCCTGGGGTCTGAGATGCAGGGAGACCGAGAAAGCCGCCTGCCGGGCGGTTCGTAAGGTTTGGCCAGCCGAAAAAGCCTGCATAGGAGCCTTCGGCGAAGCGCGCGATGTGACCATTATAGACTTTGTCGGCCAGGCCCTCACGAAACGGGAACTGGTGCTGCGCCTGATAGCGCGTGATCGACATGGTGGCCCCGATGCCGGCAGGGCCATACCACACCATGTCATCATGCCACGTTCGGGCAAGATACTCAGGCGAACAGCGATCGACGCCGCTCCGGTTCAGAGCATCGAGATCGGCGATCATGCGGTTGACCAGTTCCAGGGTCGCAGCGCCCTCTGCCGGGTCACTCTCGCCCCACAGCAGGCCATCATGCCTGCGTGGTCCAGGATAGATGAAATAGCATCCCGTTGCCGGCGGGAGGGGGTAACATCCGGCCTGCTGCATCAGGCCAACCACATCGAAGAAGATCGCGGTCTGGTTTATGCTTTCGTTTCGCACCTCGTGAAATTCGGCAAATCGCAGCGAGGCGATCTTTCCGGTTGCCGGGATGTCCAGCCAGGGCCTGTCGTAGAGGCCCATCAGGTGGCCCATGGAGCAGGTCCAGATGGCGCGTTCATCGCCGGCATCATTGTGTCCAGCGAAAAAAATGTCGCGTCGCCATTGGCGTTTCGAAAATGCGCGCATAAGCGGCTCAAGCACTTGCGCAGCAACCTGATGGGCATCGAGGTCTTCCCCCAGAGGGTAAGTGCCGCGCCATTTGTAGTCAGGTGCAACGTGCGCCTGCAACAGGCTGCCTGCCTCACCCTCGCCTGCAGTATCCAGCATGGCGTGATATGCCAGAACGATCTGCTTGGCTTTGCAAATGCCGGTCATAGCCTAGCCAGATTCCCGGTTGTTGGCGATGACATCAACCAAGGGTCTGGAAATAGGCAAGGAATGCGACGATCAATCCGAACCAGACAAGAAGCCCCCAGACCGGTCGATCAATCCTGCCCGGCACCAAGTGCCAACCGTCCTGCATTTGAGGCAAGCCCTCGCGAATTAACCGAAGCCTTTGGCCGGGCACCGTATACTCATGCCAATCGGATTTGCTGCCATGAAGCATTTGGCTAGCCAGCAAAGTTACGGCGATATTGGCGGAGCCACCAATCACCACATACCAGGGCCAGGCAACATTGACGGGAGCAAGGCCGAGCGGCGGACATCCATAAACCACGATGGCCAGGGTGACGAAGCTCGCAGCAATACCGATGAGCAAACCATCTTCGGTTGTATGCTTGGAATATGCCCCGAGACCAAAGGTCGCCAACTGGGCGCCAACGAAGAAGGAGCCGACTTCGGTCAGTCGTTCAAGAATGGAGCCGCCACTGCCGACAAAGGCATAGGAGATCGGGATCGAGATCACCCCCCACATCAGGGTGAATCCCCGCGACGCCCAGAGATACTGCCCGTCGCTTCCGTTGCGATTGTAGAAGCGCTGGTAGAAATCGGCCACCGAGGTTGTTGCGAGGGAATTGAACGAAGCCGACAAGGCCGACATCGTTGCAGAGAGGATCGCCGCGGCGAGCAGCCCCATCAAGCCCGGAATCTGAAGGCTCTGTGCGTAGATCAGAATGATCTCGTTTGGCTGCTTGAACGGCACCCCCTTGAAGTGAACGTAGAGCAGTGCACCGATGAGAAAGAACAGGAAGTAGATGACGAAGCCGGCATAGCCCATCGTCAAATAGCTCTTTTTCGCATCGCCAATATTCTTTGCAGCAAGAGCGCGTTGCACCATCATCTGGTTCGCACCGTAGACTGTGATGTGATAAAGGGTCATTGCTCCAACGCCGGCCCAGACGGTAGGTGCGATCGTGAAGTCCAGCGCGGTGTTCAGGGCCTGCAGTTTGCCCGCTGCGCGCAGTTGATGCAGCGCTTCATCCAGCGGAGTCGGGCCGTGCAGCAGATTCCACAGGATAACACCGGCACCGGCGAAGAGAATCGTGGCCTGCAGGACATCGGTCCAGATTACAGCCTCGAGCCCGCCGACCATTGTGTAGCCCAGCACCAGAGCGGTGATGATGAGGATGCTGGTGTGGACATCGATGCCGGTGACGAATGTGGTCACAACTGATGCGGCAACTACGATCGAGGCCGATGTGATGACCTGCGAAAACATGAAAATGAGTGCGAGCACCGAGCGCGTTCTCACTCCAAAACGGTGCTCAAGGTACTCATAAATTGATGGCGCGCCGCTGTTGAAGAAGAATGGCAGCAGAACGGTGACCACCACAAACACCACCAGCGGGTAGTTCATGTGGATTGCCAACGCAGCCATGCCCGACCCATAAGCCCAGGCCGGTGCGCCCAGAAATGACAGGGCGCTCACATAGGTCGCGACAACCGAGACCCCTAGCGCCCACCACGGGAGGTTGCGCGATCCCAACTGAAAGTCCGAAGCACTGGCAACGCTGCGGCTTGCAAACAGGCCTATTGCGACAGTGATGCATAGATAGGCAATGACAATAGCCCAGTTCAGCAAACCGAATTCAGCCATGCCATTCCCCTGCCCGCCCCGGACACACCCGGTGCCGTATCACGAAAATCTCCGGGGGCAGCCCTGCGCTGCCCCCGGGAGCCGCATCATCTAGAAGCTTACACCGACCCGAACACCCCAAATGCGAGGGTCGCCGTAGTTCGCCTGGATCGACGCGGTGGGGAAGTTCGCCTCATCAGGCTTGAAAATCACCGAACGCACGAGAACCGCCTTGTTGGTGACATTCTCGACAAAACCTTCGACGGTCAGCCCCTTCGCCTTGTTGCGCCAAGTCAAGCGCAAGTCCAGCTTTGCAAAGGCTGACTGATCCGAACCGGGAAGGTTGTAGTCGTAGCTCCAATATTTGTTCGAGTAGTAGATCTGTGCCATCGGTGTAATGGAGTTGTTGTCATCGATGTCGAAGACATATCCCGTCGTCAGCGTGGCAGAAAGCGTCGGAGCAAGCGCAGGGCGCCAGCCACGCAGCTGAAGGCCAGGTGTTCCTCCTGCCGCGATAATCTGGGCATTGGTGCGGGTGACGTCCTGCCGGCCCTGGTAGTTGCCGAGACCGTTCAGGCGGCTCACAAGGTAGTTGCCGAACTTGGCGTCGAGCAAAGAGACCGAACCGTTGGCAAAGAAGCTCTTGCCGGGACGCCAGTTGAACTCGATCTCGGCACCCTTCGAGTTTATCTCGCCGCCGTTGCTCGTGAACTCGGAGGCAATGCACGAGGCTGGGTTGTTGGGATCAAGGCAGGCTGAAACGAACGACTGGGCCTGCATGTTGCGGTAGCGGTTGACAAACAGCGAACCGTTGAGCGTCAACGTGCGATCAAACAGCTGGGTCTTGAAGCCTGCTTCATAGGCCGTGACTGTTTCCGGTCCAAAAACGGCTGGCGCACCTGCAGCGACGAGCTGCGCGCCATTCACGCCACCAACCCGGTAACCGGTCGATACGTTGGCGTAGAGCAGGATATCGGGTGCCGGCACATATTCGAGGCCGGCCTTCCACAACACCTTGTTGCCGCCGCCGCCATTGGCACCGCCGATGAGCTTCTGGCTATCGTTGTTGTACCGGATCCCGCCGGACACTCGCAGGCCTTCGATTAGCTGAAATGAGCCATTGACGAAGACGGCCTTGGATTCTGAAACAAAGGAGTCGCGAATGTTGGTGTTGTAACGGGTGTATTTTCCATTGGCGAGATAACCAAAATCATTGATGGACGATTGCCTGAAATAATAACCACCGATCAGCCATTTGAACCTTGTTTCGCCATTGGAAGCCACCCGGAGTTCGGTTGAGTAGCTCTTCTGATCGTTGTCGTAGCCCGCAAAGAAGTTATTGAGCGAATCCTGCCCGTACTGCCCGTAATGATATCCATCCGAATAATCAGGGTCATAATACGAAAGCGAACGGTACTTGTTATAAGCACCAATGAAGCTCACAGTCGCCGGGCCAAAGTCGTAATTGAATTGCAGATTGACATCGTCACCCTTTGCAAGCCCCCGCGAAGGGCCATCGCGCGAAATGTTATAGGGGCTGACATCTGTCACCTTGGAGGCACCGGTCGGGCCTGTCGATGCTGCTGAGTCGGGACCAGGACGGAAGCAATGGCCTGAACGGTACACCGATGTTGCCGAAAGGCCGGTTGCGGTCGAGGGATCGCCAAGGTTTTGGTAGCATCCGATCTGGGTGTAGCCGTAGGGACCATCATTGTTGATGTCGCGATTGTACTTCGTGTAGCGGATCGTGGCATCGAAGGAGCTCGAAGGCTTCCACTTGGCCGTGATGCGTCCGATCTGAACATTCTCATTGCGCAGATCGTCCGAAGGGCCATCGAGGAAAGTGTTGATGATGTAGCCGTCGTGCTTTTCACCGAGAGCCGAAATGCGGATGGCGAATGTGTCGGAGATCGGCAGATTGAGTGCCGCCTCACCACGGATGCGATTGTAATCGCCGTAGGTGACTTGCGCATTGCCGGAAATCCGGTCGAATTTCGGCTCGTTGGAGATGATGTTGATGGCACCGGCAAACGTGTTGCGCCCGTAGAGGGTACCCTGCGGTCCACGCAGGACTTCAATGCGGTTCACATCAAGGTATGCCGCCATGACCTGGCCGACCGTGGCGACGTACGCGCCATCGTTGAAAACGCCGACCACTTGCTGAGCTTGCGGACCGACATTGTTGGCGCGCGCACCGCGAATGGCCACACGAGCTTCAGTACCCGAAAAGCCGATCCGCACACCCGGAACGGCCATGCCGATCCGGGTCGGGTCAACAATGCCGGCAGACTTCAGCGATTCTTCGCCGAGCGCGGTCACTGCAGCAGGGATCGACTGAACATTCTCAGCGCGCTTTGTCGCGGTGACGATAATCTCACCGCCAAACCTTCCATCATCGCCGGACTTCGCCGCGTCCTGCGCTGTGGTCGGCTTCGTCTTTTCCTGCGCTATGGCCGGCGATGCTGCACAAAGAGCGGCAACCGCCACGCCGCTGAACATCAAGCCACGATGCAATTGGGTCATTTTTTAGGCCTCCCCGGCGCTGTCGAATCGCGCGAGATCTTTATTGACTGCGAATGCAATCCGGTGTCAATGCAATTTTGACTGCGAATGCATAATCAGGTTGAAGGCGGTTTCCGCACTTTCAACGGAAGAGCGCTAAGTCACGCTTGATGATGATGGCGTAAGGCTCGTGCGAACCGGCAGGCGAGAACCAGCCGTGGCTGCTGAGGCGGAGCGTATGGGTACCGCCGATGTATTCATGGGGTTTGCAGTATCCGCCACGCCGGGCGATCCGTGCGCAAAGATCATAGTTCCATCTTGGCAAAGAATAATAGTCTCTGTCTGAAAAATGGAGGGCCACTCGCGCAGAGATGAATCTCTCCGCGTAAAAGCCCCCAAGGTCTTGAATCATGGAAGCTACACGAGGATCATGGTTTATTTTATAGCCTTTTGGCTTCACACCTTCCAAAATCGAGAAATTGGCATCTCCCAAATCGGAGACATTTTGGCTTAGACTCCGGTACATCTCCGAGTATCCAGCCACGACAACATCACGCACACTTGCTTCGCCATACTGCCCCTTTTGCCAGGTCCATTCTCGCGGATCCGGCGTTTCAATGCTGTCGCTGGGCCAGCCGAACACGAAGTTGGGATTGACGGTTCCATCTCGCCCCCTCGCTGACCCGGTCCATGTGCCGTCTCCGGCCAGGAAAGCTTCGCTCGATTCTGCCATCGGACGGAAGGTTTCGACCTGGGTAAACCGGTCGGGGAATGTCCCGGACATGATCGAGCCGGCACGCGGGCGGTTGACCACCTTAGACCCATGTCCAGCCACCGCGAGAACCGTCAGCGCCACGTCACCGCCTTGCGAATGCCCAGACACGTAAAGCCGCTTGAGGTTAAGGCTGACCGTGCCAGAATGACGACCATAATCTTGGAAATTCAGCATTTGAATGCTTGAAAGCCCATCAATCAGGTTGAGGCTATCGATCGCATAAAGGATCGGCGCGATATGCGTTGCATTGTCCCAAGCAGCCATCGAAGCGCGCCCGCCCGCCACTTGGCCGTTGACTGTGCCGTGGCCGCGATACCCCGGCGTGACGACAACAAAACCAGCCTTGGCATAGGCATCGATCATCTCTGCGTACATCGAATCTGGTGTGTAGGAGAAATGAAAGTCCTTCGCCGCCTCGTAGCCAACCCATCCGTGGAGGAATACGATTACCGGATAACCGCCAGGCGGCGGCGGTGCATGCGGAACATCTAAGCGCGCATACAGCCTGAGCCCATCGGACTGGTAGCTTGCGAGGACGCTAGAATAGGGGCCTGGACCTCCGCCAAAAAAGCGCTCGGCGTATACTCGCGCGTTCGGTCCGGTCGCAAGATCGGCAAGGATCCGCAAGGTGCTGCCATAATGCCTCGCGCGCAGCGCAGCGATTGTTAGGTCCTTCAGCGATTGCAACCGAACGCCGGCTTCGGCTGGCGCCTGCTTTTCAGCCTTCACCGATGGCGTCACTTCGCGCGCACTGACTACGGTCATTGTGAGCATTGAAGCCACGATCGCTATCATATCCCGCATGGCCAACCCCTTGAACAGCATCGCCAATTCCACTCTGACCGCATGCTACCTAGCGGCCTTTGCACGGCAGGTCGCCAAGACAAAATTGGCTCAGCATGACTGCGAAAGCAAATTGAAATTGCCGCTAAGCGAGGAAGATCTATCCCCAGACCGTGGGCTAGAAATCACTGGGATTCGCAGCCGGAGAGCTGCACGCCACAGCCTTTCGCTGAGAGTAATTGCCTTCGCAGTCATTCAAGCTTAGATGCGGCACATATCGAATCAAACGACACAGGAGACATCTGCTTGGCACGCTTTCTGAAAACCGGCATCACGGAAGACGCCGCAGCTGAGGCAGATGCACAGGTCCGCTCGACCGTCGAAGCCATTATCATGGACATCAAATGCCGCGGTGATGCGGCGGTTCGGGAGTGGTCGGCCAAGTTCGACAATTGGTCACCTGATGATTTCCGACTGTCCCAAGCGCAAATTGACGAAGCCTATGCCGCGCTCGATGCACAGACAATCGAGGATATCCGATTTGCCCAGGCGCAAGTCCGCAATTTTGCGCAAGTGCAGCGCAATTCGTTGCAGGATGTCGAGGTCGAAACGCTGCCCGGTGTGATACTCGGCCACAAAAATCTGCCGGTAAGCTCGGTCGGTTGTTATGTCCCGGGTGGCAAGTACCCCTTGGTCGCCTCGGCACACATGAGCGTCGTCACAGCCAAAGTCGCCGGGGTAAAGCGCGTCGTTTCGGTCGCGCCACCGTATCAGGGCAAGCCAAACCCAGCCATTGTTGTCGCCATGCATATGGCTGGCGCCGACGAAATCTATTGCGTCGGCGGTGTTCAGGCGATTGCCGCGATGGCGCTCGGCACGGAGACGATTGCGCCAGTGGACATGATTGTGGGTCCCGGCAATGCATTTGTGGCCGAAGCCAAGCGGCAGTTGTTTGGCAGGGTCGGGATCGATCTTCTTGCTGGCCCCACCGAGACGCTGGTGATCGCCGACGATACCGTTGATGGCGAACTGTGCGCGGCTGACCTGCTTGGTCAGGCGGAGCATGGCCTCAACTCACCCGCCATCCTGCTGACCAATTCAGAAAGCTTGGCGCAAGACACCCTGGCTGAGATCGAACGTCAACTGACCATCCTGCCAACCGCCCCGATCGCTGCAACGGCTTGGGCCGATTATGGCCAAGTGATAGTTGCAGAATCCTATGAAGAGATGGTCAGTATCGCTGACGAGATAGCCTCTGAGCACGTTCAGGTCATGACAAAGGACCCTGAATACTTTCTGGACAACATGACCAACTACGGGGCTTTGTTCCTTGGCCCGCGCACAAACGTTTCCTATGGCGACAAAGTGATCGGTACCAACCACACGCTTCCCACTCGCAAAAACGCTCGGTTTACCGGTGGGCTTTGGGTTGGCAAGTTCATCAAGACGTGTACCTATCAGCGCGTTCTGACCGACGAAGCCAGCGCCATGGTGGGTGAATATTGCTCGCGCCTCTGCGCAATCGAGGGGTTCGCCGGTCACAAGGAGCAAGCTGACATCCGGGTAAGGCGTTATGGCAAACAAGAAGCTGTCTGAGGCTATCGGCGCGACTTCGTACGACGTGGCCGAGTTGGCTGGCGTTTCACAGTCCGCTGTTAGCCGTGCATTTCGTAAGGGGGCATCGGTTTCGCCGAAAACCCGCGAGAAGATCATGCGCGCGGCCAAGCAGCTCGGCTACCAGCCCAATGCTTTTGCCCGCGGCCTGATCACCCGCCGCACCAACCTCATCGCGGTCGTGATTTCCAATCTCACCAACCTCAATTATCCTGAGGTTCTGGCTGAACTCACCCAGCGCCTGTCTGCCGTTGGCAACCGGGTGTTGCTGTTCAGCTTAGCTGCCGAATCCGATGTCAACGAGGTGCTCGACCAGATTTGGCCGTACAGGGTAGACGGCGCAATCGTTGCGGCCCGGCTGACTGACGATCAGATTGAGCAATTCAATGATCGGGGCGTTCCGATCATCCTGTATAACCGTGTTGGCGACATGGTGCCTGCGGCCAGCGTCTGCTGCGACTCTGCCTCCGGAGAGCGCGAATTGGTGAAGCACCTTCTCGCCGCCGGGCACCGCCGCTTCGGCATCATCGCGGGACCTGAAGACAGCTATGTCGGTGAAGAACGCCTCGCCTCCGCGCGGCGAAGTCTCGAGCAGGCGGATATCACGCCATTGGTCCATCGCGGCCGGTTCGACTATGATTCGGGTAAGGAAGGTCTGCGCGTATTGCTGGATCAGGCGGGGGGCAAACTCGATGCGGTCATCTGCCTCAATGATGTCATGGCGATCGGCGCGATTGACTGCGCCCGCACTCTTTTCAACCTGTCCATCCCCAATGACCTCTCGATCGTCGGTTTCGACGGCGTAGGTCCCGCAACCTGGTTGGGCTATCGGCTGACAACCATCCGTCAGCCTGTGCGGCGGATGACGCAGGCGGCAGTTTCCATGCTGCTCGAACGCGTCGAAAATCCTGGAATGATTCCGGAGCAGCGGCTTTTTGGCGGCGAATTGCTCACCGGACAGTCTGCACGACTGGGATGAGGCATTGTACGCCTCTCCTGATCCCGGGAAACATGTGCGATGCCCAGATGTGGCGATTTGGTGGAACGGCCATCGAAGCGATGCTGGAGCAGAGCTTCGGACAGCCGCCGGTTCACGTCGATACACGAAACGGGGCATCCCTTGCCGAGATGGCAAGTCGCGCGCTGGACGAGACACAAGGCGCAGTCGTGGCGATTGGCTTCTCGATGGGTGCGATTGTCGCGCTCGAAATGGGTGCTCTGGCACCCGACCGAGTCCGCGGGCTTGTCCTGTGCGCTTACAACGCCGGTTCTGACCTCGCAGCCCGCTCGCCCCATCGGCTCAGGCAACAGGAAACGGTACTTTCCGGCGGACTTGATCGCATCATGATCGATGAGCTCAAGCCCGTCTATCTGGCACCGGCAAACCGCACTAACGAGGCTCTGCAATCCGAAATCCTGTCCATGGCTCGTCGGCTCGGTCCCGAGGTGTTCGTCACGCAAAGCGAAGCTCTCCGCAGTCGGCCGGATCGCATAGCAGCCTTGGCCAGACTGGCCTGTCCAGTGCTTTTCATCGCCGGAGAACATGACACGATCTGCCCGATCGAGTGGCACGAACGCTGGGCGGAGTTGACCCCGCGATCAACGCTCAAGTCGGTGCCGGGTGCAGGCCATATGATCCCGATGGAAGCCCCTCATGCATTCAGCAGAGCGATTGAGCTTTGGATAGCGGACTGTCGTGAAAGGTACCCAACATGGCCCAACGAATCCTGACTACGCACGTCGGCTCACTGCCGCGATCACAAGCCGTGACCGACCTTGTCTTCGCTGCGGAAAGAGGCGAAGCGATCGATCCCCAGACCTTCGACACCACGGTTGCCGCCGCAGTGGACGATGTGGTCAGACGTCAGGTGGGATCCGGCCTGGACATTGTTTCCGACGGAGAAATGGCCAAGATATCCTACGCCACCTACATCAAGGATCGCATAACCGGCTTTGCGGGCGATTCCCCGAGGATCCCACCAGCTGATCTTGAGCGGTTTCCGGGATTCATGGCGCGTCAATCGAAAGGTGGGGGCACGCCAACGTATCGGCGGCCACGGTGCGTTGAGGCGGTCAAGCCCAAGACGCTGGCACCGCTGCATGACGATCTGCGCCGTTTCGAAGCGGCGCTGGAAGCGCATGGGAACCCGGCCGGCTTCATGAACGCTGCCTCTCCCGGTGTGATCGCACTTTTTCAGCCAAATGACTTCTATCCGACGCAGGACGCCTATCTTGAAGCGCTCGCGGAAGCCATGCGCCCAGAGTACGAGGCGATTGTTGCGGCAGGACTGATACTGCAACTTGATAGCCCGGATCTCGGTCTGGGTCGCCATATGATGTACAAGGATCGTAGCGACGAGGATTACCTCCGATTGATCGGCGGGCACATTGAGGCGCTGAACCATGCACTTCGCAATGTTCCTGCGGACCGGGTGCGCATGCACGTGTGCTGGGGCAACTACGAAGGACCGCATTGCTGCGACGTCGAGATGGGTGTCATCCTTCCCACTTTGCTAGCTGCAAAGCCGGTAGGCCTGCTGTTTGAGACATCGAACCCCCGGCATCAGGCTGACTGGACCTACTTTGCCGAAATCGCGAGCATGATACCGGAGGATAAGATCCTAATTCCCGGAGTGATTGATTCGACAACGAACTTTGTCGAACACCCCCGGGTTGTAGCGGAACGGATCGAGCGATTTGCGGGCATCATCGGACGGGAGCGGGTGATTGCGGGCACCGATTGCGGCTTTTCGACGTTTGCCGGTTTCGGCGTGGTCGATCCAGACATCGTCTGGGCCAAGTTTGAGGCGCTGGCCGAAGGCGCCGAGATTGCCAGCACAAGGCTCTGGAAAAAGGCAGCATGATGTTGAAGCAGCGCATCGCAAGCGGCGCCCCCATTCTGGGCACATTCGTGAAAACACCGCACCCTCACGTCGTGGAAGTGCTGGCGAGCAGCGGACTCGATTGCATATGCCTTGATGCCGAACATGCACCGTTCGACCGGCGCGACCTTGACCTGTGCATCATGGCCGCCCGCGCCGGCTCTCTTGCGACTTTGGTCAGAACCCAGTCCAGTACCGCACACGACATCCTGAATGCCCTCGACTGCGGAGCAGACGGTATTGTCGTGCCTCACGTGCGATCCGCCGACGAGGCGAGGTCCATCGTGGCAAGAAGCCATTACGGCCGCGGCGGCGGCCCCACGAGGCGCGGCTATGCCGGGTCTAGCAGGGCAGCAGAATACGGACAGCGCACAATCGCGGACCATATGCTGGCAAGCGCTGAACGCACGGTCATCGTTGCGCAGATCGAAGACCTTGAGGCAATCGACAACATCGATGCCATTGCGGCGGTTGATGGTATCGATGCGCTCTTCGTTGGGCGGATCGACCTCACCGTGGCCCTCGGCTGCACCTCACCGGATGATCCGTTGGTCATTGAGGCAGTAAAACACGTCCTCTCGTCAGCACAAAAGGCAGGGCGACCCTCGGGACTGTTCACGCCTCGGCCGGCGGACGTTGCGCTTTGGCGTGACCATGGTGCAAGCCTGTTTCTGCTGGGATCGGATCATGGGTTTCTGCGTAGCGGTGCAGCGCAGCTGCGCACGCAGGCCGGTCTGGACTGATCAGGGGTATGGAAGCATCGAGCCAACCAAGCCCAGCCCGCCGGATCGGGGCTCTTGTCTTTCTGCTGGTTGGCTACTTCTTCTATGCCTGGTCGTGGAACACGGTTGACATCCTGCGCCCCTATTTCAGGGCAGATTTCGGACTTACGCTGGGACAGACGGGCGCACTGTACTCGCTCCAGGCCATCGGCGGCATTTGCGGAGCGATAATCCTGGGTCAGGTTGCCGACGTCATTGGTCGGCGCAACACGCTGGTGATCGCGATGTTGGGATATGGCAGCATTCTGGCTGCCGGCGTCTTCCTGCAAAGCTATTCCGAACTGGTCGCACAACGCGTCGCGATGGGGTTCTTTATGGGCGCGATGTATCCCGTTGCAGTCGGGATTTATTCAAGCCTCTTTCCCCGTTCGGTACGAGGGCTGATCGCTGGCATCGCTCTGGCCGTGTACAATCTAGGCGTCGCTGCGCTGGGATTTTGTACTGCTGCTGCCTTTCGCTCTGGCTTGCACTGGCACACATTGTTGTGGGCGGGCGTCATCCCTGCGGCACTTGCTCTCTTGGCCTTTGTGTTTATTCCGGATGATCGCAGGGTGAAGCCTGTCGACACCATCGTCGAGGTCGATGCTACGCCAAAGTCGCGGTTTCCAATTGCCGAACTGTTTCGTCCTGCGGTCGCGCGGCAAACAATCCTGCTTGCGCTTATGTCCGGACTTAATCTCTTTGCCTATCAAGTCTTCACGGGTTGGGCGAGTATCTATCTCAAATCCGAACGGTCTTTCGATGACGCCATCGTTGGCGACATATTGGGCTGGCAGTTTGCAGGTGCAGCCTTGGGAGGACTACTGTGGGGCTGGCTCAGTGATAGATTTGGGCGGAGGACCGGGTCGATCGGGTTTCTGATCGCGGCCTCCATCATCCCCGTTTATCTGTTTGCGCCCTTCCCCGTAGCGCTCGTGAAGCTTGTTGGCTTCCTATATGGCACCATGTTGTCCGCATCTGCGATCTGGGGGCCCTGGTTGTCCGAACTCTACCCGCCACATCTGCGGTCGACAGCGGCATCTATTTACAACTGGGGACGAGGCCTGAGCATGGTGGCCCCCCTGGTGACCGCCCCGCTCGCTGAAGCATTCGGGCTAGGTCCAGTGATGGTGATCGCTTCAGGGTGCTTTCTCCTCGCGGCCCTGATTTGGAGAACCTTGCCAGAGACGATTCAATTACAAAAGATATGATCTCATCTCCGCCCAAAAGATCAAATCTCATCTCTATGAAAACCAAAAATATTAAAACATGCGCCAATCAAATTTTCCAAATTTATACAATATTTTTGATTTTTGAGTAAAATATATGACTTCACCCTTCCTTTCTCGGTAATTTTCAATATAAATTTACCACATTCACGGTCGTAATTATCGCCAGCGCCGCGCGAGCCCTCGCGAAATGAGATAGCGTCCCGCATCTAGTCCGTTTACGCTGATCCGGGCCAATGTCCTGCCATAGCGGTCGGTGCCAAGACGCCAGATGCGCGGCTTACCAGAAGCCATGAACGACGACAGCGCATCGCGTGCCAGCATTCCCCGATAGAAATCACACCATGCGGGGTTCTTTGTATCCGCTAACTCCTGCGCGCGCACGCGGCTGCAACGTTCGGAACCTCGCAGCTCAGGCGCGTCAATGTTTGCGATGCGGATCCGCTCACCAGAGCATAGGCGCACAGTGTCGCCATCATGGACCGATGCGATGCAGGATGCGGCGTAAGCAAGGGCGAAGATCATGCTGGCGTTCTCCAAGGCATTATTGCGCAGTCATAGCCCAGCAACTTTCGGATTGTGGCGTGACCCTGCGGCGTACCTGCCCTGAACAGGTTGACCATCACGACGAGTTTGGAGCCGTCGCCAGGCCCTTGGCGCTCAAGGCGATAATGACAGCGATCGCAGGGCCGAAGATTGCCGTCATTACAGATGCGAACTGATCGGGCACACCTCCGAATGATGCCACCATTTAGCCGAGCCATCGTCGAGCCTTACGTAGGCTTCCAACTCGCCGATCTCCGACACCAGCTGCTCAATGACGCCCTTGCGCAAATCGGGAAGCTGAACCGTCTGTCCCACCCTCAGCACGTGAAGCAATCCTTTCCCGTCGGCAGCGACCAATTGCTGGGCTATCGCCTCACCTTATTGCGATGCTCGCACGCAAGTCCAGCTCGGCAAGCAATCTGGAAAGCTGTGAGCTGCGCATTATCTTTGTTGATCCAAAGGTTCGTCCTGCTCGTCTCCACTTGCAGTCACGGCGGCGATCCACGCGTCGATCTCTGCTTCAACCCATACCGTACACTTCTGCCCGAGCGAACGTCCGCGAGGGAAGCGTCCGTCGCTCATGCGCTGATAGATCGACGAGCGCTTCAACCCGACCCGAGCGATGACTTCGGGCAAGCGGATCAGGCGCGCAGGTGCGGCCTTCATCGATGCGGTCTCAACAACGGGCTCGGCAGCGCTTTCTGCAACAACATGTGACATGGTCATGGTCTCCTCGTTTGGTCACGCCACCCCGATCCCCTCACCGGCCGAGCACGAGAGAAATGTCGCGCTCGGTAAACTCGTCGATATGTTTGGCCAGCAGCCGCGCCACGAGGCGCGAGGTGCCGATCGCCCAGCGCGGGCGCAGATCGGCGATGCGGGGGCCCAGCGTTTCGTTCATGGTCACCGGGAGCGCGGCGAGGAACTGATCGAGAAACGCGCCCGCGTCCTCGCCCAGCCATTCGACGGCCAGGTCCTCATGCCCAAGGATGGCAAGCATCAGGGCACCGTTGGAGGCAAGGCCGCAGGCGTCAAGGACGCGCGCGGCCTCCTCGATCGTCACGGCTTTCTCGCCGCGCAGCACGCGGAGGAAGGTGTCCTTGTTCATTGCGGCCGCCCGGGCGACCTCGCGCCGCGACTTGCCCGACCGGTCGACTGCGGCGGTGAGCAGCCGTGCCAGTCTGGCGTTGATCCCTAAGGTCATATCGCTGCAGGTCATGTCGACAATCGGTCCTGGATGGTTCGACTCGGACATGTAGCGCGAGTCCGCCTCGCTAGGAACAGAAAAGAACATATTTAGAACATGTCGGTTATCCTAGAATGAACCGATTCGGGGCGCTGTCTCGCAAAACAGCCTGTTTTGGCCCGGATTTTCGGCATGCTTAGCCCGATTTTCCGCCTCTCTCGGCCAGCTGAGCAGCACGTTGGTTACGGTGATCGTCCAGATTTGTCCGAGAACGCTTCCTCGATCAGCCTTCCCTTTTCCTAGACCAGTTTCTCCGGCCAAGACGGTGGGGCAGCGGCGATGACCGCTGCTTCAACCCCCGCTCGGAGAACGCTCCATGACCTTGCTTGCCCTCCCCTCGCCGCGCCTGTCCAAGGCGCATATCGCCAAGTCCGCTGCCCTGATCGTTCCGGCCCTCGCGCTCACGCTCGCTGCCGGCACGGCCTACGCTGGTACCGACGCCACCTTCACCACTGCGCTGACGAAGTTCACGGGGTTTCTGCAGGGCTCGGGCGGCAAGATCATCACCGTCCTCAGCCTCGCAGCGGGCCTCATCAGCCTTGCCTCGGGCCGCTTCACCCTCGGCCAGATCGCCGTGCCGGTCGGCGTCGGCGTGGGCGTGGGCACCGGCGTTCCGATCGTCACTTCGGTGATCACCGCCGTCATCTGATCACCGCTTCGTGACGCCTTGGGAGGGCACGTTACCATGACAGACCGCCATGCGATCCCCCGCCATCTCGACGATCCCGAGCTGATCGGCTTCTGGACCATCGACGAGTTTGCCGGGATCATCGTCCCCTTCACCTGGGGGATCCTCGCGCAGCATATCCTGATCGGCATCGGGCTTGCAGTCGGAGCCTGGTTCGCTCTGCGAAAAGCCAAGGCCGGGCGCTCCGCCTC
>JAIYAL010000223.1 GCA_027489095.1 Erythrobacteraceae bacterium
ATGCCGAGTTCGAGCAGAAGCGCGCCAAGGTGTGCAAGTTCAAAGCGCGGGCGGAAATGAACGGCAAGCTGGCCTGCGAGGTCGGCTTTACCGCGATGATCGCCGATCCACCCGCCTGACGGCGCACAGCCCGCGCAAACCGCTTGCTTTTGACCCGATGCGGCGTTATGCGCGCCGCTTCCCATTCATCCTGCGGGCTGGTTGGAACCAGCCACATTCAAGGACACTCGACCCATGAAGAACGATATCCATCCCGATTACCACATGATCAATGTGAAGATGACCGACGGCACCGTCTACCAGACCCGCTCGACCTGGGGCAAGGAAGGCGACACGATGTCGCTCGAAATCGATCCCCTCAGCCACCCGGCTTGGACCGGTGGCCGTCAGCAGGCGTCGGAAGGCGGCCGTGTGGCCCAGTTCAACAAGCGTTTCGGTGGGCTCAGCCTCAAGAAGTAAGCTTGCCTTACAAGCTGCGCAGCCTTTCGGGGCTGCAACGAGGAGGGCGGCCCGACGGGGTCGCCTTTTTCGTATCAGGGGCAAGAGTGCTCTATCCGCGCCACTCGCGCTCGCGATACCACTTGGTGATCACGTATTTGACGCCCTTCCTCACCTTCATGCCGTGGTGGAGCGTCGCCGGATTGACCGCTCCGTCAGCGAGGCGGTTGTTCCAGCACAGGAGCTTGCCCGCCTCCGGCTGGACGGTTTTATCCAACAGCTTGAACCGCGTAGCACCGCCTGCGGCGACGTCGCCCAGGTAGATCATGAAGGTCCAGGTGCGGTTGCCCGACAGCGCGCAGTAGCGTTCGTAATCGCGCCCTCCGGGGGTGAAGTAGTCCGTGTGGGCCTTGAACTCCTGCCCCTGCGCGTAACGCTGGCCCTGAAGCGGCTCGCCATAGGCGGGATCGATCCCTGATAGGTCGGTGATCATCGCTTCGATCCGCTGCACGGGCACCAGCGCAGCATCGAGATCGCAGGTCTCGCTGGTGCGGAAGTAAGCGTCCCCGTTATCATCAGCGATGGTGGAGGGGCGGCGGCCCCGATCGATCAGCGCGATCAGTTCTGCGGCAAGATCGTCTGTCACGAGTCGCCGTAACTGGAACAACTCGGCCTTGGATGTGGGCACGCGCTGCACGCCGGGCTGGGCGGAGAGCCGGGAGGCGATGGAATCGATGATCACACTCATGACGGCCTCAAGAATAATGGGACCGCGGGCCAAGGCAAGAATTCACCCCCTTGTAACAATCTTGCGTCTGCCTGTGCGCAAAACAGTTTTCGCTTCCCTTGAACGGGTGATTGTGCAAGAGGCGCGCCTCCCTTGCCAGCGCACTTGACGGTGCTTCTGCCTCGCGTAAAGCCGCGCCTCTTCGCACGGGCTTGGCAGCGACCGGAACGGTGGTATGCGGGCAGGGGCGTGTGGCGATCGTAGCTCAGTTGGTTAGAGCGCCGGTTTGTGGTACCGGAGGTCGGGGGTTCGAGCCCCCTCGGTCGCCCCATTTTCCCCTGTTATTGTTGTCAAGCACCGCGCCCCACAGGGGAGACGACATGTCCGCATTCTGGGCCGAACCCGATTTCGACGCGCACGAGCTGGTGCAGCTGGTCCACCACCGGGCGAGCGGGTTGACTGCGATCATTGCGGTTCATTCGACCCACCTCGGGCCGAGCGCGGGCGGCACCCGATTCTGGCATTACAACGACCCTGCAGGCGCGATGCGCGACGCGCTGCGCCTGTCGCGCGGGATGAGCTACAAGAACGCGATGGCCGGTCTGCCGATGGGCGGCGGGAAGGCGGTGATCCTTGCCGACGAGCAGCGCATCAAGACCCCTGAAATGCTCGCCGCCTTCGGTGACGCTGTCGAGGCGCTCGGTGGGCGTTATGTCACCGCCGAGGACGTCGGCATTTCCGAGGCCGACATGGTCGCGGTCGCGCAGCGTACGAGCCATGTCTCGGGCCTGCCGGTGGCCGACAGCGCCAGCGCGGGCGGGGATCCGGGCCCGTTCACGGCCTACGGTATCTATCTCGGCGTCAAGGCGGCCGTCGCTCACAAACTCGGGCGCGAGAGCCTTTCGGGCGTCCATGTCGCGGTGCAGGGCACGGGTTCGGTTGGTGGCGGCGTCGCGCGCCTGCTGGCGAAGGACGGCGCCAAGCTGACGCTCGCCGACATCGACGAGAGCCGCGCGGCGAAGATGGCGGGAGAACTTGGCGGCACGGCGACCGCATCGGATGCGATCATGGCCACGCCTTGCGATGTCTTCAGTCCGAATGCGCTGGGGGCGATCCTCGACGATGCCGGCATCGCCGCGCTCGACTGCGCGATCGTGGCGGGCGGGGCGAACAATCAGCTTGCCCGCCCGGAGCACGGCGGCAAGCTTGCCGCGCGCGGCATCCTTTATGCGCCCGATTACGTGATCAACGCTGGCGGCATCATCTCGGTCGCGACTGAATACCTCGCGCGACGCGAAGGCCGCACAGGCGACGTGGCGCAGGTCAATGCACTTGTCGCCCAGATCCCCGGACGGCTCGAATCGATCTGGCAGGAGAGCAAGAGTACCGGGCTCACGTCCGACGTGGTCGCCGACCGCATGGCGCAAAAGCTCATCGGGCGCAGCTGATCCGGGCGGGCTGGTCCCCTGCGGGGACGGGCCAAATGGCGGTGCGCAGCGGGAACAATTGCGCAGCCCTGCCATTTGCGCTCTTGTCGGGAACTTGTGTAAGACTACAAGCCCGGCCAGACCCGATCATCATGCACATCTATGCCAATCCAACCCGATTTCTGAGCCTCGCGAAGTGGCTTACCCCGCTCCTGTTCTGGAGCGGTTTGGTGCTGTCTGTCGGCGCGGTGGGGTGGGGCCTGTTCATGGTTCCGCCAGACCGGTTGATGGGTGACACGGTGCGCATCCTTTTCATCCATGTCCCCGCCGCCTGGCTCGGTATGGGCGGCTGGGCGGGAATTGCGATTTCCTCTGCGATGCTGCTGATCTGGAAGCACCCGCTTGCCGCCATCGCCGCGCGCGCCATCGCCGTTCCGGGCATGGTATTCTGCGCGATCTGCCTTGCGACCGGCTCGATCTGGGGCCGTCCGACCTGGGGGACCTGGTGGGAGTGGGACGGGCGGCTGACCTCGATGCTGGTGCTGCTGTTCCTCTATGCAGGCTACATCGCGCTCACCGAAGCCACCGAGCGCGAGGGCGGGTCAAACAAGATCGCCGCCATTTTCGGGATGGTGGGCGCGGTCAACGTGCCGATCATCAACCGTTCGGTGGTGTGGTGGAACTCGCTCCACCAGCCTCCCAGCATCACCGCCGGCAAAAGCGCGATTGAGGCAACCTTCCTCGTCCCGCTGCTGATCGCCGTCGCCGGCTTCTCGCTCTTGTTCGGCGGCGTGGTCTTGATGCGGATGCGCACGCTCATCGCCGAGGCGCAGGTCGAGGCGCGTCTGCGCCGCCGCGCGCTTGACGATGACGCTCCGGTCGCGGCGCCTGCGGTGCTGGAGCAGGCCTGATGCGCGAGGATCTGAACCAGTGGGACTTCGTGTGGCTCGCTTATGGCGTCGCGGCTGTTGCATTGATTGCGCTCGTTATCTGGTCGTGGCGCGCTATGCGCCGAGCCGAAGCGCGGCGCGACGCGGCAAAGCGGCGCTGACCTTGAGGGACATGGGATGAAGGCCAAGCATCAACGTCTGATCCTGGTGATCATCGCGCTTATCGCGATCGTGGGCGCGGGGCTGTTGGCTGCGTGGGGCCTGCGCAATCAGGCAAACTACTTCTACCTGCCCGAACAGATGGTTTCCGCGCCCCCGGCCGTCGGCCAGGCGGTGCGGCTGGGCGGAATGGTCCAGAAGGGCTCGATCACAACCGCGGCGGACGGCGTCACCGTCAACTTCATGGTCACCGGGAACACCGCTGACGCGGTCCCGGTGCGCTACAGCGGCATCCTTCCCGACCTGTTCGTCGAGGGTTCGGGCGTGGTCGCCGAAGGCAGCCTTGGCCCCGACGGCGTGTTCAAGGCGACGAACCTCCTCGCCAAACACGATGAGAACTACGTGCCCCGGGAACTCGAGGGGATGGGTACCGAGCAGGCTGCCAAGATGGCCGCCGACACCACGGTCGGGCTGAAGTGACGCGCAAACAGGCGAGGGCCGAGCGATGATTGCCGAGATCGGATTGGCTGCCCTGTGGCTGGCCGCAGCGCTGGCGGTGTTGCAGATGGTGTCGGGCGCCTTCGCGCTGCGCAGCCCGCCCGGCCAGGTCAACGCGCTCGCCATCTACGCGCGCCCGGCGGCGGTGGTGCAGGCTATCCTCGCGGTGCTGGCCTTTGCGATGCTGCTGTGGGCTTTCGCCACCACCGACCTGTCGCTCAAGCTGGTGGCTGCCAATTCGCACTCGATGAAGCCCCTGATCTACAAACTCAGCGGCACATGGGGGAACCACGAGGGTTCGATGCTGCTGTGGGTCGGCGTGCTGGCGGCCTCGGGCGGCTTGCTTTCGCTGTTCGAGTGGCGCCTGCCCGAACGCACCATGGGCGCAACGCTCGCCGTGCAGGGCTTCGTCGCATTGGGCTTCTATGCCTTCCTGCTGCTCTCCTCCAATCCGTTCGAGCGCTTGCCCGTGCCAGCGGCCGAGGGCAACGGCCTCAACCCGTTGCTGCAGGACATCGGTCTCGCGATCCACCCGCCGACGCTCTACGCGGGCTATGTCGGACTTTCCGTCGCCTTCAGCCTTGCGATGGGCGCGCTCATGACACGCGAGGTCAATCCTGCCTTCGCCCGCGTCATGCGCCCCTGGGTGCTTGGCGCGTGGGTGCTGCTGACCCTGGGGATCACCGCAGGCTCTTACTGGGCCTATTACGAGCTCGGTTGGGGCGGCTGGTGGTTCTGGGACCCGGTTGAGAACGCTTCGTTGATGCCGTGGCTCGCCGCGACCGCGCTCATGCATTCGGTCGCCGTGCTGGCTGCGCGCGACGCACTGCGGACGTGGACGATCATGCTCGGCGTGCTCGCCTTTTCGATGTCGATGCTTGGCACCTTCCTGGTGCGTTCGGGCGTGCTGACCAGCGTCCATGCCTTTGCGGTGGACCCGGAACGCGGGGCCTTCATCCTCGGCTTGCTGGGCCTGTATATCGGCGGGGCCTTCACGATCTTTGCCCTGCGCGCGGGCGCTGTGGCCGAGGGCAAGCGCTTCGCCGCCGTCAGCCGCGAGGGGGCGTTGGTGTTGAACAACGTGATGCTCTCGGCGATCCTTGCGATCGTGCTGCTCGGCACGCTGTATCCGCTGCTGACCGAGGCCTTCGATGTGCGCGTTTCGGTCGGCCCGCCCTATTTCAACCCGGCTTCTGCGATTTTCGCAATTCCCATGCTGCTGGTAATGGCGGTCGGGCCGCTGCTGCGCTGGAAAAGCGACAAGCCCGCGCGGCTCCAGTTCGAGCTGGCGCTGATCGCGGCGCTGGTGATCGGGGGGATCGCAGCTGTCAGCTTCTTCGGCCAGTTCCCGCTGCTGCCCTTGCTCGGCCTCGGCCTTGCAGCGGCGCTGGCGGTGGCGGCGTTTCTGCCCTTGCGTGGCCGCCAGCTCGGCCGCGTGCCGGTCGCGACCTGGGGCATGGTCATCGCCCATTTCGGCATCGCCGTGTCCCTGTTCGGCATGGCCTGCGAGGGCGCCTTCTCCAAGGAACGCCTTGCGGCCGTGGCGCCCGGCGGCACCGAGCAGATTGCCGATTTCGCGGTGACGCTCGAAAGCGTGACGCCGATCGCCGGGCCCAATTGGACTGCGATCGAGGCGCAGCTTGCGGTGCGCGAGGACGGCGGCGCGCCGGTGATCCTGACGCCTCAGGCACGCACCTTCTGGTCGCCCCCGCAATCGACCAGCGAGAGCGCGCTGCTGACCCGCTGGGACGGCCAGCTCTACGCGGTGATCGGCAATCAGGCCGAGGACGGGCGTTGGCAGATCCGGGTGTGGTGGAAGCCGTTCGTGACCTTCATCTGGTACGGCGGCATTCTGGTTGCGCTGGGCGGCGTGCTGGCGATCGCAGGGCGGGTGCGGGTTGACGTGAAGCGCCGCAGGGCGAGCGTCAAGGGCGCCCGGCGCCGCGCCGATGTCGAAGCGCTTGGCAGTTCGGGGGGCGTGCCCGCGCCCCAGCCGGCGGAGTAGCCGCGCGGTGCGCATTCGTTTCTGGCTGTGGGTGCCGCTTGCGCTCTTCGCCTTCTTCGCGGGGCTGGCGGCCTATATGCTGACGCAGGAAAAGGAACAGTTCGTCGCAAGCACGATGATCGGCCAGCCTTTGCCTGACTTTGCGCTGCCCCCGGCCTTCGGCGCGCTGCCGGGCGCGAGCAAGGCGGACTTCACAGGCGGCAAGCCCCGCCTGCTCAATATCTGGGCGAGCTGGTGCCTGCCCTGCATCGCTGAGGCCCCGCAGCTCGACGCGCTGAAGGCGCAGGGCGTCGAGATCGTCGGCATCGCGATCCGCGACCGGCCCGAGGACGTCGCCAACTTCCTCTCGCGCTACGGCAACCCCTATAGTCGCATCGGCAGCGACACGATCTCTGAGGTGCAGCTCGCGATCGGCTCGTCGGGCGTGCCCGAAACCTTCGTGATCGATGCCAAGGGCCTGATCCGCTACCAGCACATCGGCGATATCCGCGCAGATGACGTGCCCAAGCTGCTTGCCGAACTGGAGAAAGCGCGATGATTCGCTGGCTGTTTGCGGGCCTCCTTGCTCTCATTGCCCTGCCGCTCTCCATGCCGGGGTTGGCGCAGGACACCATGCCGCCCGCGCCCTATGCCTATAACCAGCTCGACGATCCCCGGCTCGAGGCCGAGGCGAGCACGCTCATGCACTCCTTGCGCTGCCTCAAGTGCCAGTCGCAGTCGATCGCAGATTCCGACGCTCCGATGGCGGGCGATATGCGCCATCAGGTCAGGAGCCGCATCCTCGCGGGCGAAAGCCCTGATCAGATCCGCCGCTGGCTGATCGCGCGCTACGGCGACTATGTCAGCTACGAGCCGGAGGTCAGCAGCACCACCTGGCCGCTGTTCGCGGTGCCGGTGCTGGTGATCCTGATCGTCGCGGGCGTGTTGCTGAGGCGGCTCGGCAAGCGGCGCGGCGATGATGCGGGAGAGGCGGCATGATCGGCGCTTGGCTCGCTGTCGCGGCGCTGGCGCTGGCGGCTTTCGCTGTCGCGGTGCTGCTGCTGAAGCTCCCACGACAGGGTTTCACCTTGTTCGGCGCCGCGCTGCTTTTCGGCCTTGCGGGTTATGCATGGCAGGGCTCGCCGGGGCAGCCTTCCGCACCCAAACCGCGCATTGAGCAGGCGGGCGAGCAGGGTTCGGCGATGGTCGAGGGCCGCGCCGCGTTGTTCGACCGCACCCTGCCGCCGCCCGATTATCTGGTTACCTCCGACGCCTTCGCGCGGCGCGGCCAGTTCGAGGATGCCGCAGCGCTTCTCCAGCGGGGCCTCAGGGATAACCCGCGCGACCTTGAGAGCTGGCTTGCGCTCGGCATGGCGCTGGTCGGGCACGCCGACGGTTTCGTGACCCCGGCCGCGGTGCAGGCCTTTGGCCGCGCGCGCGCGATCGATCCCAAGCATCCGGGCGCGGAATACTTCCTTGGATACGCCTATCTCCAGAGCGGAGAGGTGGTCGCCGCGCGCAATGTCTGGGCCGGGCTGCTCGAACGCTCGCCCCCCGATGCGCCGTGGCGCGAGGGTCTGCAGGCCGAAATCGCGCGGCTTGATGACATGATCGCCCGCGCGCCGATGCTGCAAGGACAATGACGCCAAGCGTGTTCCTCGCGTGACGGCGGGCGGGCCGTTGTTGCAGGTGCGAACGCGCGGTGCTACGCGCGCCGCCTTACCTGCGACGAGTCGTTCGCGCCGGATGGGCAGTACCGCGGGACACGGGAAATCCGATTGATATGAGCAGCACAGTTACCGCCGCCGCTTCTTCGGGCGGACCCGACGCCGGGCACGCGCATGGCCATGGCAAGCAGGCATCGACTGCGGCGCTGGTGGTCGGCGCGATCGGCGTGGTGTTCGGCGACATCGGCACAAGCCCGCTCTATGCGTTCCGCGAAACCTTCGCCTCGCACCACGGCGCCCCCGGCATCTCACCCGATGCGGATCATATCCACGGAGTGCTGAGCCTCGTCTTCTGGTCAATGATGATGGTGGTGACGGTCAAATACGTCCTTACCATCATGCGCGCCGACAATGGCGGCGAGGGCGGGAGCCTGGCGCTGCTGGCGCTGATCAAGCGCACCTCTTCCAAGGCCGGATGGACCGCGCCGCTGATCCTGCTCGGCGTGTTCGCGACCGCGCTGTTCTATGGCGACTCGATGATCACCCCGGCCATGTCGGTGCTCTCGGCGACCGAGGGTCTGCAATATGTCTTCGTCGATCCCGCATATGGGTTCGCATCGGTCCCTTCGGCCATTCCGGGCCAGCCCGCCACGCCCGGGCAAATGATCGTGCCGACCGCGATTGCCATCCTTGCCGGCCTGTTCGCGATCCAGTCGCGCGGGACCGACCGGGTGGGCAAGCTGTTCGGCCCGATCATGCTGACCTATTTTGCGATGCTGGCGGTGCTCGGCGTCATGCACCTCACCGCCGATCCTTCGATCATTATCGAGACGATCAATCCCCTCAACGCGCTGCGGTTCTTCGAAGACGACGGCTTCGTCGCTTTTGTTGCGCTGGGTAGCGTGGTGCTGGCAGTGACCGGGGCCGAGGCGCTCTATGCCGACATGGGCCATTTCGGGCGCAAGCCGATTGGCATTTCGTGGCTGACCTTCGTCTATCCGGCGCTGATGCTCAACTACATGGGTCAGGGCGCGCTGATCCTTTCGCAGACTTCGCCTGAGGCGGCTGCGGCGCTGGTCAAGGATCCGTTCTTCCTGATGATCCCAGACATCGTGCGCGTGCCGGTGATCATCCTTGCTCTGTTCGCCACGATCATCGCCAGCCAGGCGGTGATCTCGGGCGCTTTCAGCCTGACCCAGCAGGCGGTGCAGCTCGGCTTTATTCCGCGCATGGAGATCCGCCACACCAGCGCCTCGGCTGCGGGCCAGATCTACATCCCGGCAGTCAATTGGGCGCTGATGGTGATGGTGATCCTGCTGGTGCTGTTCTTCCAGTCATCGACCAACCTCGCCGCTGCCTATGGCATTGCGGTGACGGGCGCGATGTTCATTGACACCCTCTTGTTGGCCGCCGTGCTGTTCTCACTGTGGAAATGGCCGCTGTGGAAGGGTCTGCCGCTGGTGATCGTCTTCCTGATCGTCGACGTCGCCTATTTCGGCGCGAACCTCATCAAGGTGCCGAGCGGCGGCTGGGTGCCACTGCTGATCGGCGGGATCATCTTCACGCTGCTCACCACATGGTCACGCGGGCGCGAACTGATGCGGGCGAGCATGACAGACGGTTCGCTGCCGATCGAGATCTTCGCGAAGAGCGCGCAGAACTCGGCGACCCGCGTGTCGGGCACCTCGGTGTTCATGGCCTCGACCAATTCGGGCGTGCCCTCCGCGCTGCTCCACAACATCAAGCACAACAAGGTGCTGCACGAACGCGTGCTGATCCTCACCGTGCATGTGCGCGGCATGCCTTATGTCGATGAGAGCGAGCGTTACGAGTGCAAGAACCTTGGCAACGGGTTCTACCGGGTAACGATCTATTGCGGCTTCCTCGAGGAAACCGACGTGCCCAAGTTGCTCAGCACGCTGACCCTTTGCGACGGCGCTTTCGACATGATGCAGACCAGCTTCTTCCTGTCGCGCCAGACACTGCTGCCTTCCAGCAAGCCCGGCATGGCGATCTGGCGCGAGCAGCTTTTCGCATGGATGCTGAGGAATGCGGCGAGCGCGATGGCGTTCTTCCGCCTGCCGACCAACCGCGTGGTGGAGCTCGGGAGCCAGGTGGAGATTTGATCGTGCGCGCGGCCCCAATCGCCCTCCTGCCGTTGAGTTTGATCGCGGCGGGGTGTGCGCCGGAGGCAAAGGGCGGGGCGCAAGCGGCTGACGGGGAGCAAACGGTAATGACCAACCCGGTTGTGCATTTCGAGATACCCGTGACCAACATGGACCGCGCGATTGCGTTCTACCAGGCGGTGTTCGGCTACCAGCTCACCCGAGAGCAGGTTGACGGGTATGACATGGCCTTCTTCCCCCGCGCCGACGGCAAGCCGGGCGCGAGCGGCGCACTCGCCAAGGGCGACGTCTACCGCCCCTCGCATGATGGGCCAGTGATCTACTTCGATGTTCCCGATGTCGATGCGGCCATCGCGGGGGCAACGGCGCGAGGCGCGGCGGTGCTCTATCCCAAGAAGGACATTGGAGAGGCCGGTTTCGTCGCCGAGATCGAGGATAGTGAGGGCAACCGGATTGCCCTTTCGCAGGCCAAGCCCTGATCAGATCCCCGTCGGCGGCTCGTCCTTCAGCACTTCGTCCTTGTCTTCGAACGCCAGCCCATGCTTCATCAGCATCGGGATCTGGCTGAAGGTGAACAGGAAGGTCAGCGGCAGGAACACCCAGATCTTGGCCCACAGCCACCCTTCGAAGGTCATCTGCGCGCGGAGAACCTCGTTGAGGATGGCCAACATCAGGAAGAACACCCCCCAGTTGCGTGACAGCTTGAGCCATCCTGCATCGTTGAGGCCTTCGAAGGCAGCTTCGAGCAGGATCTTGAGCAGCGGGCGCCCGGTGACAAACCCGCCCAGCAACACGATCCCGAACACCGCGTAGATGATGGTGGGCTTCAACTGCACAAATGTCGGATCGCCGAAGAAAATCGTCATGCTCCCGAAGCCGACGATCAGCGCGGTCGAGAACCACAGCATCGGCGAGACCTTGCCGAGCCGCCATTTCGATACAAGCAGCGCGGCGATGGCCGCCACCATGAAGGCCCCGGTGCCCGCGATGATCGCGGCGAGCTCTCCGGCGGCATTGGGCGTGGCCGGCGAATTCCAGCGATAGGCGCCCAGAAACACCAGCAGCGGGCCATAATCGACCGCGACATTGAGCCAGCTTGAGGCGGCTTTCTTGGCTTCGTTTTCGCTCATTACGCCACCCCCGCAATCACGCGCGCGACCAGATCGGGGTCGAAGGGCCTTAAGTCCTCTATCTTCTCGCCAACGCCGATGGCGTGGATGGGAAGCCCGTATTGTTCGGCGGCCGCGACCAGCACGCCGCCGCGCGCGGTGCCATCAAGCTTGGTCATGATCAGGCCGGTGACGCCTGCGACTTCCTTGAAAACGTCGATCTGCGCGAGCGCATTCTGGCCGTTGGTGGCATCGAGCACCAGCACCACATCATGCGGCGCTTCAGGGTTGAGGCGGCCTAGCACGCGGCGGATCTTGGCCAGCTCCTCCATCAGCTCCTTCTTGTTCTGGAGGCGCCCGGCGGTGTCGACGATCAGCGCGTCAATCCCGGTGTCGGTGGCCTGCTTCACCGCGTCGAACACGATTGCCGCCGGATCACCGCCTTCAGGCCCGCGCACCAGGTCGACGCCGATACGGCCCGCCCATGTGGCAAGCTGGCCGATCGCGGCCGCGCGGAAGGTGTCGCCCGCCGCCAGCAGCACGCCGTAATCGTCCTCCTGAAACAGATGCGCGAGCTTGGCGATGGTGGTGGTCTTGCCGCTGCCGTTGACCCCGATGACGAGGATCACCTGCGGGCGTGGGAAGGCGGTGATTTCGAGCGGCTTTGCCACCGGGCGCAGGATAGCCGCGATTTCCTCGGCGACCGCTTCGCGCAGTTCGCGGGTGGTGATCTCCAGTCCGAAACGCTTGTCCGAAAGACGCGCGCGGATGCGGGCGGCGGCCGCGGGGCCGAGATCGGACATGATCAGCGCGTCCTCGACCTCGTCGAGCGTCGCGTCGTCGAGCTTCGCGGTTCCGGCGCTTGCACCGGGCAGGTTGGCCGTGAGCCGCTCGGAGGTCTTGGCAAAGCCCCCGAACAGGCGCTGTGTCCAGCTGGTTTCACTCATGCGAGCAGGCCCTCCCTGACCGCGCCTGGGGTCACTTCGATGATCTCTCCGGCCGCCGTGCCGTGGGGCAGGGCGACGCGGGCATAGTTCGGCGCATAGCCCGTGCCGTCGCGTTCGGCGAGGATGGGCAGCGTTTCGCCCACAAGGCTGGCGAGCCACGCGGCGCGGCGGGCGGCGGTGCGTTCCCGCAAGCCGGCGGCGCGGGCCTTGATCACATCGCGCGGGACCTGCGGCATCCGTGCGGCTGGGGTGCCGGGACGCAGCGAGTAAGGGAAAACATGGGCATGGACGATATCGAGTTCGTCGATGATGGCGAGGTTCGCCTGATGGTGCGCTTCGTCCTCGGTGGGAAAGCCGGCGATGAGATCGGCGCCGATCGCCACCTCGGGCCGCAGCGTCCTGAGCCGCGCGACCAGTTCCACTGCATCGGCCCTGAGGTGGCGGCGCTTCATGCGCTTGAGGATCAGGTCCGCCCCGTGCTGGAGCGAGAGGTGGAGGTGCGGCATCACCCGCGGCTCGTGGGCGAGCAGATCGAACAGCGCTGGATCGATCTCCACCCCATCCACCGAGGACAGGCGCATGCGGGTGAGTTGAGGAAATTCACGCAGGATCGCCGTTACCAGATCGCCAAGACGCGGCGCATTGGCAAGATCATGTCCCCAGCTGGTAAGATCGACACCGGTGAGGACAATTTCCTTCGTCCCTGCCGCGCAATGGCCTGCGACTTCGTGGAGGACTTGCGCGACCGTCAGCGATCGGCTTGCGCCCCGGCCTTGCGGGATCACGCAGAAGGTGCAGGCATGGTCGCAGCCGTTCTGCACCGCGACAAACGCGCGGGTGCGTGCCGGCGCTACGGGACGCGCCTCGCCGGGGACGTTCCACGCGCGCGGATCGAGCTTGACGGCGTTCGCGACCAGCGCGTCGACTTCGTCCATCGCGCCGATTGCGGCGCGGTCGATCTCCGCAGCGCAGCCGGTGACCACCAGCCGCGCGGAGGGATGATCGCGGCGCGCGCGGCGGATCGCCTTGCGGGTTTGGGCAAGCGCCTCGGCGGTGACGGCGCAGGAATTGATCACCACGAGATCAGTCTCGCCCCCCAGCATCGTCCGCATCCGCTCGCTTTCGGCGATGTTCATGCGGCAGCCGAGGCTGATGATGTGCGGTGCGTTCAAGCCCCGGCTCCGGCCGCAAATGCGTCCCAGTCGAAGGTACCACGAAAGGCTTCGGCCGCCGGGCCGCTCATCAGGATCGTGCCGCCGGGCACCCACGCGATCACGAGGTCGCCGCCGGGGAGGGTGACGCGCACCGGGCTTTGGACAAGGCCCCGCCTGATCGCCGCCACAGCGGTGGCGCAGGCCCCGGTGCCGCAGGCGCGGGTGAGGCCCGCGCCGCGCTCCCAGACGCGCAACCGCAAATGGTCAGGCCCGGCCAGGCTCGCAACATTGACGTTCACGCGGGCCGGGAACAGCGCGTCGTGCTCGATGATCGGCCCAAGGCTTTCGAGCGCCACGGCGTCGGCGTCATCGACGAAGAAGATCGCGTGCGGGTTGCCGACATTGACCGCCATCGGGCCTTCAAGGCTCTCCCACCCGACCGGCATGGCGAAAGTGTCCATCGCAAAGGCGAGAGGAATCGCGTCCCAATCGAAGCGCGGTGTGCCCATGTCGACCCGCGCGCCGCCATCGAGGGGCTCCAGCGCAATCGGCCCGCCGCCGGTTTCGATCACCGCTGCCTCGCCGTGGAGAAGCGCCACCGCGCGCGCGGCGTTCCCGCAGGCCTCGACCTCGCCGCCGTCGGCATTGAAGATCCGCATCCGGAAGGCGTGGCCTGCCTCGGGACGCTCGCTTGGCTCGAGCAGCACCAGCTGATCGCAGCCAATCCCCGTGCGGCGGTCAGCGAGCGCCCGCGCCATTGCACCGGTCATCGCTGCGGGAAGCGGGTCGCGACGCGCGTCGAGCACGACGAAGTCGTTGCCGAGCCCGTGCATCTTGATGAAGGGGATCGCGTGGGTCACGGCTGCGCATCTATGCACGCGAGGGGCCGCCGTCCAGTCCCGCGTCCCCCCATGCTTGGGGCGGGGACGATATGGTCAGGGGTGCGCGCTGCGCTGGAGGTGGCTGACGACATCAGTCGCAGCCGCCTGAGCCGCCGGAGCAGCGGATCCTTCGGGTCGCGCCGCGGCGAGCTTTCCCGCCACCTTCAACCGCGCGCGCACCGCTGCGGCGTCCTCGGGCTGGCCATAGAGATAGCCCTGCGCCTTCAGTCGGCCCATGGACTTGAGCGCATTGAGGATGTCCTCGTCCTCGACGCCTTCGGCTGTCAACGGCAGGTCGAGCCCGCGTCCCATGGCAATGATCGCCTCGACCAGCCGCGAACGGCCCGTCGGTTCGCGCAGTTCCGAGATGAAGCTGCGGTCGATCTTGATGCGATCAAAGGGCAGGTTGCGCAGCTGCTCGAGGCTCGAATAGCCCGTACCGAAATCATCGAGCGCGATCTGCACGCCCTGATTGCGCAGGGACGTGATCATCGAGCGTACCAGGCCGATGTTTTCGTGCAGGCAGCTCTCGGTGATCTCGATCTCCAGGCGGCGGGCCGGGAAGTTGGCGGCGACCAGCATCTTGAGCAGGCGCTGGGCGAACCACGGATCGCGCAGCTGCACCGGCGAGATATTGATCGAGAGCGTGAGGGCGTCATCCCACTCGCGCGCGTCGGCGAAGGCCTTTTCCATAAGGCGTTCTGAGAGTTCGCTGATCAGGCCGATCTCCTCGGCGACCGGCACGAAGATGTCGGGGCTGATCAGGCCGAACTGCGGCGAGCGCCAGCGGGCGAGCATTTCAAAGCCGACCAGTTCGCCGGTCTCGACATCGATCTGCTGTTCGTAAAATGGCACGAACTCAGCGCGCGACAGGCCGCGGCGAATGCCGGTTTCGAGCTGGTGGCGGAACCTAAGTTCGCTCTCCATGCTCGGCTCGAACCAGAAATAGCGGTTCCGGCCCTGCTTCTTGGCCTGGTAGAGCGCCATGTCTGCGCGGTGCATCAGGCTGGCCGCATCGACCACCTCGCCGATCGTCCCGTCGGGCTCGTGGTCGGCGGCAAGGCCGACCGACAGGGTGACGTCGATCGTCACTTCGGGCAGATGGAGCGGCGCGGCGAAGGACTCGAACAGGCGGATGGCGAAATCGTCCACCCGCTCGGGGTGGCCGGCGGGGAAGGCCATGACGAAGGCGAATTCATCGCCCCCGAGGCGCGCCAGCCGGGCATCGCGCGGGAGCATGGCGCGGATCCGGTCGCACAGCATGACTAGCACCGCATCGCCGATGACGTGGCCGTGCATGTCGTTGATCTGCTTGAAATTGTCGAGATCGATCATGCAATAGGCGACCGCCTCGCCGCGCATCGTCGCACGGCTCCGGATGTCCTCGGTGGCCTCGAACATCGCGCGGCGGTTGAGGCATTGGGTGAGCGGATCGGTCGACGCCAGCACCTGCGCGCGGGCCTCGGCGCTGCGGCGTTCCGCGATTTCGTGGGTGAGTTCGCGGTAACGCCGCCAGCCGAAGATGATCAGCGCGATGTTGAGCAGCAGCGCATTGGCGAGCACCGTGTCGGGCGTGCCGCCGCGCCCAAGCAGCGCTTCGACGGTCTGCGGCACCACCGAACCCCCGGTGCCAAGCAAGAGTATGACAGCGGCCACGGCAATCCCAAGCGCGACGACGTCGCGTTCGGCTCGCTGTAGCGGATTGTCTGGCTCTTTGTCTGTCAAAGCATCCTGCCCCGTTCGGCTGTCTTGCACCTGACATCGCATGACGCGCTAAACATCGGGTTAATCGCCGGGGTAAAGAGGGGGCTTGGCGTGCCCCGCACGGGCGCGCTATCGGGGGCGACACATATCGGGAGCACGCGCACACAATGGCCTACTGGCTGATGAAATCCGAACCCTTCAAGTACAGCTGGGACGACCTTGTCGCCGAAGGCGAGGGCACCTGGGACGGCGTGCGCAACTATCTGGCACGCAACAATTTAATGGCGATGGAAGTGGGTGACGAGGCGTTCTTCTACCACAGCCGCGAGGGGCTGGAGATCGTCGGAATCTGCACGGTCAGCGCAAGCGGGATCGGCGATCCGACCGACGAAACCGGCAAGTGGGCGGCGGTCAAGGTCAAGGCTGCAAGGAAGCTGGCGCGCCCGGTGAGCCTTGCCGCGATCAAGGCCGAGCCGCGGCTGGCCGACATGCAGCTTGTCCGCCTGTCCCGCCTTTCGGTTTGCGGGGTGTCGCCTCAGGAGTGGCAGGTGATCTGCGAGATGGCCGAGGCCTGACCTGCCAGCCACGCGATGTTTCACGTGAAACAGATGATTTTCGCAGCAGCAACATTGTGCTGAGCCGGGTCTAACAGGGGTCTAGCAGGGGTCTAAGGGGGGCTAGGCGGGGTCTGGCGGGGATCTGGCGACAACGCGGCGAAAACCTCGCCCCGATCAGCCGATCCCGTCCCCGCCACTGCCTGCCCCAAACCCCGGAACACCTTGCCCCATCACCCGGTAGACCTCCTGAAAGCCAGTAAATCCATTGGCTTGATCGAGGAGGTTATCATGGGTGAATTCATCGACAAGGCCAAGGGTGCCGTGAAAGAAGTGATTGGCGAGGCCAAGCTGCACTCAAGCAATCCGGAAACCCGCGCTAAAGGGCTTGCGCAAAAGACCGAAGGCAAGATCGACAAGATCAAGGGTTCGATAAAGGGCGCGCTTGGCGACCATATCTGACGGCCACGTCTGGCGGCCAAGTCAGACGGCCAACCGGTACGGGACGCGACCGCGTTCCGGGAGGGCCGCTCACCCCGCAAGGGTGGGCGGCCTTCTTGCGTTCAGGCGCCGGTTCCGGCAGTCGCTTTGGCCCGCGCCCTCAGCCCGCTGATCGTCGCGCCGCTCGCCGCGATGCGTTCAAGATCGGTCAGCGCGTGGATCAGGCGGACTCCGCTGCGCTCGCGGGCGACCCCGAGCGCGGCGATGAACTCAGCCGTGGTTTCCACCCGCGCGCTCCATGCGCCATAGGCTTCGGCCAGCTTGGCAAAATCGGGATTGGTGAGCTGCGTGGCCGAGACACGCCCCGGATATTCGCGTTCCTGATGCATCCGGATCGTGCCATAGGCGCCGTTATCCACCACCACCACGATGAGGTTTGCCCCGTGCTGCACCGCGGTGGCGAGTTCCTGCCCGTTCATCAGGAAATCCCCATCCCCTGCCACGGCGACGACCGTGCATTCGGGATAGCGCAAAGCGGCAGCAATGCCCGCCGGGACGCCGTAGCCCATTGCGCCGCAGGTGGGCGCAAGCTGGCCCGGATAGGCATCGTAACGCCAGTAGCGGTGCCACCACCCGGCAAAATTGCCCGCGCCGTTGCAGATGATCGTGTCGGCAGGCAGCGCCTCGCGCATCGCCGCAACGCACAGCCCAAGGTCGATGCCTGCGTCAGAGGGCTGGGGGGTTGCCCATTCCTCCCATTCGGCGTGGGCTTCGGCTCCTGCGTCAAACGACAGGATCGCATCATCTTCCCACAGCATCGCGCACTCGGCGAATTCATCGACCGCGCAAGCCAGCGCCAGATCGGTGCGATAGACCCGGCCGAGCTCCTCGGGATCGGGGTGGATGTGGACGAGCGTCTGGCCGGGGTGCTCCAATGTGGGCAGCGTGTAGCCATCAGTGGTCGCCTCACCCAATCGCGCGCCCACGGCGATGATCAGGTCGGCCTGCCGCACGCGCTCCACCAGCTTGGGGTTGGGGCCGTAGCCGAGGTTGCCGGCATAGACCGGCGAGGACGGCGCAATCGCGTCCTGCCGGCGGAAGGCGGTTGCCACGGGCAGTCCGATACGTTCCGCAAAGGTCTGGAAATGCGCGCGCGCCTTGGCGTTCCACCCGGCGCCGCCGATGATGGCGATGGGGCTGGCCGCATCCGCGATCAGGTCGAACAGGGTTGCCAGCGCGTCGGGGCACACGGCCTGCGCGGGACGCAGCACGAGGGGGCGCGGGGTCAGGCTGGCGGGCACCTCCTCCACCAGCATATCTTCGGGCAGGGCGAGCACCACCGGGCCGGGCCGCCCGCTGATCGCCACGGCATAGGCGCGGGCGATGTATTCGGGAATGCGCGCCGGATCATCAATCCGCGCCGCCCACTTGCAGATCGGGCCGAAGAAAGCGGCAAAATCGACCTCCTGGAACCCCTCGCGCCCTTGCATCGCGCGCGCCACGTCGCCGACGAACAGGATCATGGGCTGCGAATCCTGATGCGCCACATGCACGCCGATGCTGGCATTGGTCGCGCCCGGGCCGCGGGTGACGAAGGCGACGCCGGGGCGCCCTGATCCGGCGGCATTCATGGCGCCGTCGGCGCAGGCCATGAAGGCGGCGCCGCCTTCCTGCCGGCAGGTGACAACGTCGATCGCAGGGACATCGGGCAAAGCATCGAGAACGCTGAGAAAGCTTTCGCCGGGCACGGTGAAGATCCGTTCGCAGCCTTGCACGGCAAGGCAATCGACCAGCAGCGCAGCGGCGCTGCGCGTGGTCTGAGGGCGGCTGGAATCAGGCATTTGCGTCTCTCCCGTCGTCCGGTTCGGCGGCTCTACAGCCGGGGGCGGGCCGGTGCAAATCCGGCGGCGCTATCCCCGGCGCGGCTCGGTCTGTCCCATGCTGTGACACGCCTGCCGCAAGCCGTTTTCAATAGTAAAGAAAGTCTTAATACTGGCCTCTCTGCCACTGGAGAATCACGAAAATGCGCCGCAGCCTGGTTCTCACCGATGAGAGCGCCCGTCACTGGTTCCGTGCAAGCCTGCCGCCGCATGTCCGGCGCAATCTCATCCCGATCCCGGCCGAGAGCCTGTGGCGGCTGACGATGCAGGACGTGCGCGGCGCGGCCACCACCTACGTGGCGCTGACCCTCGCGATTTTCGCCTTCATTCTCTAGGCTTGTTCTAGGCGGCGGCGTCCGCCTCGGCATCGCGCAGACCTTCGACCTTGTGGAGCTTGCGCGCGAGCTGCGCCGAAAGCAGGCACAGCACCAGGCTGAGCAGCAATTGTTCGGCCAGCGGGATACCGAAATAGCCCAGCACCCCGGCCAGCCCGGCGCCCACCACCATGAACACCGATGAGACAAAGTTGTTCGCCGCGACTGATCGCGAAGCTTCGGACTTGTCGACGCGGGTGGTGAGGAAGGCGTAGAGCGGCACCACGAACATCCCCCCCGCGATCGCGATGAACAACAGGTTGGCGAGCAGCACCAGCGCCAGCGGCTGGCGCAGGAACTCCTCCACCCCGAACAGCGCGCCTTCGGCTGGCACGAGGTTCCACATCCGGCAGATCAGATAGAAGGTGATCAAGAGGCCGCCCAGCACCAGCACCGAAGGGGCCGAATAGCGCGCCGAAATGGCACCCTTGAGCAGCGCGTTGATCGACACTGATCCGATTGCGATCCCGGCGGAGAAAGCGACCAGCATGATCGCGGCGACCTGCTTGTCGGCCAGCAGCACGTTCTTGGCGAGCGGGATGAACTGCACCGACAGGATCGCCGCGATGGCCCAGAAATAGCTGATCGCCAGCACCGCATAACGCAGCTCAAGATTGCCCATCGAAAAGGCGATCAGATCCTTGGAAGCACGGATCGGGTTCCAGTCGACCTTGGTTTCGGTGGTCTGTGCGGGCGCAGGCGGCACCCAGCGGCACACGATGTAGCCGACGACAGCGATGGCGATCACCGCAACAACGCTGTCCATGATGTGCATCGCCCCGCCCAGGATCATGCCGACAAGGATCGCCACGTATGTCCCCGCCTCGACCAGGCCGGTGCCGGCGAGCACTTCGTCCTTTTCCAGATGCTGGGGGAGGATCGCGTATTTGATCGGGCCGAAGAAGGTCGAATGCATCCCCATCGCAAACAGCGCGACGAACATCAGCGGGATGGCGATGGTTTCGGTGTGCATCCCCTTCGAGGCGAGCAGCAGTCCGGCTGCGCCCACGCTCATGATGATGATCTCGGCAAACTTGATCCACCGGATGATCGTGGTCTTGTCGCGCATGTCGGCCAGCTGGCCGGAGGTCGCCGAAAACAACACGAAGGGCAGCACGAACAATGCGGTGGCAACACCGCTGATGAGCGTCTCCATCTCGGGCGAATCGTAGACCTGATAGACCACGAACAGCACCATCGCGTTCTTGTAGAGATTGTCGTTGAGCGCGTTGAGGAGCTGGGTCAGGAACAGCGGCAGGAACCGCCGCCGGCGCATGAGTTGGGTCGAAGTGGTCATGCGTTGGCGGCGCCAATGTCCCTGTTGATTACCCGCGACATAGCGGCAGGGCGCGGTTTCACAAGAGCGCGTGCATCGCCCGGCACTGTGGGGAGCCGGTCTGCGGGGGGTTTTGCAGTCGCCATTCCAGCGCTAGACCGTGGCCTGCGATGCAGAGCCTGCCCAATATCCTCACCCTTTCGCGCATCTTCGCGGTGCCGCTGCTGGCTTTCTTCCTGTGGTGGCCGGAATGGCGGCTGGGCTATCTGATCGGCTTCGTGCTCTATTGCATCATCGCCATCACCGATTTCTTCGATGGCTATCTGGCACGCGCGCACGGGACGGTTTCGAAGCTCGGCATCTTCCTCGATCCGATTGCCGACAAGATCATGGTCGCCGCGGTGATCCTGGTGCTGACTGCGCAAGGCTATCTGCGCGGGCCCTATGCGGGCGACATCCACGTGATCGCCGGGCTGATCATTCTGGTGCGCGAGATCGCGGTGTCGGGCCTGCGTGAATTTCTGGGCGGGGCGCAGATCTCGGTGCCGGTCTCGGCGCTCGCCAAGTGGAAGACGACCTTCCAGCTGGTGTCGCTCGGCGCGCTGATTCTCGGCGGGGCGGTGCACGGTGCGCCGTGCCAGGCGGTGGGCGAAAGCTGCGGCACACTTGCTGAAAGCTGGGTGCACCTTGTCGGCCTGGTGTCGCTGTGGACGGCGGCGGTGCTGACCTGCGTGACGGGGTGGGATTACCTCAGGGTCGGCCTGAAGCATATGGATTGAGGCTGGCCCGGTTTCAGGGTACACAGCCTCCCATGGGAGCGCAGGAAGCATCGTCTGTCACGGCCTATGTCCGTTTGCTCACCGAAGAGGCGAGGCGGCTCCAGCGTGAGGCGCGCGGTGCGCTCGATCTGGGTCACTATACCCGTGCCACGGCGCTGCTCGGCGATGCGCAGCTGCTCGCCGAGGATATCCATCACCTCGTCACCGATATCGAGCGGAGCGGGTTCGGCGGGCTGATGGAGCTTGATGCTTACGATATCAGGGAGGTGGCGCTGCCCCTGCCCGCCCGCTCGCAGTGGGCCTTCGCGCTGCCCTCGCGCGGCCTGTGCATGGCGATCAGCACCAGCCTTGCGATGAGCCTCGCGCTGAC
>JAIYAL010000191.1 GCA_027489095.1 Erythrobacteraceae bacterium
ATCGGCATGCCCTTTTCCATTTCCTGCGTGGCGGCGTTGAACGCCTTGCAGAATTCCATGATGTTCACGCCGCGCTGACCCAGCGCCGGGCCGATCGGCGGCGAGGGGGTGGCAGAGCCCGCGGGCACCTGCAGCTTGATATAGCCTTCGATTTTCTTGGCCATGTGGCCTTACTCCTGTCGCACTGTTGCATCGCTCTTTCGAACGAGGCTCATGGTAAGCGGTTCAAGCGCCCCTGCTTGTGCATTGCGAAAGGCTCCCGCACGGAATCACCCGGCCAGAGCCGAGCGAAGGCGCGCGGTTAGAGGCGCGCCGGGGAAAAAGCAACCCATTTGGCAGGGGGCCGTGTCAAGCCAAGGGCGACGAGGGAGGCGGAATTGGGGGACGCGGCACCCTCAACCCCTTGGTGCGGCTGGTGAGGTGGAACTTGCGGCACAGCGCGCACTTGTAGGCGCGCAAGGTCACGCCCGCCTGCATGGCAACCGCCTCGGCTTCCTCGCGGGTCTCGTAACGGCGCTTGCGCTGGCAGATGCCGGGGGTGGTTTTCACCGACCGATCGTAACACAGGTCATTTGGCGATGCATCGGCCTCGCCAGAGGCCGCAAGGGCGGCCGGCCTCAAGTAGCAAAGCGGTAGGCCGACAATGACGCGCGCGCCGCAGGCGCCCGGAGCGTAGCGAAGGAACAGCGCCGAGGACGCACCCGCGGAGGCGGGTGCGCAACAATTACTTGGCCAGTTCGACGTGCTCGAAATCGAGCTCCACCGGGGTCGCGCGGCCGAAGATCGACACGGAAACCTTGACCTTCGCCTTGTCGAAATCGAGCTCTTCCACGATCCCGTTGAAGCTCGCGAAGGGCCCGTCGAGCACCTTCACCGAATCCCCGATTTCGTAATCGACGCTGATTTCGCGCTTCGGCGCTGCCTGAGCATCGGCGACGCCGCCGAAATAGCGCGAGGCCTCGCGCTCGGAGATCGGCTGCGGCTTGTTCATCGAGCCGAGGAAGCCGGTCACCTTCGGCGTGTTCTTGACGAGGTGATAGACATCATCCGTCAGGTTGAGCTTGGCAAGCACGTAGCCGGGCATGAACTTGCGTTCGACCTGCACCTTCTTGCCGCGCTTCACTTCGGTCACGGTCTCGGTTGGCACCTGCACTTCCTCGACACCTTCTGACAGGCCGAGACGTTCGGCTTCGGAGATGATCGCGTCGCGAACCTTGTTCTCGAAGCCGGAGTAAGCGTGGATGATGTACCAGCGAGCCATGGGAAGTCCTTGGAAATGGGGTCTGACGGGCAGAAGGAGCGAGGCGCTCAGGCCTACTGGAGCAGGCCGATAAGCGCCCGCACGACCATGCCGAACAGGCTGTCGACGCCGAGGAAGAAGACCGCGAGGATCATCATGAAGATGAACACGAAGATCGCGGTGCGCACGGTCTCATCCCGGGTCGGCCAGACGATCTTGTTCGTCTCGGCCTTGACCTGGTTGAAGAACTCGCCGGGCGAGGTCTTGCGCTTCTTTTCTTCGGCCCCGTCCTTGGGAGCGATCAGCTTGTCAGCCATGGGGCTTTGCGTTCCTTCGCGTAATGCCTTCACGTCTCGTCCGGCCGGCTTTCAGGTAGGGCTCCGCGCCGCCCGGGACAAGGTCGCCGGAGGGGCTGGAGAATCTGCCGATGTCGGAAAGACGCGAACGCCATTACGCAAGTGCCCGCGCGAATGCAAGGTGCTCGGGGATTGGCCGGACACGCGTGAGCAGGATCAGCGCGTCAGCGCAGGCCCAGCAGGCGGGCGAGCAGGCCCGTGAGCAGGGGGGGCTCGTCCTGCATTGGCCGCAGCGGGCCATGGATCGCCGCAAGCCGGGCCGGATCGCGGGTCGGCCGCGGGCTGACCCACTGGTCGGGGCGCGAGGAACGGAAGGTATAGGCGCTCATGGCAATGTTTCCCTGATGAAACCGATCAACGGTTCGTCGACGAGAATACACGGCTCGGCTTGCGACAAGATGAATGGCAGGGCCGGCAAAGCGCAAGGAATCGCAGAAAAAGCCCATAGCGACCTCAGCAGGAGAGGGCTGGATCGACGCCAAAGGCGTCGCAAGGCCAAGCGGCCGCCCCGCAGCGACGCGATCTTCAGATCGCATGAGCGAGGAAATCGCATCGCGGAGGCGATGCGGAAACAAAGGCGCAGCGGCCCGAACGAAGCGTAGCGAAGTGAGGATCCGCCGCGCGGACGAACCGGCGGAGGCCGGTTCGCAAGCAAGAATGGCAGGGGTGTGCGGACTCGAACCGCAGGCCCTCGGTTTTGGAGACCGATGCTCTACCAACTGAGCTACACCCCTGCAGCGCGTTGGAGCGGTGCCTTTATCGAAGGCTTATCCGATAGGCAATCCTCTTTGCCTCGGGGGCCGTGCGCCTGTATCATGGCCTTCAACCATGCACGCGCCCACCCGCCCTCCGGTCCCCGTAGAGACCTTGCTGCTCGCCTATCGCAGCGGCATCTTTCCTATGGCCGACCGCCGCGAGGACCCGGAGGTGTTCTGGGTCGAGCCGCGCGAGCGGGCGGTCATCCCGATGGAGGGGCTGCACCTGTCCAAGAGCTTGCGCAAGGTGATCCGCACCGACCGCTTCACGGTGACAATCGACCGCGCCTTCGAGCAGGTGATCCGCGCCTGCGCCGAACCGCGCCCCGAGCATCCCGAAACGTGGATCAGCGAGCGGATCGTGCAGAGCTATGTCGGCCTCCACCGCGCGGGCCATGCGCACTCGGTCGAGTGCTGGCTGGCGAGCGAAGACGGCGCGCCGCCGGAGCTGGTCGGGGGGCTCTACGGGGTCAGCTTCGACCGGGTGTTCTGCGGCGAATCGATGTTCAGCCGGATGCCCGATGCCAGCAAGGTCGCGCTCGCCTGGCTGGTGGCGGTGCTGCGGCGCGCGGGCTTCGCGCTGCTCGACTGCCAGTTCATGACCGAGCACCTGCGCACGATGGGCGCGGTCGAGATGGCGCAGGCCGATTACCGCCGGCTGATCGAGGGCGCCCACGGCCAGCCGCGCACCAGCATCGGCATGGCGTGGCGGTGGTTCGCCGAAGGCTACGCGGCAGGCGCGGCGGCGGGCGTTGCTGGGGGCGTCGCTGGCGCGGAGGGGCTTGCCGCGGGCTTGGCCGAAGGGTCGGCCTTGGGCGAGGCCGGGCCTTCCTCACCCGGGAAGCGCATCACGCAGTCCTTGACCCAGACGTCATAGACCGGGTGCTCGACCACGTTGAGGCTCGGGCTTTCAAGGAACATCCAGCCCGAAAAGACCCGCGCGTGGCTCTGTTGGCCGCGCCCGCGGATGTCGACCTGCACGAAGGCGCCGGTCTGCTGCGGCATCTCCCACGGCGCCGTGCGCTCGCAGGCGGAAACGCGGATGATGACGGGGCCGATCTCGCGGGCTTCGCCGGGCTTCAGCTTGATCTCTTCGGCGACATTGTTGCGCTTGTTGAGCAAGCCCAGCACCGCGACGCGATCCTTCATCGGGGTCGCGCCGTAATCATTGGCGGCCCCGGAAGCCGCAGCGACCGGAGCGGGGCTCGATTCGCCCAACGGAACCTTGACCGTGTCGGGCTGCTTGGGCGCGACAGCATCGCAGGCGGCCAGCACCAGCGGCAGAAGCAGGACAAGCGCCCTCATCGCCGCCGTCAGCTGTCCGCGCCGCCGGGCGTCCAAGCCTCGTAGTCACCCACGGCGCGGGCGCGCACGCCGCCGCGCTCAAGCGCGCCTTGCGGGCGGTAGGCCGCCGCCGTGCCGGTGGCGTTGGGGGTGTAATCGGTCTCCCAGATCTTCGCTGGCGGCAGGTGGCTGTCGGGCACGTCGTCAAAGGTGCCGTGGAGCCAGCCGTGCCATTCGGCCGGCACGCGGCTCGCGTCGTTGGCCCCGGCATAGATCACCCAGCGCTTGGCGCGGCTGGTGTAGGAGCCATTGGGCCGGCCGGTGTCCTTGTCAGGCGCGCGGTAATACTTGTTGCCCGCAGCATCGGTGCCAACGTGTTCACCGCCCGCACGGCTGGCCCAGAGCTGGGTGCCGAGCGTAGCGCCGTCCCACCACGTGAAGATCTTCATCAGGATTCCCATGGGGGCAGCGCCTAGCGGAATACGGTCACAGCGCCAAGAAGGAATGAGATTTGGGTGGCGCGAAATCGGTCGCGCAAGCAACCGCGACCGCACGCGGGCGAGCCGCAGGTGCCCCGGACCCCGGCCTTGAGCCGGGGGGAGGGAACAGCACCGAGGACGCACCCGCGCAAGGCAGGTGCCCTACCGGGGAAGCATCCACACCACCTTGTCCCCCGCCACGATCCCCAGCTGTGCCGCGCGGCCCGCGCGCAGTTCAAGCACTGCGCTCGCTTCGCCCTTCGAGCTCACCGGTTTGAGCGAATAGGGCTCCGTATTGGCGGCAAGGTTGAGGATCCGGCCGTCCGCGCCAACGAAGATGATGTCGAGCGAAAGCGGCGTGTTCTTCATCCAGAAGCTGCGCGGCTCGGGCACGTTCGAGGGAAAAATCATCCCTTCGAAATCGCCGAGCGTCTCGCGGAACATCAACCCGCGCGCCTGCGCTTCGGTGGTGTCGGCGAGCTCGACCTTGAAGGGCAGCTTCTTGCCCCCGCGATCAACCACGAGGTCGATCACCTTCAGCCCGGACACCGGGTGCAGCGCTGCGCCGCCAAGCGCCGGAGCGGGCGCGGTGGCGCTTGCGGTCGCGCCTTCGCCCGGCGAACAGGCCGCCAGCCCGAGCACCACCGCCATCGCCGCGATCCATGCTTGCCTTACCATGTCTGCTCCGTCCCTTCCCAATCATCAGCCGCGTCAGCCGCTTCGCCGATCCATTCCTCGACATCCTCGATACGGTCAGCGGCGAGGATGAGCTTCACGTGTTCGTACTGGTGGCCTGCGCGCAGCATTGCTGCAACGGCTTTTTCGTGGGCCTTGCGCAGGCCCAGCGGATCGGCCTGCTCGCCGGCCTGCCCACCATAGGGGCCCAGCCGGCGCTTCTTCGCCAGCAGCGCCGCCGCACGGCGGCTCGCCGCCTCGCCGGGCGCATGCTGGCGGCGCAAGCCCTCGCCCACGCCTGCGTGCCGCAGCGTCTCCTCGACCCGCCGCGCGCCATATCCGCGGCTGCCCAGATCCCGCGCGCGCATCCGGGCATAGGCATCGTCATCGACATAGCCGAGCTCCACCAGCCGGGCGACCAGCGCGGTCACGTCCACCTCCACCGTCCGCCCATCCGCATCCTCGGCCAGCCCGCGTTCCCTGATCTTGCGCACAAGATAGGCTTCGAGCCGTGCGCCGGTCGAAGCGAAACGGGCGGCGTAATGGAGGGCAAGGTCGCGCAGTTTCACCTCTGTCAGCGGGGGTTTCACCCGCTTCGCGCCCCGGCCCCCGCCGGTGCGATCCTCCCCGGCCGCGCGACCGGGCGATGACGAATTCGCTTTACGTGAAACCATTTCGCCTTATTCGTGCCACTTTCCTTATCAAATGCGAAATATTGAACGCCGCCGGGCTGGTTCCGGCGTCACCGAGTTATGCCAGAGCGCGTACGTTGACGACACCATGAAACGCGCCGCAATTGACGGGTATCGCTGAAAACATGACCGACGCCGCTCTGACGCCGACGCCGAATGATTGCGAGTTGCCGCGAATCCGCGCGCAGTTTGCAACCTTCAACGAGGCCATCGACTATGCCGCGCAGAGCCGCAAGGGCCTGAACTTCCACGATATGCGCGGCGAGCTGGCGCGGGTCTATCCGTACCATCAGATGCGCGAGGACGCCTTGGTCATGGCGCGCCGGCTGGTCGCCGCAGGCATCGGGCGCGAAGACCGCGTCGCGCTGATCGCCGAGACCGGGGCGGAATTCGCCGCATTGTTCTGCGCCTGCATCTATGTCGGCGCCTGGCCGGTGCCGCTGCCGCTGCCCACCACCTTCGGGGGCAAGGACAATTATATCGACCAGCTGGCGATCCAGCTGATGAGTTCCGACCCCAAGGTTCTGCTCTACCCTGAAGAGATCGGCGAGATGGCCGCTGCCGCCGCCGCGCGTCAGGGGTGTGCGGCGGAAAGCTGGCAGGACTTCGCCCGCCGCGCCGCGCCCGATTGCGTGCTGCCCGAAGCCTCGCCCGACGATATCTGCTACCTGCAATATTCCTCCGGCTCGACCCGCTTCCCCACCGGGGTCGCCGTCACCCACCGCGCGCTGCTGCACAACCTGTATGGCCATTCGACCACCATGGATCTGGGCGAAAACGACCGCTGCGTCAGCTGGCTGCCGTGGTATCATGACATGGGCCTTGTGGGCTGCCTCTTGTCGCTGATCGCCAATCAGGTCTCGGGCGACTACCTGAAGCCCGATGCCTTCGCGCGGCGCCCGCTGGCGTGGCTCGATATGATCAGCCGCAACCCGGGCAACTCGCTCTCCTACTCCCCGACCTTCGGCTACGACATCTGCGCGCGCCGCATCTCCAGCCAGTCGAACGTGGCCGAACGCTTTGACCTGTCGCGCTGGCGGATCGCAGGCAATGGCGCGGACATGATCCGGCCCGATGTGATGCAGAACTTCGTCAACGCCTTCGCGCCCGCCGGGTTCAAGGCTGCGTCCTTCACCCCCTCCTATGGCTTGGCCGAGGCGGTGCTTGCGGTGACGGTGATGCCGCCGGGCGAAGGCATCCGGGTCGAACTGGTCGAGGAAGAGCGCCTCTCGGGCGCGCCCCGCGATCTCTCCCGCCCGGCCCGCTACCGCGCGATCGTCAATTGCGGCAAGGCGCTGCCCGACATGGAAGTGGCGATCCTGGGTGAGGACAGCGCGCGGCGCGGCGATCACCAGATCGGCAAGGTGTGGTGCCGGGGGCCTTCCGTCATGCACTCCTACTTCCGCAACGAGGAAGCGACGAGCGATTGCCTCGTGGGCGAATGGCTCGACACCGGCGACATGGGCTACACCGCCAAGGGATACCTGTTCATCGTCGGCCGGGCGAAGGACATGATCATCATCAACGGCAAGAACCACTGGCCGCAGGATATCGAGTGGGCGGTGGAACAGCTCCCCGGGTTCAACCACGGCGACATCGCGGCGTTCTCGATTCTGATGGAGAACGGCGAGGAAGCCCCTGCCGTGCTGGTGCACTGCAAGGTCTCCGACCCCGAAGAGCGCATCAAGCTGCGTGACCAGATCGCGGACAAGGTGCGGTCGGTCACCGGCATGAGCTGCATCGTCGAGCTCGTCCCCCCCCGCACCCTGCCGCGCACATCATCGGGCAAGCTCTCCCGCGCCAAGGCGAAGAAGCTGTATCTGGCGGGCGAGATCGTTCCGATCGACCTGGCGGCGTAAGCTATTTCCCGTCGCCCCGTGCTCGACACGGGGCTGGGCTTCTTTCAGTTCACTC
>JAIYAL010000137.1 GCA_027489095.1 Erythrobacteraceae bacterium
AGCACCCGGCCCTGTCGGACCGCCTGCGCGCTTGTCTGGTCGAGATCGAGGGCCGGGATGTCGTCCAGCCCCGCCTCCAGCGGCAGGAGAAGGTGTTCAAGGCCTGCGCCCTTAGCGTTGTGCTCCAGTTTGTCCAGCGAAATCGCCTGTTCTTCGCGGAACGGGCCGGCCTTGGTGCGCCGCAAGTAGGTGACATGACCGCAGGTTCCAAGCGCCTGCGCGATGTCGCGGGCAAGACTGCGGATGTAGGTGCCCTTGGAGACGTGGGCGACGAGAGTGACGTCGTCGCCCTGCGTCCCGGCGAGCGTCAACGCGTGTATCGTCACCGCCCGCGCCTTCAACTCCACCGCCTCTCCAGCCCGCGCCAGATCATAGGCGCGCTGCCCGTCAACCTTGAGCGCCGAATAGGCGGGCGGCACCTGCTCGATTGCGCCGGTGAAGCGCGGCAGCACCGCCTCGACCTCGGCCAGCGTCGGGCGCACATCGCTGGTGGCGATGACCGGCCCCTCGGTGTCCAGCGTGTCGGTCTCCTCGCCAAAGCGAATGGTGAAGGCGTAGATCTTGCTCGCATCCAGCATCCGCCCGGCGAGCTTGGTGGCCTCACCCAGCGCGATCGGCAGCACGCCTTCGGCCAGCGGATCGAGCGTGCCGCCATGGCCGACCTTGGTCTTGGCATAGCCGTTTTGGCGCAGCACCCGCTTGACCGCGCTCACCCCTTGGGTCGAGCCCATGCCCTTCGGCTTGTCGAGGATCAGCCAACCGGACAGCGGATGGACGCGCGCGCGCGCGCGCGGGGCGCCGGGGACATCGGTGGGGTCGGGGGCGGGGGCGGGGGGATGCTGGCTCACCCCGCCCCCCTAAGCAGCCGGGACGCCCTGCAGCAAGCGGTCATGCGTCAGCGCAGCGCCGCAGCCACCGCATCGGCGAGCTCGAGGTAAAGGCTCATCACCCACATCACCGGCGGCATCAATACGTCCCCGAGCCAGTTCGTCCCGAACACCCAACTCGCCGCGATCAGCGCGACGATCAGCACCATGCCGATGCCCTGCAGCTTCTCCCACACGCCGCGCAGCGCGCGCGGCAGCAACCCGCCGACAATATGCGACCCGTCGAAAGGCGGGATCGGCAGGAGGTTGAAGAGGCCGAGGAAGGTGTTGATGAGGATGAAGTAGAACAATCCGGTCGCAAGCCACTGGGTCTGGCCGAACGCATCGGTCAGCAGTGTCTCTCCGCCCGCCGCACCGCCGCCGAAGCCGAGGCCTTGCGGCATGATCAACCCGAGCAGCACCGCGCCGATCGCAGCGAGCACGATGTTGGTCGCAGGCCCTGCTGCGGCCACGGCCATCATTCCGAACCGCGGATTAATCAGCCGTGCCTTGTTGACCGGCACGGGCTTGGCCCAGCCGAACACCGGCCCGCCGACGAGCGCGAGGAACCCCGGCACCAGCAGCGTGCCGACAGGGTCGACATGGCGCAGCGGATTGAGCGTCAACCGCCCGCGCTCGGAGGCGGTAGGATCGCCCAGCGCCCGCGCTGCATAACCGTGCGCGACCTCGTGGAAGACGATGGCGATCACCAGCGCGGGGATCAGGATGAGGGCGAAAGTGAAGGTCTCGGTCATGCCTAGCGAGATAGGAAGTCGCAGCCCGAAAGCCAGTAGCTCCCTATCGCCCCGACTAAGTCATCGCCTCGGAGAAATGCTTGCGGCACAGCGCGACGTAGCGGTCATTGCCGCCGATCTCGGTCTGCCGGCCCTGCCGGACTGCCTTACCCTCGGCATCAACCCGCAGGTTCATCGTCGCCTTGCGCCCGCAGTGGCACACCGCCTTCAATTCAACGAGCGCATCGGCGATCCCCAACAGAACCGCCGATCCGGGGAACAGCGCGCCCTGGAAATCGGTTCTGAGGCCATAGCACAGCACCGGGATACCGCCCTCGTCCGCCAGCCGGGCGAGCTGCCACACCTGATCGGCGCTGAGGAACTGCGCCTCGTCGACGAGCACGCAATCGAGCTTCGTGGCGGCTTGGGCCGCGCAGACCTCGGCCCACAGATCGGTGCCCGGATCGAAACGGTGCGCCTCGCTTTCAAGCCCGATGCGGCTGCGCACCATGCCCGCCGAACGGCTGTCGAGCGCCGCTGTCCAGAGCATCGTCGCCATCCCGCGCTCGCGGTAGTTGAAATCGGCCTGCAAAAGATGCGAGGATTTGCCTGCGTTCATGCTGGCATAGTAGAAGTAGAGCTTGGCCATCGCGCTTGCCTATCGCTTTGCCGCGCCAAGCACGAGCATGGTCATGAACCTTTTGCCCCGTTGAGGCGTAATCGCATGGCTATGACAGTGCCCCGCATCCTCTTGCGCATCGCGATGCTGCCGCTGCTAGCGCTCCTGACGCTCGCCAACACCGCGAGTGTCGCGCAGCGCTACACGCTCGACACTTCGGCGAGCAATGTCTCGGCCAAGGTTCCCTTCTTCGGCCTGTCGAGCAAGACCGCGCGCTTCCCGCGCATGGAGGGCGCGGTGACGATCGTGCCGGGCGAGCCCGAAAAGGCGGTGATCGACGTAACCTTTGATGCGACCGCGATCGAAGCGCCCGACCGCGTGACCCTGGCACGGCTGCGCGGCGAGAAGTTCTTCTGGGTGGAGAAATACCCGACAATCCGCTTTTCCGGACGCTCCCTGAAGCTGACGAGCACGACGCGCGGCACGGTCCAGGGCGAGCTCACCGCGCGAGGGCAGACCCATCCGGCGAGCCTTGCGGTGACGTTCGATGCCGATCCGCTGGCGCGCGCCGGGCAATCCGTCAGCTTCACCGGCACGACCACTATTGACCGTCGCGCCTACGGCATGTCGAGCTACCAGTTGATCGTCGGCAACAAGGTCGACATCACTCTGAAAGCACGGATGATCCCGAATTAGCCCGCGCTATTCCGGCTCGGCATCCTCGCCAAGATCGCGCAGCACCTTGGGATCGCGCAGCAGCGCTTCGATCCGATCGGCCTCGGCAAAGCTTTCGTCCTTGCGGAACCTCAGTTTGGGCGCGAACTTGAGCCCCAGCCGCTGGGCCACCTCGCGCTGGAGGAAGGCCGTGTTCTGCCTGAGCGCGTGCACCACCTCGTCATCGCCTGCGCCGAGCAGCGGCTTGATATAGGCGGTGGCGTTGCGCAGATCGGGGGTCATGCGCACCTCGGTGACCGAGATGTGCGAAGCGCTCACCACATCGTCATGCACCTCGCCGCGCGCGAGCAGCTCAGACAGGATATGCCGCACCCGTTCGCCCACCTTGAGGGTGCGGACAGATTGCTGTTCGGCAGTGAAAGGGGTCTTGGCCATCAGCCGCCCATGCCCGTGTCGGTCGCGGTCGGGCGCGGGGTCGGGATGGCGGTTGAAGTTGACCGGGCGTAGAGCGTGCCATCTTCGCCCAGCAATTCGCCTTCAAGGAAGATCACCCGGCGACCGCCCTTCACCACCCGGCCCTTGCCGATGATGGTCGCGCCTTCGGGGATCAGGCGGATCAGGCTCATCGACAATTCGAGATTGAGCGGCGCCATCTCGCCGCCGGTCGAGGCGACATAGGCATAGCCCATCACGTCATCGAGATAGCCCGCGACCAGCCCGCCCTGCACGCCCCCGCGCCAGGTGCAAACCTCGCGCTTGACGGTGAAGCGCATGGTCGCGGTCTGCGTGTCCGCATCCCAGCTTACGAACTGCGAGCCGAGCAGCGCCGTGTGAGGCGACTGCCCGGCATCATCTGGGTAGTGCGCGTCGATCAGGCTCACAGCGTCCGCTCACGCTCCTCCACGGAGAAGACTTCGAGCATGTCGCCCGGCTTGATGTCGTTGGTATCCTCGAGCACCGCGCCGCATTCGAGACCCGTGCGGACCTCGTCGACGTCGTCCTTGAAGCGCCGCAAGGACTGGATCTTGGTCGCCGAGACGATGACGTCCTGACGGGTGAGACGCGCAAACAGCCCCTTGCGGATCGCGCCTTCCAGAACCAGCAGACCGGCCGCCTTGTCCTTCTTGCCCGCAGGGAAGACCTGCTTGACCTCTGCGCGCCCGACCACGGTTTCGATCCGCTCCGGCCCGAGCTCGCCCGCCATTTCCTTGGCGACTGCATCGGTGAGGTGATAGATGACATCGTAATACATCATCCGCACGCTATCCCGCTTCAGCAGCTCGCGCGCCTTGGCGTTGGGACGCACGTTGAAGCCGATGATCGGTGCCTTCGACGCCCCCGCCAGCATGACGTCGCTTTCAGTGATCGCACCGACGCCTGCGTTCAGCACGCGCACCTTGATCTCGTCGTTCGAGAGGTTGTGGAGCGCGTTGACGATCGCTTCGACCGAACCTTGGACATCTGCCTTCACCACCACCGGGAATTCGATGACGTTGGAGGTGAGGCCTGCAAACATCGTGTCGAAGTTGGTCGGAGCCAGCGCGGTGCGCTTTTCCGTTGCCTTCTCCTGACGATACTTGGCGACTTCGCGGGCGCGCTGTTCGTTCTCGACCACGGTGAGGTTGTCGCCCGCTGAAGGCACACCGCCCAGACCGAGCACCTCGACCGGCATCGAAGGGCCGGCTTCCTTGAGCTGCTGGCCCTTGTCGTCGACGATCGCGCGCACCTTGCCGCTCTGCGTACCAACCACGAAGGTGTCACCGCGCTTCAATGTGCCGCGGGTGACGAGCACGGTCGCCACGGGCCCGCGGCCCTTGTCGAGCTGCGCTTCGATCACGGTCGCCTCGGCATCGCGGTCAGGCCGCGCCTTCAGTTCGAGCAGTTCGGCCTGAAGCCCGATAGCCTCGATCAGCTGGTCGAGCCCTGCGCCGGTCCGGGCCGAGACTTCGACATCCTGCACGTCACCCGACATCGCCTCGACGACGATCTCGTGTTCAAGCAGGCGTTCGCGGATCTTCTGCGGGTTGTACTCGGGCTTGTCCGACTTGGTGATCGCCACGATCATCGGCACGCCGGCCGCCTTGGTGTGGTTGATCGCCTCGATCGTCTGCGGCATCAGCCCGTCATCGCCAGCCACCACCAGAATAACGATGTCGGTGACATTCGCCCCGCGCATCCGCAT
>JAIYAL010000112.1 GCA_027489095.1 Erythrobacteraceae bacterium
CGCGTCGCTCTCTCGGGCCTGACGATGGCGGAATACTTCCGCGACGTCGAAGGCCAGGACGTGCTGTTCTTCGTCGACAACATCTTCCGCTTCACGCAAGCCGGCTCGGAAGTGTCGGCGCTGCTCGGCCGTATTCCTTCGGCGGTGGGCTACCAGCCGACGCTGGCCACCGACATGGGCAAGCTGCAGGAGCGCATCACCTCCACCAACAAGGGTTCGATCACCTCGGTACAGGCGATCTACGTGCCCGCGGACGATTTGACCGACCCGGCGCCTGCCGCCTCGTTCGCGCACTTGGACGCGACCACGACGCTGAACCGTGCGATCTCGGAACTCGGCATCTATCCGGCGGTCGACCCGCTGGATTCGACCAGCCGCGTGCTTGAACCGCGCGTTGTCGGTGCCGAGCATTACGAAACCGCCCGCCGCGTTCAGGAAACCCTGCAGAAGTACAAGAGCCTGCAGGACATCATCGCCATTCTCGGGATGGATGAACTGTCGGAAGAGGACAAGACGATCGTCGCCCGCGCGCGCAAGATCCAGAAGTTCCTCAGCCAGCCCTTCCACGTCGCGGAAGTCTTCACCGGCATTTCGGGCGTGTTCGTGCAGATCGAAGACACCGTGAAGAGCTTCAAGGCAGTGGTCGACGGCGAATATGACCACCTGCCGGAACAGGCCTTCTACATGGTCGGCGGCATCGACGATGTGGTCGCCAAGGCCAAGAAGATGGCCGAAGAGGCGTAAGACCGGTGCCCCTCCACTTCGAACTCGTCACCCCCGCCAAGCTCGTCCGGTCGGAAAAGGTCCACATGGTGGTCGTCCCCGGCACCGAGGGCGAATTCGGCGTGCTGGAAGGCCATGCGCCCTTCATGAGCACCATCCGCGACGGCGCGCTTCAGGTCTATGTGACTGCGGGCGGCGCGCCGGAGGTGATCCAGGTGCGCGGCGGCTTTGCCGAGGTGGGTGAGAACGGCCTTACGGTCCTTGCCGAACACGTCGAGGGCTGAAGCCCCGCACCCCGGCAATCACATCAATGGGCGGGCCGCAAGGCTCGCCCTTTTTGCTTGGGCGTCACCCAAAAATTAACCATGTCCGTGGCACAGCGACCTCCATGTTCGTTGCGCCTCAAACCCAGTTCCAGCCGCTGACCCGCCGCGCCGACCTGAAGGTCATCGGGCTGCTCGCGCTGTTCACCTTTGTGGTGCGCGGGGCGTGGATCGGCGATCCCAATGCCGATGTCGACGAACAGCTCTACTCGCTGATCGGCAATGCCATGCTCCACGGCGCGGTTCCGTTCGTCGATCTGTGGGACCGCAAGCCCTACGGCCTGTTCGCGATGTTCGCGGCGTTCCATGCAGTCGGCGGGCCGAGCGCGGCAGCCTATCAGGTCGCGGGCGCTCTCTTCACCCTTGCCGGCGCGGTGATGACCTTTCTGCTCGCCCGCGAGCAGACCGACCGGATGACCGCTGCGGCGGGGGGCGCGCTCTATGTCGTGCTCTGCGCGATCAACGATGCGCATTCAGGCAATTCGGAAGTATTCTTCATCCCGATGCTGATCGCGATGGCGGTGTTGGTGCGCGATCCGGGCCATCCGCGCGCCGTCTCCCGCGCGCTCACGGCGATGCTGATCGGCGGGATTTCGCTCCAGATCAAGTACACCGCGCTGCCGCAATGCGTGTTCTTCGGCCTTTGGGCGCTGTGGGGACAATACCGCCGAGGGACGCCGATCTGGCAGCTCGGCGCGCTTGGCCTGGGCTTCGGCCTGCTCGGCCTGCTGCCGACGATCGCGGTCAGCGCCGGATATTACATGGCAGGCTACTGGGACGAATACGTCTTCGCCAATTTCGTCTCCTTCTTCGACCGCCTGCCGGCCAGCACGGGCCGCACCCACCCGGTGATGATGGTTTTCCTGTTCGTGCAGGTGGCGCTGGCGGCGCTCGGCATCCGCGCCGCGCAGCGCAGCTGGCCCAATGGCTTCCCGCAGCATTACGTCTTCGCGATGCTGTGGATGGTCGCTGCGCTGGCGACGGTGTACCTGCCCTCGACGGTCTATCGCCACTATCTGGCCGCGCTGATCCCGGCCTGCGTGCTCTTGACCCTGCCGCTGTTCCACCGCCCGCCCAGCGCGCGGTTCAACCTGCCCGCACTGATCCCGGCGGCGGTGTATCTGCTGATCGTCCCCTACCAGTATTACGTCAGCCACGAAAACCGCGCCGCCGTCCAGCGGCTCGCCGACGCCATCGCCCCGCAACTCGACGCCCGCGCCGGTCGCTGCCTGCTGATCTTCGACGGCCCAACCTCGCTTTACCAGCTGACCGGAAGCTGCCTGCCGACGCGGCTCATCTATCCCGATCACCTCAACAACGCGCTCGAAAGCGAGGCGCTGGGGATCCGTCAGGAGGACGAGGTTGCCCGCATCCTCAAGACTCGTCCGCCGGTGATCGTCACTGCGCAAAAACCGCTCACGCCGCAGAACTGGGCCGCCAAGGACCTGATCGACGAGGAGATCGCGCGCGATTACCGCCTGCTGGCGAAGGAAGATCTCCACCACCGTCTTGTCTACGCTTGGGTCCGCCGCGCAAGATAGCCAGCGGCACGGCCTTGCATTCCGCGCCTCCTCCCGTCACCAATGCGGTTTACACGAAGGCACAAGGGCTTTCGCGCAAGATGACCGTCACAGGGAGAGACGCACTTGAAACTCGCATCGAGGCTGGCCATTGCACTGGCCATGACCACATCCACCATCGCGCTGGCCGACGACGGCATTCCCGGCCCCGAGCAGGATCCCTACATCTGGCTGGAGCAGGCCCGCAGCCCCGAGGCGCTTGATTGGGTCGCCAAGGAGAACGCGCGCACCCTCGCCGCCTTCGAGGCCGATCCGCGCTATGCACAATTGAAGGCCGAAGCGCTGGCGATCTTCGACAGCGAGGATCGCATCCCCTTCGTCACCATCCGCCCCGACGGCCTCTACAATTTCTGGCAGGACAAGGCGAACCCCAGGGGGCTGCTGCGCCGCACGAGCCTCGAAAGCTACCGCAGCGACAAGCCCGTATGGGAGACTGTCCTCGACGTCGACGCGCTCGCCAAGGCGGAAGGCAAGGAGTGGGTCTATCAAGGCTCGACCTGCCTGCCGCCGACACTCAACAAGTGCATGATCGCGCTCTCCGATGGAGGCGAGGACGCCACCATCATGCGCGAGTTCGACATGAAGACCAAAGCCTTCGTCGCAGGCGGCTTCGTGCTCGATGCCAAGAGCCAGGGAGGGATCGAATGGGTTGACGAGAACACCCTGCTGGTCGGCCGCAACTTCGGCGCAGGCACGATCACCGAGAGCGAATATGCCTTCACAACCCGAGAATGGAAGCGCGGCACGTCGATCAACGATGCGCCCGAAATCTTCCGGGGCGATGCCAAGGACGTCTCGTCGGGTGCGGCGCTGCTGCGCGATAATGACGCGGTGATCCACGCCCGCATCGCCTATCGCGGGATCAGCTTCCACGAGCGGCTGTGGTACGTCTGGAAGGACGGCGCGTGGCTCCAGCTCGAACTGCCCACCAAGGCGAACCCTGTCGGCATCGTCGATGGGCACATGCTGTTTTCGCCCGATGTCGACTGGACGGTCGGGACACAAACCTTCCCCGCCGACAGCCTCGTCGCGGTCGATCTGGAGGAATGGAAGGCCAACCCCAACGGCGCCAAGAAGGCGCTCGTATGGGCCCCGGGCTACCGCCAGACCAAGCAGGGCAGCACCGTTACCGCGGGCGGCCTCTATGTCGCGCTGCTCGACAATGTCGTGGGCAAGGTGCTGAAGTTCAACTTCGATGACGGTCGCTGGACCAGCAAGCCCGTGCCGCTGCCCGACAACGCCACGCTCGGCATCGCCGCCTCCTCGGACGAAACCGACCAGATCATGTACACCGTGACCGGCTTCCTTGAGCCGACCACGCTGTATTATTCGGACGGCAGTGCGCCGCCCGCCGTGCTCAAGACCTCGCCCGCCTATTTCGCGCCTGAGGGCATGGAGGTGGAACAGCACGAGGCGACCAGCAAGGACGGGACCAAGATCCCCTACTTCATCGTCAAGCCCAAGGGCATGAAGGCCGATGGCAGCACCGCGACGCTGCTCACCGGCTATGGCGGCTTCCAGGTTCCGCGCCTGCCCGGCTATCTCGGATCGACCGGCAAGCTGTGGGTCGAGAAGGGCGGCGCCTATGTGCTGGCCAACCTGCGCGGCGGGGGCGAGTTTGGGCCAAACTGGCACCAGACCGCGATCCGCGAGAACAAGCAGCGCACCTGGGACGATTTCATCGCCGTGGGCGAGGACCTCGTGAAGCGCGGCTTCACCAGCCCGCAGCATCTCGGCATTCAGGGCGGCTCGCAAGGCGGGCTGTTGGTGGGCACCTTCTTCACCCAGCGACCCGACCTGCTCGGCGCGGCGATCGTACAGATCCCGCTGTTCGACATGCTGCGCTATCACCTGATCGGCCGCGGAGCTTCATGGATCGGCGAATATGGCGATCCGCGCATCCCCGAGCAGCGCAAGTGGATCGAGGGCTATTCGCCTTACCAGAAGATCGTCGCGGGCGTCGAATACCCCTCGCCCTTCCTGTGGGCGTCCACCGCCGATGACCGCACCCACCCCGCCCATGCGCGCAAGGCGGCCGCGAAGCTCAAGGCGCTGGGCCAGCCCTACTACTACTTCGAGGACACCACCGGTGGGCACTCGGGCGGGGTCGACAACGACCAGCGCGCCAAGCTCCAGGCGTTGCAATACATCTACCTGATGCAGCGTCTGATGGACCGCCGCTAAAGGCTCCGCGCCGCTCCGGCATCCCGACGACACCTGCAAGGGCGGCTCTTCCGATGGGGGGCCGCCCTTCGCTTTTGTAAAGCCCTTCGACAGTCGCGCTCCGCTCGTCGCAGGCGCAGCACGGCGCGTTTCATCAACGCGGGCTTAACCATGTCCGGCAGCACCTTGTTAAGCCCGCCCGTCAACAGTCGGGACATCGGGGCAACATCTGCGACGAGGAGCAACACCGTGGCCTACCCCAAAGACGTCTCGATCGCCGACGCGATCAAGAGCTACTACCAGCTGCCCCGCACTCACCGCGTCCACTGGTCCAAGGCGCGCAAGGACGAAGTGGTGCGCGCCGTGCGCGACCGCGCGATCAGTTTCCACGAGGCGCGGACACGCTACCTGCTCAGCCGTAGCGAGTTCGAACAGTGGGAGGCCGAGTATCTCGCGGGCAGCGGCAAGACTGCGGGCATGCAGGATGCCTGATTTACTGCGCCGCGACGGGGATCAGCACCTCGTTGCGGCGCAAGGGGCCAGGCACCATCGGCGCATCGTAGAAAGCGTACTCGGCCTCGCCCGCTGGCATAAGGCGCTGCGCCATCATCCAATCGCGCAAGCGCGCTTCCATCAGCGCCAGATCGCTGGCTGAGCCATTGCCTGAGAAACGGATCGCCGCCATGCGCCGCGCAGGCATTTCGCTGAGCGTGATGTCGGCGGGTGCAGGCGGCAGCGTTGTGAGGCTGTATTTCGACGGCATGACGAAGCGCATCCGCCATTCACCGGGCTGCGTCTCGTCCTGAAGCACAGGCGCAGTCATGGCGATCCTTTCGCCGCCTTCGGGCCGATCCTGCGCGAAGATGTAAGCAGCCAAGCGGCGGAAGCTCGACCCGCTGGCCCGCTCGCGGCTGCCGGAGTTGCTGACCTCGGCGACGACGAGCGGCGGGTAGTCGCGCAGCTCGAAATCCTCGTCGGCGCGAGCCAACGCGTATTCCGGCTCCTCGGTCTGGCGGTATTGGGCGTACACGGCGGCGGCTCCCACAACGGCGAGGCCTGCGCCTGCGGCGATCCATCTGGCGGCTTTCATGAGGTATCTCCTGGTCGTGGCCCCAGATAGATTAGTCCGCAAAGGCACCCAAGGTTCCCGCCGCGATACGCCTAGCGCGTCGGCGCGTCGAAATCGGCAGGCTTGTTGGCAATCCAGGCGATGAATTTGGCGATGGCGGCGTTGTCGCGGATTTTCTCCGCATCCTCGCCGATGCGCGCCAGTTCATTGTTGGTGAAGTTGGCGTGGATCGTCTTGTGACAAATCGGGTGGATCGGAACCTTCACCTTGCCCTTCTTGGCCTTGGGCACAGGGTGATGCCACTGGACGATATCGCCCAGCGACCGGTCGCACAGCCAGCAGGTGAGGTTGCCATTGTCGCTCATAGCATGTTGTAACTCATCACGAGCGCCCAAGCGAACACACCAAAGGCGGCTGTTTCGGGCAATGCGATCCACCATCGCCGGCTCCAGCGCAGCCCCCGGCTCGCGCCGAACGCAGCGACAGCCATCCACTGTGTTGGGCCGAAGGCGTGCACAAAACCCTCGTGCGAGGGAATGTAGGGCATGATCAGGAAGAGCGCGACGAACAGCGCAACGGTCTCAATCGCGCCGCGCAGCACAGTCACCCCTTCTTCTCCGCCGCCTTCTTCTTCTTCATCGCGTCGTGGAAGCGGTCGGCCCAGCCGTCCTTCACCAGCTGTTCGGCGCGCACCATGCGCAGCTCGCCCGGCGCCACATCCCGGCTGACGGCCGAACCTGCCGCGACAATCGCATCCGCGCCGATGGTGACAGGCGCAATCAACGACGAGTTCGAGCCGATGAAGGCGCCCGGGCCAATCACGGTCTTGTATTTGAAGTACCCATCATAATTGCAGGTGATGGTGCCCGCGCCGATGTTCGCGCCTGCGCCGATGGTGGCGTCGCCCAGATAGGTAAGGTGGCTCGCCTTGGCGCCTTCGCCCAGCACGGCGTTCTTCACCTCGACGAAGTTGCCGATGAAACTGTCCTTTCCAAGCACCGTGCCGGGGCGCAACCGGGCGAAGGGGCCGACCTTGACGCCGCTGGCGAGGCTCGCGCCCTCGATATGGCTGTTGGCGCGGATCAGCACATTGTCGGCGATGGTCACGCCGGGGCCGAAGAACACGTTGGGTTCGATGGTGACATCCCGTCCCACCTCGGTGTCCCAGCTGAAGAACACCGTTTCGGGCGCGATCAGGGTCGCGCCCTCGTCCATCGCCCTGAGACGGCGCGCAGCCTGCCAGCGGCCTTCCGCCTCAGCGAGTTCGGCGCGGCTGTTGATCCCGGCGACTTCGTCGGCGCTCTCCGCCACGATCACCGCGCAGGTGCGCCCATCTGCAATCGCGATATTCACGATATCGGGAAGGTAATACTCACCTTGGGCGTTGTCGTTGCCCACCCGCGCAAGCAGCGCGAAGATGTCTTCCGCACGCGCGGCAAGCAGGCCTGAATTGCACAAGCGGCAGGCGCGCTCGCCCTCGTCCGCATCCTTGTATTCCACCATCTTGAGGATGGTACCCGCATCGTCCGCGATCACCCGGCCATAGGCGAGCGGATCGGCAGGCTCGAAGCCAAGGACGACCGCAGCCGGAGCGTCGTCACCGTGGAGCCGCTCGAGCATCGCGCGCATGGTCGAGGCCTTCACGAAGGGCACGTCGCCGTAGAGCACAAGCACGTCGCCGCCAAAGCCCGCGACCACGACTTCGGCCTGCTGAACCGCATGGGCGGTGCCATGTTGCGGCTCCTGGAGGCAGGTCGCTGCCCGCGTGCCCACCGCTGCCTCGATCTGCTCGCGGCCCGCGCCGACGACCACCGCCGTCCGCTCCGGGCCAAGCTCCGCGACGCTCGCCATCAGGTGCTCGAGCATCGCCCGCCCGGCGATCTTGTGGAGCACCTTGTGCGTGTCGCTCTTCATGCGGGTGCCCTTGCCCGCAGCAAGGATGATGGCGGCAAAGGGATAGGTCGTCGTGGTCATGCTCTCGTCCTTAGGCAAAGCTGCGCCTGCCAGCAAATGCTTGCGGTTTGAAGTCCGTTGCGCCACCGCGCGCCTGATTTTGAAAGGCCCCCATGACGGACATCCCCTTCGACGCGATCGGCTTCGATCTCGACGGCACCCTGCTCGATACGTTCCGCGATCTGGGGGCAGCGGTGAACCATGCGCTGGTGCTCGGCGGCTTTTCCGAGGTCTCGGTGGAGAGCAGCAAGGACCTGATCGGCGGCGGGGCGAAGATCATGCTGGCCCGCGCGGTTGAGGCGCAAGGCGGCCTGCCTGAAGAGGCGTTCAAGCGGCTCTACAAGGCGATGCTGGGATATTACGAGGCGCACAATGCGGTTCACACCGTGCCCTACCCGCAAGTGCGCGAGACCCTTGCGGATCTGGCAGGGCAGGGAATCCGCATGGTGGTGGTCACCAACAAGTTTGAGGGCTTTGCCCGCAACGTCCTGACCCAGCTCGATCTGATCGGCGCCTTCGAGACCGTGATAGGCGGCGATTCCATGGGCAAGGGCGAGGACGGCCAGTTCCTCGCCAAGCCCCACCCCGCCCCCGTCATCAAGGCGCATGAAGCGACCGGAGGGGGCCGCTTCGTGTTCATCGGCGACTCCACCTATGATGCGCGGGCGGCCAAGGGCGCAGGCGTGCCCTTCGTCGCTGCGGCCTATGGCTATTGCGACGCGCCCCCGCTCGCGATGGGAGCGCAGGCCGTGATCGATTCGTTTGCCGAGCTGATTCCCGCTCTCGCTGGCCTTCGCCCCGCCCCCTGACCCTACGGCATCGCCCCCTGACAGTTCGGATGTTGCAAGCCGGCTACGAAAGTGCCACGCAGCGCGCCGCAGATCGGTTTACGCAGGCGTAAAGCGCGCCGCCCAGAAGCCGCACAGCTCAAGGACAGGAGAACACCCATGACCATCAGCTTCAAGGACAAGGTCGCCATCGTCACCGGCGCCGGCGGCGGGCTCGGCAAGGCCTACGCGCTCGAACTCGCGCGGCGCGGCGCCAAGGTCGTCGTCAATGATCTCGGCGGATCGCGTGACGGCACCGGCACCTCAGACGCGGCCGCTCAGGTCGTCGCAGAGATCGAGGCAATGGGCGGCGAGGCAATCGCCAATGGCCATTCGGTGACCGAATACGACCAGATGGAAGCGATGGTCGCCCAGGCCAAGGAAAAGTGGGGCGGCATCCACGTCCTCATCAACAACGCCGGCGTGCTGCGCGACAAGACCTTCATCAAGATGGAACCGGCCGACTTCGAATTCGTCGTCAAGGTGCACCTCACCGGATCGGCCTTCGCCACCAAGGCGTGCTGGGAAACCTTCCGCGAGCAAGGCTATGGCCGCGTGCTGATGACCGCGTCCTCGACCGGCCTGTTCGGCAATTTCGGTCAGGCCAACTACGGCGCAGCCAAGCTGGGTCTGGCGGGTCTCACCAAGACCCTCGCCCTTGAAGGCGCCAAGTACAACGTGCGCTGCAACACCCTTTCGCCGGTCGCGGGCACCCGCATGACCGAGGACCTCTTCCCCGAGGAAGCCTTCAAGCTCTTCGCGCCTGAAAACGTCGTTCCTGCCGCGCTGTTCCTCGTTTCCGAAGACGCGCCGACCAACGCCATCGTTGGCGCAGGGGCTGGCGGCTTCCACTCCTCGTGGACGGTGATGAACGATGCCGTGTGGCTGCCGGAAGGCGAGCGCACGCTCGAAGGCTTCGCGGCGCGGTGGGAGGAAATCAACTCCTTCACCAACCTCATCGCCCCGCAATCGGGCAGCGAGCAATCGGGCAACATCCTGCGCGCAATGCAGAAGGTCACCGGCGCAGGGCCCGCCAGCGCGCGCGGCTGATTGATCGCAACGATGGCGGACAGGGGCTCCCTCGCAGCACTGCGGGGGAGCCCTTTTTTGTGGACGGCGCACTGGCTATCCCACTTGGTGTATTGACACAGTAATACACCATATGTAGCTCGCTGGAGATCGGACGATGAAGCGGGGGACAGGGCCAATGAACACTCTTACCGCCCCGCCCGATAACCCGCCGCATCTCGTCCAGCGCTTGATCATCATTGCGCTGGCAAGCCTGTTTATCTTTTACCACATCACGATGCTGTTCGATTTCGTGCGTGGGCATGATCTGACGGACGACGTGCTCTATAACTGCGTGCAGGCAGCCTTGCGCGTGGGAATCATCGTAAGCCTCAGCCTTGTGGTTCTGGGGAAACGCTTTGCGCTTTGGACCATGTGGTTCAGCATCGGCAGCTTGATCGTGACCCACTATTGGGCGCATTTCGGCATGGTGGAGGCAGATTTCACCATCGGTCGCCATCCGCTGTCCTATCTCAAGGGCCTGATTATGCCCTCGATCATCACCATGGCATTCTTGTATCGACGGCGCTGAAGCGGGTTATTGCCACCTAGTCCTCGACCGCCTTCAGCAGCCGCCGCTCCATCGGCGCGAGCACGTTCGCCAGATCATGGCCGCGCTTGAGCACCTGGCCGTGTTCGCCGAACAGCGTCCACATCCCCTGCTTGCCGCGCAGCGCCGGGCGCTTCTCGACGCGCGCCTGAGGGCGTTCGGCGGCGCGGCGGAAGGCGGCGAAGGTGGCGGCCTGGCGGGTGAAGTCCATCGCGTAATCACGCCACTCGCCCGCGGCGACCATGCGGCCGTAGAGGTCAAGGATGCGCATCAGTTCCGCGCGTTCGAAGCCAACCTGGTCCGCGCCGCGCGCCGGGAAGGGAACGACCTGTCCTGGGCCCGAACCAAGAGTGCCCGGGGTCTGCGTCGCCGCCATGCCCCTCGCCTAGTCCTTTGATGCGCGTTTGCGCAGACGCATCGGCGCTTCGGAGGGTTCAGGGGCAGGCTCGGACGGGGCAGGCTCAGGCGACGGCAACGCGCGCTCGCTAACCAGCGCCTTCATCGCCGCCATCTCATCGCGCATCTGGGCGATCTCGCTTTCGAGCTTCTCGATGCAATCGCGCCGTGGGCGGCCCTGATCGTCGCAGGGCGGATCGTCGCAGGGGGTGCCATAGGGCACAAAGTCGCGCATCCATGCCTCGGCCGGCACCAGCGTCGAGCGGGCCTTGATCCCGACCATCGTCGCGCCAGCGGGCACGTCCTCGGTCACCACCGCATTGGCGCCGACGCGCGCGCGCTCACCCACCACGATGGGGCCAATGATCTGCGCGCCCGAGCCGATGATGACATTGTCGCGCAGCGTCGGGTGGCGCTTGCCGCCCTTGCCGTTGGTAGGGTTGGTGCCGCCGAGCGTCACACATTGGTAGATCGTGACATTGTCACCAATCTCGGACGTCTCGCCGATCACCACAAAGCCATGATCAATGAAGAAGTTTTTCCCGATGGTGGCGCCGGGGTGAATGTCGATCGCGGTAAGCAGGCGGCCAATGTGATTGACCGCGCGCGCGAGAAAATAAAGCTGCGCCTCGAACAGCCAATGCGCCACGCGGTGGAAGCCCATCGCCCAGACGCCGGGGTAGAGCAGGATTTCCCAGCGCGAGCGCGGCGCCGGGTCACGTGCACGGATCGAGTCCAGATAGCTGACAAGTTGCTCGAGCATCGCCCCTCAACATCCCACCAAAGCGCGGCCAATGCAATCGCGCCGCGCAACATCAAAGCAGTCGCTGCTGTTCGGGCCCGTGTAGAGCCTCGAGCGCAGCGCGCCACACAGACATGGTGGCGGGCGTCTGGCGTTCAAGGGAAATGCGGTCGATCGCTGACACCAATGCCTCGATCGCGGCGAAGCTGCGGGTCGTGCGGGGCACCAGATAATCGGCCGCACCCTCGGGTAGCGAAAGCCCGCGCTGTTCGGCCTGGGCGAGGATCAGCTCCCGCGCCATCTCGTCGTCCGGGGCCTGGATCGTGAGCTGGAGCGAGCCACCAATGCGCGAGGCGAGATCCGGGAGGGTGATGCGCCAACCGCCATGCTCCTCGTCGGTATTGGCGATCAGGAGAAGCGCGTTGCCTTCACGAAGGCCGCCCTGCTGCACGGCATTCCAGCGGTGGAACAGGTCCGCTTCATCGAGGCCTTCCGCATCGTCGATCACCTCAAGGTGCTCGGCCCCGAGATGCGCCCGCGCCCAGCGGCCGATCAGCGACTTGCCCGAGCGCGGCGGCCCCGTCAGCACCGCGACATGGAACGGCCAACGATCGGGTGACTGGAGCGCCTCGACCACCGCGGTATTGGCGTTACCGATCACGATCCGCTGCGCGTTCGTGAGAAGGCTCCCGCCCAGCGGCAGGGCGATCTGGGAGGGAATGCCGCTGGCGCTCATCACCGCGCGCCTCAGCGGCTGATGGCGAGCGCGTTCGCCCCCCGCCGCACGCTGAACCCGCGGGCCTCGAGCGCGGCTGCCAGTTCGTCGAGCGATCCGGCATAGCTCACCGCCATCACCGAGGTGCCGCCGATTGCGGTGCTGGTCACGCCGACGCCGCGCACGCCCCCCGTGCCGCGCACCGCGCCGAGCGAAGCGTCGAAGGCGCCGGCGTCAGGGGTGGCGAACTGCACGGTGATAAGCCGCACCTGCGCCTCGCCCGGCTCGATCCCGGTCACCGGTTGCGCCTCGATTCGCGGCAGGCCATCAGCCGTTATCGCGGCTGACGCTGCGGCACTGCGCGTCTGGGCAGCGCGGCCGATCTCGATCAGCCGCTGGATCGCGGGATCGATCTGCCCTCCGCCACCGAACCGCAGCGTCGGATCAGGCCGAAGCTTGCCCGAATTCAGCGCGGAGGTGAAAATCCCGTCCATCCGTTCAACCGCCTGGGCCAGCATCGCCGGCAGGGAATCCGGGCTATCGGCGGTAAGTGTGAACGTCTCGAGCGGGCGACTGTCCGGGCCGTAGCGCGCGGTAAAGGTGCCGCGCACCGGGCCGCCGGGGAACTGGTGCTCGAGCCGGGCGAAAGCCATCAGCACGTCGGTCGCGCCGTACTGATCAAGCGTCGTGCGCCACCACGCGCGGCTGCGACGGGTCGCCTGCCCGAAATTGACCAGCAGCGAATCGCCGCCGCCGCCGTTGAGGCGCACATAGTTTATGCGACTGGCGCCGGGATTGAACTCGGCCCAGGCGCGCTGCCAGGGGTTGCGCTGCTCGAAGGTGATAAAGGCGCCCCCGCTCTCCACCGCCGGGATAAGCAGCAACGGGGCCGAACGGCTCGCCTGCTGTGCGCCGCCGAGATAGCTGCCGGCCCGCTGCCGGTCGAACACCACGCCGAGCTTGGCGATGTAACGGCGCGGCCCAAGTTGCTCGCGCTCGATGACGATCGCGGAGACCAGCCCTTCGAGCTGGCCCTCGGACAGCTGCGGCCCGCCGAGCTTCGCCCACGCCTGCTTCTGCGCTTCGCGCCAACCGTTTGCGCGCGCTTCTTCCGAGCTTTTGCCCTGCACATCGACGGTGATGCCCGTGACCTCGATATCGGCGCTGGCCGCTGTCGGGGCAATGCCGCGATCACCTGCGACCTGCGCCAGCAAGGCAAAGCCGCCGCCCAACAGCGCCAGAGCCAGCACCGCACCGCCCAGCCAACGCAGCAGCGGCGTTGCATGGTCGGCAGCAGGGCCCGGAGGGGAAAGCGATGCGCGCATGGGGAAAGCCCTTGCCCTTTGCCCAAAGGCGGGTGGAATTCCAAGCGCGAACAGCTATGGCGGCGTGCATGACTTCGGGGACAAACAACCAGAGCACGCCGCAGGGCACGGGCTACACCTATGCGGGCGCGGGCGTGTCGATCGCTGCGGGCAACGCGCTGGTCAAGGCCATCGCCCCGCTCGCCAAGGCCACCGCACGCCCCGGCGCGACGAGCGAGCTCGGCGGGTTCGGCGGGTTTTTCGATCCCAAGGCGGCTGGCTATACCGATCCGCTGCTGGTCGCCGCGAACGACGGCGTGGGCACCAAGCTGAAGCTCGCCATCGAGCATGACCGGCACGATACCGTCGGGATTGATCTGGTCGCGATGTGCGTGAACGATCTGATCGTGCAGGGCGCTGAGCCGCTGTTCTTCCTCGACTATTTTGCCACCGGCAAGCTCGAGAACGGCGTCGCGGAGCGCGTGATTGCGGGCATTGCGGAAGGCTGCAAGATGGCTGGCTGCGCGCTGATCGGCGGCGAGACGGCGGAGATGCCGGGGATGTATGCCCCGGGCGATTACGACCTTGCCGGCTTCTGTGTCGGCGCGGTGGAACGCGGAGAGCAGCTCACCGGCGACAAGGTCGCACCCGGTGACGTGCTGTTGGGCCTTGCCTCCTCGGGCGTCCACTCCAATGGCTATTCGCTGGTGCGCAGGCTCGCGGCAGACAAGGGCTGGAAGCTGAACCGCCCCGCCCTGTTCGATCAGGAGCAATTGCTGATCGACGCCCTGATTGCGCCCACGCGCATCTATGTCGCAAGCCTGCTTCCGCTGATCCGCGAGGGCCTGATCAATGCCCTCGCCCACATCACCGGCGGCGGCCTCCTTGAAAACATCCCGCGCATCCTGCCGGACGGCGCGCATGCCCATGTCGATGCCGATCTGTGGCCGCAGCCCCGGCTGATGGCTTTCCTGCAAGCGCAGGGCCACATCGAGCCCGAAGAAATGGCGCGGACCTTCAACTGCGGGGTCGGCATGGTGTTGGCTGTCAGCGAAGCGAATGTCGCCGAAGTCACCGAGCGGCTCACTGCGGCGGGTGAAACGGTTTTCCCCGTCGGCCGGATCGAAAGCGGCGACAAGGGCTGCACCGTGCGGGGTTCAGTTGAAACTTGGGCGGCCAAGAGCGACTGGAGCGCGACGCACCTTGGATAACTCCCGTCACCCTGAACTTGTTTCAGGGTCCATCGTGCCACAAAGAACCGACGGTATTTGGGGAGGAATGGATGCTGAAACGAGTTCAGCATGACGGATAAAGCAAAAATTGCCGTCCTGATCTCCGGCGCGGGGACCAACATGGCCGCGCTGGTCTATGCCAGCCGCATTGCCCCTAGCCCTTACGAGGTTATGCTGGTCGCCAGCAACGATCCTGAGGCGCCCGGCCTCGCGCTGGCTGCGGCCGAGGGGATCGCCACCTTCGCGCTGCCGCACAAGGGCGTGCCCCGCGAGACGCACGACGCGGGCATGGAAGCGGCGATTCTCGCGGCGGGCGCGGACCACATCGTGCTTGCGGGATATATGCGGATCCTCTCTGACGGCTTTGTGGAGCGATGGGCCGGGCGGATGCTCAACATCCATCCCTCGCTGCTGCCGCTCTACAAGGGGCTCGACACCCACGCCCGCGCCATCGCGGCGGGAGACAGCCATGGGGGCACCAGCGTCCATCTGGTGACGCCTGAACTCGATGCAGGCGAGGTGCTGGCGCAGATCGCGGTGCCGATCGTCCCCGGAGACACGCCCGGAAGCCTCGCCGATCGCGTCAAGCTCGCCGAGCATCAGCTTTATCCCCGCGCGGTGGCAGATTATGTCGGGCGCTGGCGCGATCCGGTTCGCTTGCTGGGTCAAGTGCGCGCCCTCGCCCTTGCCCTCCCCGAAACCGACGAGCGCGAAAGCCACGGCAGCCCCGGCTTTCGCGTCGGCGGCGAGAAGACCGGCAAGTTCTTCGCCTATTTCGCCGATCAGCACCACGGCACGCCGCATATCGCCCTGCTGGTGCGCACCGGATCGATGGATGAGCTGCTCGCGCTGGTCGAAGATCAACCCGAGATCTATTTCAAGCCCGCCTATTACGGCGCGAGCGGCTGGGTTGGGATCATCCTCAACCGGCCGGGAGTGGACTGGGACGAGGTCGCCGCGTGGCTCCAACGCAGCTGGCGCAGCGTCGCGCCCAAGCGGCTGACCCGCCTGCTGGACATCGCGGACGCGTTCTGATGGCCGCCAGAAGAGTACCGGTTCGCGAACACCTTCTGGCCCGCGGCCCCCTTGCGACCCGCGCCAATGCCTTCCTCGGAAAGGCATGGGAGCGCGGGTGGCTCCCCCCGCCCGATCTGGATCCGGATGCGCTCTGGGCGCTCGCCGCCAAGCCCTATGGCGCGCGCGCCGAGGCGGCGGAGCATGGCGGGCGCTCCGAGGAGGACGTCGCCGACTTCCGCGAGCGGCTGGCGCGGATGATCGCGGCGCTGGAGGCTGAAGCCGATCTCAACCCGCTGGGGCGAACAATGGCCTGGGGGCAATTGTCACGGGTGGTCAAGAACCGGCTGGCGTTTGGTGCCTTGTGGCGCGAGCGGCCTGAGCTCTTGGAGACCCGCCTCGCAGCCCCGATCATCGTCATCGGCCACATGCGTTCAGGCACCACCCGCATCCACACGCTGCTCGCCGCCGATCCGGCGCACGCGCACACCCGCTATTGCGATGCCTTTCACCCCGTGCCCGCGCGGTTTGGAGTGAACCGGGTGAAGGCGGCGCTGGAGCTCTCCATGCTGGGGACGCTCAATCCATGGATGCAGTCGATCCACCCGATGGCCCCGGCGGCGGTCGAGGAGGAGCTGGCGTGGATCTCCGCCGCGCTCCACCACTCGATCTACGAGAGCCAGTGGCACATCCCTGCCTATTCTGCGTGGAGCGAGGCGCGCGGATCCCGGCCAGTCTACCGCGAATTCGCGCGCATCCTGTCAACCGACGCCGCGCATCGCGCGATCGCTGCCAAGCCCCGCGTGCTCAAGGTCCCCGCCTTCGCCGAGGATCTCGCGACGCTGTTAGACCTGTTCCCGGAGGCGAGGCTGGTAATTGCCGAGCGCGAGCACGCGGCCGTGCTGCGCAGCGCGGTCAGCCTCGCGGCAAACCAGATGGCGATGCAGTCCGACAGCTGCTGCCTTGAAGCGATCGAGGCGCGCTGGCGGCACAAGATCGCCTTGCGCGAGGCGCGCATGGCCGAGGCGCTCGCCGGCTGGGAGGGGCCAATGGCGCGGCTGACCTTCGATGGGCTCAACACCGATTGGGAGGAGGCCATCGCCCGCGCCTATGCCGATCTCGGCCTAGCACTCACCCCCGAGGCCTTGGCCGCGATGCGCCGAGTGATGACGGCGAGTGAAACCGGCCACCACCGTGCCCACGCCGCACAGCTCGCACGGTTTGCCGAAGCCGGCTGACCGGTCAGCCCACGCCCATCAGGGTGGGCACCCGCGACAGCCACCAGTCCGTGCCCCAAAAGACATAAACGAGAAGGGTCGGCGGCAGCCAGCAGGCGAACCACACAATATAGGCGCGGTGAACCTTGCGCTGCCGCACGAGGTCCCACACAAACATCGGGGCAATCCAGGCGAGCGTGAACAGATCGAGCCAGAACGGGCTATGAGGCATGGACGAAGGCAGCCATGTCAGCCGCGCAATCGCCGCAGGAAGCGGCACGACTGTGGCGAGGAACATCATCCGCTTGTGAAACCCGGACTCGCGCAGCCGTGCGCGCAGAGCGAGCACGACGAACAGCGGAAACAGCACTCCGCCTACGAGGTTGCGCAGAATAAGGTTGCCCTTGATCACAAGTTCAGCCTCGAAACCCGCACGTTCCGCGCCGGTGGCAAGAGAGGCCGCCTCCCAATACTGGCCGTAGACTATGGGCACCAGGATCGCGCCAGTGATCACGATCGCTGGCGCAAGGATCAGCGCTGCGACCCCCAGCTTCATGTGCAGCGTCCGGTTACCGCTCGCCATCAGGCTCGATTGCACCAGCAGCAGGCTGAGCCATGCGCCCATCAACAAGGCATGGACATGCAGGATCGCCGGAAACGACGGGCGCGCGCTGGCGGCGACCATATCGAGCTTTTTGACAGAATCAGGGATGAACCCCGCCAGCGCTGTCATGAAGAAAAGCGCCGCCATGAACACGAAAATCCAGCGATCGGCGCTGCTGGCCCAATCGCCTTCGTCCTTGCCGCTGGCAATTGCGCTGCTTGCTGATCCCGCCATGCCGTCCCCCCAGACAGTGCCTTAGGCGCGTTGCTACCATTATGCCGATCCTGCGGCAAGCAAGCGGCCCGCAGATGCACAAACGGCCACCGGGGATGCCGGTGGCCGTTGCAGCCGGTCATGCCGGACGGCGAAAGCGATGCGGATCAGCCGACGAGTTCTTCGGGCTTGAAGAAGTACGCGATCTCGATCGCGGCGTTCTCTTCGCTGTCCGAACCGTGGACGGTGTTCTCGCCGATCGACAGGGCGAGTTCCTTGCGGATCGTGCCCGGGGCAGCATCGGCCGGGTTGGTTGCGCCCATGATGTCGCGGTTGCGGGTGACGGCGTCTTCGCCTTCGAGCACCTGCACCACCACCGGCTCGCTCATCATGAACTCGACCAGCTCGCCGAAGAACGGACGCTCGGAGTGGACGGCGTAGAAGCCTTCGGCCTGCGCGCGGGTCATGTGAATGCGCTTGGAGGCGACGACGCGCAGGCCGGCTTCCTCAAGCATCTTGGTGACCGCGCCGGTGAGGTTACGGCGGGTGGCATCGGGCTTGATGATCGAAAAGGTGCGGGTGACCGCCATGAGTATGCTCCTGTGAACGTCTTTTTTGTAGGGGGAGAACGTGGCCGCGCCCCTAGATGCTGCGCTGCAAAATGGCAAGCACCCGCGCGCCGACGCCGCCAGCGCAATGCTTCCCATCCGCCAGCCGAGATGATAGTCTGAGCACGGGGTCGAAAAGGGGGGACCAAGAATGGATCACGATCACAAGCTTTCACGGCGCCATTTCGCCGGAGCCGCGCTGACTGCGGCGGGGCTCATTGCCGGTGGCGGCATGGCCCGCGCCGCCGCGCCGCCGTTGACCGCAGGCGGCCCGCTCGGGCCGTTCTATCCGATCCAGCGTCCGGGCGACGACGATTTCGACATGACCCAGATCAAAGGCAACGCCGGACGCGCGCTGGGCAAGGTGATCGAGGTCACGGGACGGGTGCTCGACCGCATGGGCAACCCCGTCAGGGGCGCCGAACTCGAATTGTGGCAGTGCAACGCTGCGGGGCGCTATGCCCATCCGGGCGATGTTGCCGCCGCGCCGCTCGATCCCAACTTCCAGGGCTTTGCCAAGCTCGTCACCGGGCCAACCGGTGAGTGGCGGATCAGGACGATCAAGCCTTCAGGCTATGACAGCCCGATCGGCTGGCGCACCCCGCACATCCACTTCGACATCAAGGGCCGCGCCGCGCGGCTCATCACCCAGATGTATTTCACCGAGGACACCGCGACCAACAGCAAGGACGCGCTCTACAACGAACTTGGGGAGGACGCGGTGACTGCGATGGCAAAGCAGATGGCCGACGACACCTATCGCTGGGACATCGTGCTGTTCGAAAGCTGAGGTGCACCCCGGTCAGCCGGCCGGGATGGTGGAAAGCATCAGCTGGCCGGTGGTCGGCTCACCCGGCGTCGCGGTCACCACCAGACGCGCGCCGTCGCGTTTTCTCTCGCCGACCATCAGCAGTGTGCCTGCGGTATTGTTCTCGAGCGTGATCGCGAAGCCCGCTGCCTTCGCCTGACCCCGGAAGTGCGCGACCACCGCGCCTGCTTCGGTATCGACCTCGAAGGTGACGAGGCTCCCCTGCCCTTCGGGCCGCGAGAACAGCGAATGGGTGGTGACCTTCGTGCCGGGAAGGAGGGTGAAGCCTTCGGGCAGACTTACGGGCACGCTCGGCCCGGAGCGCAAGGTGGCTGTGCCGTCCTTGCGGGGGATGATCATGCGGACCTCCCCGGTTTCAGGATCTATGGAGTGCGCGGCGAGCGGGGGCTCGTCCGAGCCGGACAGGCCCGCGCTGTCCAGACCGTCACAGCCGGTCAGCATCAGCCCCGCCAATCCAGCCATCCCCCACCGCATCCGCCCTGTGCCCCCGTGATGACGCTCGGGATATCATCACCCATCGCGCGAGGCGGGGCAAGCGGTCAGCCCTTCTTCACCCAGCGGCCGTCTTCCTGTGCAAAGTACGCCCGCTCGACCTCCTCGCGGCCATCCTGCGCGCGCCAAGCGGCCCTTGCGGCGGGAGCCCCGCCGGGCGGGAACAGCAGGAAGACGCGCGCAAAGCCTGTCGCCTCCCGCCAGGTGCCGTCGGCAAGGATCAGGTGGGTCGCCCCGTTGGCGGGTGCGAGGGTCTCAGCGAGCAGCACTGGCTGGCGCTCGGCCCCCGGCGCTTCGGCCTCGCCATGGGCAAGGAAACTCTCGGGCGGCCCCGCCTGCCACAGCGCAGCGGCGATGGCGGCGCGCTGGGCGGGATCGGCCGAGACGACCAGCACCCGCTCGCCGTTCCCCACAGCGCGGCCCGCGATCAGCGCGACGACTTTCTCGACCGGGTCATGGGTGACTTGCCAAAAATCGAGCTTCACAGGTCTTTGTCCGTCCTATCACTGCGCTGCTTGAGGACGGGCCCCTTTCCCACCCCGGCAGCGGTCGGAACAATACTTCACATTGTCCCAGTCCCGCTCCCATTTCTTGCGCCAGGTGAAAGGCAGCCCGCAGGCAAGACAGGTCTTGGTCGGCAGGTCAGACTTCTTGCGCATTTTTGGCATCTTTGTCGGCCTACCGCTTCGCTACTTGAGGCCCGTCGGCCTACCGCTCCGCTACTTGAGGCCCGCCGCCCTACCGCTCCGCTACTTGAGGCCCGCCACCCTACCGCTTCGCTACTTGAGACCCGCCACCCTACCGCTCCGCTACTTGAGACCCGCCACCCTACCGCTCCGCTACTTGA
>JAIYAL010000218.1 GCA_027489095.1 Erythrobacteraceae bacterium
AAACGCCGATCGGCGACGAGGAAGACAGCCACCTCGGCGATTTCATCGAGGACAAGAACGCGATCATCCCGGTGGATGCGGCGATTCAGGCGAACCTCAAGGAAACCGTCACCCGCGTGCTCGCCTCGCTCACCCCGCGTGAAGAACGCGTGCTGCGCATGCGCTTCGGCATCGGGATGAACACCGATCACACGCTGGAAGAAGTCGGCCAGCAGTTCTCAGTGACCCGCGAACGTATCCGCCAGATCGAAGCGAAGGCGCTGCGGAAGCTGAAGCATCCGAGCCGGTCGCGCAAGATGCGGTCGTTCTTGGATCAGTAAGCCCACCAGCGGAGCCTCACATGCGGGTCGCACCCTTTGCTCTTGCCCTTGCTGCGGCAGTCCTGACGGTATCACCCGCCGCGCTCACCGCGCAGGACGAGACCTACGTGGCGCCGCCCGAGGAGCTCGCGCTTGCCAACGTGATCATCGAGGCAATGTACCCGGCCGACAAGCGCGAGACGATGCTGCTGGAGCTTTGGAGCAGCATCGCCTCGCAATACATGACGGGCGCCATGAGCGGCCCGATGTTCGAGGAGCCGGGCATCCGGGCGATCATGGACCGTTTCGTCGCGGACTTGCCGAACACCTTCCGCCCGATCTTCGCCAACCAATTGCCACGGATCTTCGAAGCAACAGCGATCGCCTATACGCGCGAGTTCACCCTCGAAGAATTGCAGGAAATCGCCCACTTCGCCCAGACGCCGAGCGGGTCGCGCTATTTCGCCAAGCTTCAGAAGCTTCAGAGCGATCCGGCGGTTACCGCTGCCAATCAGGCCTATTTCGCCGAACTCGCGCCGCTGGCGAAGACGATGGGGGCAAAGGTCGGCAAGGAAGTCGAAAACTACCTGCTAGCAAACCCAGATGTCATCGAACGCCTCAAGAAGGCGGGTGTCGGGCGCAAGAACTGATTGGCGACTTTAGACCGGTTACTCGGACCGTCGCCTCATGGGCCACACCAGCTGCGCCGCCCAGCCCTCAGGCGCACGCTCCCCCGCAATCCCGTAGCCCTCGGGCCAGCGCCCTTCCGGCATGTGATGCGTCCCGAACCAGCGGTCGATCATCGGCAGGTGCACCGCGAAGTTCACATCGCGCGCTTCGGGCTCGATCCCGTGGTGCCAGTGGTGGAAGCGGGGCATCGCTACCCACCGCTCCAGCCACGCGGCCCTCGGCGCGAAGTTTGCGTGGATGAACACCGCGTGGAAGCTCACCAGCGCAAGGTAGGCGTAGACGGCAAGCTGATCGAACCCCGCCACCATCAGCGCCAGCAGCACGAGGCCCCGCGTCACGATCACATCAACCAGATGCAGCCTCGATCCCGCGATCCAGTCCATTGTCTCGACCGAATGGTGCACCTTGTGGAACCGCCACAGCGCCGGCACCGCATGGAAGGCGCGGTGGACGCCGTATTGCGCCAGATCGGCAATCAGCACCGCGAGCGCGAATTGCATCACCAGCGGCAGGCTCTGCACCAGCGCCTGCGCTGACGGCACGGCCAGCACCGCGCCCAGCGCCACCGCAGGCGCAAGCACCGCAACGCTCATCACCTGCGCCAGCGCGTGGCTGGCGAAGAAGTACTGCGTGTCGGTCAGCCAGCCCCGCCGGAAGGCCCCTTGCCCCCGTCTGAGCGCAAAGGCCCCCTCCAGCGGCACGAAGATCGCCGCAGTGCTCAGCACGCCGAGCACAAACCAGTCGAGCCCGAGATAGATCGCGCTCGCGCCGCCGCGCGGGATCTCCACCCCGCCTGCGCCCAAAGCCAAAGCCGCGCCCGCCAGCGCCAGCCCCGTCAGCCCCAGCGCCTTCTTGCGCCGCAGCAGCATCGACACGCCCGAAAGCGCCATCGCCGCGAGCAGCCCGACATCGATCGCAAGCCGCACCAGCGCCAGCGGATAGCGCGCGCGCAGTTCGGGTAGGGTCAGATATTGCGGGAAGTGCAGGCACAGCACCGCCAGCAGTGCCAGCAGCCCAAGCACGATCCCCAGCACTCCGCTCAACCAACCGGTGCCGAAATGGCGCGGCCGCCCGTCCGCAAACACGCGGGCGAGCCATTGTTCGGCGCTTAAGGAAGGCACGGGGCGCTCCATCCGCAAAGCCTACCATAAGGCTTGCCACAAGTGGTTAAGCCGCCCGTCGAAAAGGGCGCGGAAGGGGTGGAGAATCTCTCCCCCAGCGACTATGGCACTCCCATGCGCATCGCCATCGCCTCCGATCACGCCGCCGTGGAGCTCAAGGCCGACCTTGCCGAATGGCTGGTCGAAGAGGGCCACGAGGTCGCCGACCTCGGGCCGGAGCCCGGGCAAAGCGTCGATTACCCCGATTACGGCTACCGCCTCGCCGAGATCATCGCCGAAGGGACGGTCGAATACGGCATCGCCCTGTGCGGCAGCGGGATCGGCATTTCGATCAGCGTCAACCGCCACCCGATGGTGCGCTGTGCGCTTGTTTCGGAGCCGCTGTCCGCCGCGCTCGCCCGCGAACATAATGACGCAAACTGCATAGCGCTTGGCGCGCGTCTGATCGGGATCGAAATGGCCAAGTCCTGCGTTGCGACATTTCTCGACTCCGAATTCGCCGATGCCGGCGACCCCGCCGGGCGCCACCAGCGCCGGGTCGGCAAGCTCGGCAAGCCCCCGTTTCAGCCCGACCACATCGAGACCCATCAATGAGCACCGCTCCGATCGATTTCGCCGCCCGAACTTCTGCCTCGACCATGGACCACTTCTGGCATGACGACCTCGCCCATGCCGATCCCGAGATCGCAGCAGCCATCGGCAATGAACTCGCCCGCCAGCGCGACAAGATCGAGCTGATCGCATCCGAGAACATCGCAAGCCGCGCGGTGCTGGAAGCCGCCGGAAGCGTGTTCACCAACAAGTATGCCGAAGGCTATCCGGGCAAGCGCTACTACGGCGGCTGCGACTATGCCGACGTGGTCGAAACCCTCGCGATCGAGCGCGCCAAGGAGCTGTTTGGCTGCGCTTTCGCCAACGTCCAGCCCAACTCGGGCTCGCAGATGAACCAGGCGGTGTTCCTCGCCCTGCTGAA
>JAIYAL010000086.1 GCA_027489095.1 Erythrobacteraceae bacterium
AGCTTCCGCACCACCGAATACAACATTGAGCGCATCGGCGTGCTGGGTGACCTCGAAGCCGAACTTGGCACCAATACCGTGCGCGTGAACGTGTGGTACGAGAACAACGATTTCGAACAGGCCCGCCGCTTCTACGACATGGGCAACAGCCAGACCGTGCCCGGTGCGAACGCGCTCGAGTACCAGTCTAACCCGTTCTTCACGCAGTGGAACAACGCCTACAACACCCGCACCTTCCAGTTCGCGATCCAGGACCAGTGGGACGTCAGCGACGCCTTCACTGTCACCGCCGGGTTCAAGGGCCAGTCGGTCAAGCTTGAAGCCACCCCGATCAACCCGGTCCCGGGTCCGCTCGCACTGGGCGAGATCAAGGCTGAGGACCTCTTCCTCCCGCAGGTCGGCGTGCTCTACAAGCTGGGCGGCGGTAACGAGATCTTCGCCAGCTTCACCCAGAACCAGCGCGCCTTCACGGCCGCTGCGACCACCGGTCCGTTCGCCACTTCGGCCGCGGGCTTTGCCGCGATCCGCAGCCAGCTCGAGCCGGAAACGACCGACACCTTCGAAGCCGGCTTCCGCTTCGGCGAAGGCCAGCTGACCGGCGTGATCGCGGGCTACCTGGTGAACTTCAGCAACCGCCTGCTCGCCATCCCGCAAGGCCCGGGCATCGTCGGCAATGCCGCGTTGCTCTCCAACGTGGGTGATGTGCGTTCGGTGGGTGCGGAAATCGGCGTCCAGTGGCAGCCGGTGCCTGCCTTCACTGTGACCGGCAGCTATGCCTATAACGAGAACACCTACCGCAACGACGTGATCAACCAGGCGGGCGCGGTTGTGCAGGCCATCAATGGGCGCACCGTGGTCGACAGCCCGGAAAGCATCGCCAACCTCGAACTCGCCTATGACGACGGCCAGTTCTACGGACGCGCGAACGCCAACTACACTTCGGAGCGGTTCTTCACCTTCTCGAACGATCGCTCGGTCGAAGGGCGCGTGCTGGTGGACGCGCTGATCGGGTTCCGCATCAAGAGCGACAATCGCTTCCTTGATGGCCTCGCCATCGAGGGCACGGTGACCAATCTGTTCGACGAGGAATTCGTCGGCACGATCGGGTCGAACGGCTTCGGCTTTTCGGGCGACAACCAGACCCTGCTTGCAGGGGCCCCGCAGCAGTTCTTCATCACCCTGCGCAAGAACTACTGACGAATGCGCGAGACCGGCGGGCAGGGTGCCTGCCGGTCTTGTGCCTTTGACTGACCTACCGCATCAACCCGCGCACAAACGGGATCAGTCCGGTCTGGCGGGCGCGCTTCATGCGCTCGGCCTCAAGGATTGCGCGGACCTTGTCGAAGCAGACGTCGATATCGTCATTGATGATGACATAGTCGTATCCGTCCCAGTGGCTGATCTCGGCTCTGGCGCGCTCCATGCGGGCGTTGATGACCTCGGCGCTGTCCGTCGCACGGCCCTTGAGGCGGCGGTGGAGCTCGTCGATTGAAGGCGGCAGGATGAACACCCGCACAACGTCCTGCTGATCCTTCTGGTAGAGCTGCTGGGTGCCCTGCCAGTCGATATCGAAGAGAAAGTCCTGACCCTCCTTCAACCCCGCGCGGATCATGCCCTTGGGCGTGCCGTAGCGATGGCCGAAGACCTCAGCCCACTCGTAGAAATCGTCCTCGTCGATCATCTGCTGGAAGCGTGCCGGAGAGACGAAGTGGTAATGCACCCCTTCAACCTCGGCCGGGCGCGGCGGGCGCGTGGTGGCCGAGACCGAGAGCCTGATCTCCGGGTCCTCGGCGAGCAGCATGCGCGAGAGCGTCGTCTTGCCTGCACCCGAGGGTGAGGAGAGGATGAACATCAGGCCCCTGCGGTGGAGCTGGTCGGCTTCGGTATGTGAGGTGTCGCCCATAGCGTCCGTTGCACCAAAGCGCCCGGCAAAATCAAGCGGCGATCAGGATTCGCCCTCAGGCCGCTTGGTCTTGCCGTGCTTCGTCTCAAGCCGCTTGCCGCGGTCGTAGAACACTTTCGCGGCGAGCCCGCCGGCCACCATCGCAAGGCCGATGGGCGAGCGGCGCGCGAGGCGGCTGGCGCCCCACAGCATTGCGCTCGCAGCAATCCCGCGCTTGTCGACCATCCGGTGCGCCTTGGCATCGTCGTCATGGTGGCGGGTTATCAGTCCCTTCTCGAGCCGGTCGCGCAGGAGGCCACCTGCCGCGCGCAGCACGATATCGGCGATGACGAGATTGGTTGAGGCATCGGGGCTGGGGAGAGTCAGGCCGGGCTTGGCCGCAGACGGGGTCTCGCCGTCAGGCAGCGCGGGCATGGCCTTGGCCTTCGCGCGCTTGCCGGTAATCGCCCGCGGTCCTCGCGCCATAGCGCCTATTTCTTGCGCCCGAAATCGATGCTGACGACGTTCGACCCGTCGGGGTCGCTGTCGGGCCCATCATTCTCCGCGTTGTCGTGCGCCTCGGGCTCGAGCTCCTCGACCGCGGCCTGGAACTGGAGGCCGAAATCGACCGCCGGGTCGACGAAGGCGGTGATCGCGGCGAAGGGGATCGTCAGCTTGGCCGGCACCTGGTTAAAGGTGAGGCCCACCGAAAAGCTGTGCGGCAGAACCTCGAGATCCCAGAACTTGTTCTGCAGCACGATCGTCATCTCGTCGGGGAAACGCTCGCGCAGGTGCGGGGGGATCGATACGCCCGGCGCTCCGGTCTTGAACGTGATGTAGAAGTGATGCGCCCCGGGCAGCGTGCCGCCGCCGCCGACGATCGAGCCGAGCACCCGGCCGACGACCGCGCGCAGGGCCTCCTGCACGATCTCGTCGTAAGGGATCAGGCTGTCGGGCGTGTCGCTGTTCATTGATGCGGATTCGTGGCGGCACAAGCGGCTGTGGTCAAGTGCTTTGGCGTGTCTCGTGCGATTGACAGTGGGGGTAAATGTCGAGGCGCGGTCCATGCGCCTCCGGCTTGTCATGCGGGCCAAGCGGACTATAGCGCGAGGCATGGCCAGCATCCCCGCCCAAACCCCCATGCGCACCGGCTCGGTGGAGCGTAACACCACCGAGACCAAGATCGCGATTGCCGTCAATCTCGATGGCACAGGCGTCTATGACGTCTCCACCGGCATCGGCTTTCTCGATCACATGGTGGAGCAGTTCAGCCGCCATTCGCTGATCGACGTGACGATGAAGGTCGCAGGCGACCTTCATGTCGACCAGCACCACACCACCGAGGATTCGGCGATTGCGCTGGGCCAGGCGATTGGCCAGGCGCTGGGCGACAAGGCCGGGATCGGGCGATATGGTGCGGCCTATTCACCGATGGACGAGACGCTGAGCCGCGTCGCGCTCGACATTTCGGGGCGGCCCTTCCTCGTGTGGAAGGCGAAGTTCACGCAGGAACGCTTGGGCGAATGGGACACCGAGCTGATCGAGCACTGGTTCCATTCGGTGAGCCAAGCGGCGGGAATCACGCTCCACATGGAGCTCATCTACGGCACCAACAACCACCACATCTGCGAAAGCCTCTACAAGGGTTTTGCCCGCGCGATGCGCCAAGCGGTCGAGCGCGATCCGAGGAAGGGCGGGGCGATCCCGTCGACCAAGGGGCAGCTTGGTGGCTGAGGTTGTTGCCTTGGTCGATTACGGCGCGGGCAATCTGCATTCGGTTCACAATGCGCTGAAGGCGGCGGGGGCGAGCGTGACTGTCACCGCCGATCCTTTCGTGGTGCGCGCGGCGGATCGGATCGTGCTGCCCGGTGTCGGCAGCTTCAAGGCTTGTGCCGAAGGGCTGCGCGCTATCCCCGGCATGGTCGAGGCGATGCAGGAGCGCGTCCAGATCGGGGCTGCGCCGTTCCTTGGCATCTGCGTTGGCATGCAATTGCTCGCCGACCGCGGGCTGGAGCATGGCGAGACCGCAGGCCTCGGCTGGGTGCCGGGCGAGGTGCGGCTGATCGAGCCGCGCGACCCCGCGATCAAGGTGCCGCACATGGGCTGGAACGATGTCGCCATGCTGCCCCACGCGAAGGGGCACGCGGTGATCGAGGAGGGCGAGGCCTATTTCCTCCACTCCTACCACTTCGCGGCCAGCGATCCGCACTGCGTCGCCGCCCTCACCGACCACGGCGAGGGGCTGGTCGCGGCGGTCGCCCGCGACAATATCATCGGCGTGCAGTTTCACCCGGAAAAGAGCCAGTCCTATGGGCTGGCGACCCTCCGGCGCTTTCTGGAGTGGTTCCCTTGATCATCTTCCCCGCCATCGACCTGAAGGGCGGCCAAGTCGTCCGTCTCTCGGAAGGCGATATGGACCGCGCCACAGTCTATGGCGATGACCCGGCGGCGCAGGCGATGATCTTCGCGCAAGCCGGGGCTGAGCATCTCCACGTCGTCGATCTCGACGGCAGCTTTGCGGGCGAAAGCCGCAACCGGGCGGCGGTCGAAGCGATTGTCGCGGCCTTCCCGGGTTATGTGCAGCTCGGCGGCGGCATCCGCGACGCAGCGGCGGTCGAAGGCTGGTTCAACCTCGGTGTCGCGCGGGTGGTGATGGGCTCGGCGGCGCTCAAGAACCCCGAATTCGTGCGCGAGATGGCGCGCGAATGGGAGGGCG
>JAIYAL010000168.1 GCA_027489095.1 Erythrobacteraceae bacterium
CGCCCATCGGCAATATCCCGCCTGCCGAGGCCGAAGAGCGCTACTACGCCATGCTGGACGACACACCCATGGCCGCATAACTTAAGCCGAATGGCCTCCGGCAGTCCCGGGGCGGTTCAAAGCGCAGTCAGCCTCCAACATTACGTGACCCGGCTCAATCAGGCTGAGACCGGTGAGATCGCGGAGCTCAAGCGCCGTGCAAGGCGGGGAGAATCGCCTCGCATTGTCGCGGAACTTGAAAGTGCGCTGCGCTCTGAAGCCGCCGACGCCCTGAGTGCGAGCGTCAAAGCCGAAAAGCTGCGACTTTTGGCTGGCCTGCTGATCCCCACGGAAAACTTCACTCGGGTACGACAGCTGCTCGATCAAGCCGACGCGCTTGAAGGAGAGTCGATCAGGCTGCGAGCAATTTTAACGCTTGAAGAGCTTGGCCCACAGCCGCTGCTGGACGCAGTTTCGTCCGAGGATATGGCAGAGTTGGCTGAAGTACGGGCGGTGGCGCTGCTGCGTCAGCGTCAACCACAGACAGCTTACGATGAGTTAGCAGCCTATATCGAAGGGAATGCAGCTCGGGCCGAAACCCTTCGTCTCGCCGCTTTAGCAAAGCTGGCCGCGAACGATCGCGAAGCGGCCGTCGCCTTGGCAGAGCGAGCTCTTACCTGCGAACCCGAAACGCGGGCTTGTCAACTGACGCTCGCCATCTGCAATTTTCACCGCGCCCTGGCGCCATCGGTTGAGACAGCACTGGGTGAATGGCCGCCGCCTATTGATCAGCCTTTGGTCCGGCTGTCGGATGCCGCCCGGACGGACTTGGAAAAGGCCGAATCTCTTCTTAGAGCGTTGATCGCCGATCCTGCTTTGGCCGCGCACCGTTCTATGGTCATGTGGCACTTTGGTGTCCTAGCCTGCATGCCCTGGCGTCACGCAGACACGACGCAGCGGCTCGCCCAATTGCAAGCCGATGGAACGCTACCCACACCGCTCATTGCGTGGGCACTGTCCCGTGCCCTCCCGCTCGATAGAAAAGCCGCCATCGCGCAATGTGATGCATCGCTTGCCTCTGATCCCGATGATTTCGAGACGTTGTTTATCCGAGTGGCGCTTGCAAGCGCGGATCGCGACTTCGCGCACGCGCGTCAGATCCTTCAGACGCGTTCAGACACACTGGCAGTTGCTGGCCATGCGGAGGTGCGGGATTATTGGCTCGCCGTTATCGACATGGAGACTCATCGCCCACCAAGCGAGAGTGCGCTCGCCGCGCATCCCTGGCTCCGACTTCGTCGCGCCATGGACACACGCCGGAAAAGGCAGCGTCGCGTCGCTATCGCCGCGGTCCTAGACGAGCAGCTCACCGGCGGCGGCGATCCACGCGTCATTTTGGCTGCCGCACAAATGCTGATCGAAGCTGGCTGGCATAAAAGCGCAGTAAAGGCGGCGCCATACCTCGTCGAACATATAGGCACCGCCGAGGCCCTTGCGGCGGCCGCGCACGCCTATCATCGAAATGGGCAGCCCACGCAGGTTTTATCAACGCTTGAACATCTGGACGCATTCCCGGGCGGAACACTCCCCGTTGAACTCGAAAGACTGCGCGCGAACAGTCTCGCAGCCGCAGGTGAGTTGGTCGGCGCACGCGACGTCAGCTTGCTGATCGCCCAATCAACAAAGCGGCCTGACGATTTGTGGCGCACGATCCAGCTCCAACTGGCTATTGGGGCGGCGCCGGAAGCTCTGGCGCTGTACGAACAGCATGCTGAAGCCCTAACGACGACATCGCCAGGGCATATCGCCTTGGCGCGTGCAATCCTACAATCTCATCCCGACGCGGCGATGCGCATCACCCGGCAAATTTCTGCAGATGCCCCCGACGAATATGTCACGGCAGCGTTCGATCTTGCGCTTAAACTGAAAATGGCAGCCGAACAACGTGTGCTCACGGGCCGTCTTCATAGATTGGGCGAGCAAGGGCGCGGCGGCGTCACGCTTATCTCGATCGACGACATCGTAAAGATGATGCGGGAGCGCCGTGAGCAGGTCGAGCGTACCTTCGAGCTTTACGCTAACGGGCACGCGCCGGTCTATGTTTTGGCAAGTTTCCGGCAGGACGCGCTGGCCTATACTTATCTTAGCCCACTATTGACGCCCCCCGATCCGACGGACCGCCGGGCGATCCTCTCGACCCGATACGGTCGGCGTATGGAGGAAGACCCATGGCCGGATTATCTCACAGATGTCCGGCTTCTGGTGGATGTCACCGCTCTACTCACAGCGCATGGGCTTGGGATTCTGGAACTGGCCGAGCGCGCCTTCGCGCCGCTTTGGATTGCGCCCGAAGCCGTTTCTGGCCTGCTGGCACTACGATCGGATAGCGAAGTCACCCAGCCTGAACGCATCGACGCAATGCGCGCGGTTCTGTCACGCCTCGGTGATGGCGAGCTTCACGATCAGACACAGCTCTCCGCAATCAACACCTTTCACGTGCTTTGGGAAGGTGACGGAGGGGAGCCAAATTCCACTTTGTCCTTTCATCGTCTCTTCGACGTTATAGTGAAGCCGCTCGGAAAGCGGATCGAGAAGAAATCGCGTGATGCGTTGGGAACGACCCTCGACGCTGCTGCCGTCGGTCCAATCCCTCCGAATGGCGCGGTCGTCACGCTCGACCACGGCATTGCCGTAACATTGGAAGAGTCCAATCTCCTTGGCGCCTTGTGCGCGCAGTTTCAAGTCGGCATCCAAGCGGGCGATATCGCTGATATCCGCGCAACGATCGCAGATGCCGATCGGCGTCTGGCGACCGTGGAAAGTCTCTCGACCCTAATCGGTAAGATCCGCGTCGGCCTTGAAGACGGCACATATAAGAGCGTTCCGGTCAGCGATGTTCAGAAGGCGGAGCATACGGGGCGGAGCTTCATGCAAATCCTCCAGTCGCTGGCGACGGATGGAGGGATCGCATGGATCGACGACCGTTATACCTCATCGATCAGCAATAGGGATTTTCGGACCGCGACAACCGTCGAAATTCTCGATGCACTATTTCGATATGGACGACTGACAGAGGGGCAGCGTGACAGTTTTCGTCAGCGTCTGCGCGCCGCGCGCTGGCTCTTCATGCCGTTGCGGGGAGATGAGATCGCCCGCTTCATGCGGCATGCGGTGCAAAATGGCGAGTTTCGAGAGACCCAAGACGTAGCCATTATTCGCCGGTACATCGGCGAGGCCCTTATCCATCGTCGGCGCCTGCAATGGCCCGAGCCGACCGCAGTCGAACAAGGTATCAAGGGCGAAGTTCCGTTCTTGCTCGATTCTGGACATGCCATAAGTCAGGCACTTGCAACCATTTGGAACGATGACAGCTGGACCGTTGATGACGCCGAAGTTGCCTCGGCCTGGATCGTCGATACTTTAGAAATGAACCTCTTCCCCGTACAGGTTCTGGCGGCCGAGGATCCTAGATCGGACAGCATTCTCGGGATCCATCTGGGCGGATTGGCGCTCGTCGCTCTCCAGATATTTTCAAGCAAGAGGTCCGACCAGCGTCAGCGCGCCTATCTCGACTGGTTCTGGCGGCATGTGCTTGCGAATGCGCTGCGAGTTCGTCCTGAAATTCGCGCTAGCCTTGAAGAGATGATCGAAAGCCATCTTACACGGACCGACGACGGATTGATGGAAGATCGCCTGTGGCTTGCTCTGTCAGGGCGGGTGCTGAATGCCATGCCTCTGCAACTTCGTGTGTCACTGCTTCAACGACCCGGTATGCGCGAAGCATTCAAGCTTCCCGACCATGGACAGATCACGGTAGATGGTCATGATTTCGATGAACTGGAATTCTGGGACGCCGTCGTCAATGCCAATGTCGGGCAGGTCAAAAAACTGAAGACGATGCGCGGCGAAGCGGCGACCTTGGCGTGGATCGAGAGCGATGGCGATCCCCATTTGAAGCTGACGGTCGGTCGGAGAAAGATGCGTCTCGACGCCTGGCCGCGTCGCGTCGCCAGCGATGACGCCACCGTTCGAAAAGAAGCACTTCTAGAACGGGCCGGCGTCATGGACATGTCGGACAAGGACTTGGGCGCGTTCAATGCGTCGCTTGTCTTGACGAGCCCGACCTACATGCGCGTGCGGGCGAGCCTCGCAAAATCGCATGAAGCAATGCAGCAATGGTACGCCGATCTTGACACGGGTGTTCGCGAGAAGCGCGCATTTGCGTTGGCCGATCTTGAACCAGGCTCAATCGGCAAGCTCACCCGCCACCTTCGCTTGGATGACGATTTTGAGCACGCAGCGCAAACTCTGATCGACGAGCGCGGGCTAGTCGTGGCTGTGCGCAGGCTCGGCGCCCTACCCATTACCCCACCAAGAGCGATCGCTGCCGCCCTCGCCTCGCTAGACCAGTCCGGCCTCGCCAGCTTCATTGATGAGGTCGAAGGTGAAACCTCACCGCCTTGGACACAGCTCTTTCTTTCCGATGCACTGGCTGCCTGTGACATTGACGACTTGATATCTGCCAGAGTGCGCGGCTGGATCGACCGCGCACTTTCTGACGAGGCCAATCCACTTTGGGATCTTTACGTTGCCTTGGCGCAGTTCACAGCGATTGCAGCCTTTACCGACCCCGACTGGGCCACACTAACAGCACGACAGCAGCTCGCCGCCTGTTGGTCACACGCCAGTGCGCTGTCCGAAGTCCTAGTCTCGGGCCATGTGATTATCGATAAAGTTCTCGATATGGTCGCGAGCAATCGGCTTATTCCACCGCGTATCCTGATCGAGCCACTAGACCTGTTCACCCACGATACCGCCAACCCTAACCTGATGGCGGTCGATCGCTTGCGGGCGCATATTGCAGCACCCGCATTGATCCAGTTTCAGAAACAAGCTTCGCAGCAGCAATGGGCGGAGGCCAAGCTTCGCCAACTGGTAGTCGAAACCAACGACAATGGTGAGCGTCCACGCATGGACATCATCCGCGGGTCATTATCACCGGATAACGCGATGCCCAGTCGGCTTAGCGCTGAGCTCGGGGGCCTGTTTGATACAGTCTACCCCACTGCGGGCGCGATGTTCCGTGATAAGGTCGAGGATTTGCTAACAGCTTTGCTTGCCGCCAAGCCCTCGAGCCGAGAGGCTCTTGCTGGCTGGCATCTGCTGCGTCAGGCTAGCGCCGATACGCCCTTGCCAAAGAATCTGGCTGACATTGCGCATGAGCGTGCCAAAGACTGGGACCTATCTCTTCCAGGTGAAGAACTAGAAAGTGCGCGCTTCCACCTCCTCACCTTTGCCGCGCTTGCCGCAGTCAATGGCTGGGTCGATCAGGCTGACAAGATTGATGCCGCCGCGTCGGCGCTTGGCCCGCGTGCGGGCGATGACGAAGCCATGGTATTGTTCGAGATCGCAATATGGCGGGCTAGGATAATCGCAAGCATTCCCGACCGACTGCAATTTCTGGCGCGCGATCTCCTTCGGTTGGCGCGCCATGAGCCACTCCGCGAGCAGGCATTTGTCGCCGCACGCCATTTCGCTCGTAGCCTGTCGGGACAGCATGCAGAGCCGTTCGTGGATGTCATCGGCGAACTACTCGCGACTTATTGATGGCAGGAATCTGCGCCTAGAGAGCAGGCGAGTAAACTCGCGCGGCAGTATCCCCTAGGCTGCCATCTCGATCTCAGTGCCTGCGTCCAGAGCCACCGCTGCTCCTGCAAACTCACTCTTGCGTTCCCCTTTCGTTCTCATTAAGGATGTTTCCTAGCCCTAGGACGAAATCCTAGAATCGCAGGAATGCAGACCATGGACGATCCACGCGCAACGCTTGACGAGCTGATCCGCCAGCGCGGTGTCAACTACTCGTCGA
>JAIYAL010000104.1 GCA_027489095.1 Erythrobacteraceae bacterium
TGGAAAGGAAACTCGATGCGGAAGCTTCTGACGCTTCTATACCTTGCCGCGCTGCTGCCGGTCGCCGCCGTCGCGGCGCAGGAGCCCGCCGAGCCCGAAAACGCCATCGTCGTCACCGCCCAGCGCTCCGGGGCGCCGATGTGGATTATCGAGACGCCCACTGGCACCGTCATTCTCGTCGGCGAGATTCGGGCGATCCCCGAAACTACGCCGTGGCAGCCCGATCGGCTACGTGAGGCGACTGCGCAGGCTGACCGGGTGATCCTCGGCGCGCGGGGCAAGGTCTCGCCGGGGGATATTCTGCGGCTGATCTTCTCGGGCTCGAAGTTCACCAAGCTGCCCGACAAGACCGTGGCGAGTGACTATCTCACGCCAGAGCAATGGGCGCGGCTTTCCGCGCTCGGCACGGCGCATGATGAGGACTATGCGCGCCAGTCCTTCCTGCTTACGTCCTTCGGGATGCTGCGCAAGGAGCTGCGCTTCAACCGCGACACCGCCGACGATGCCTCGGACGTCGTGGAGAAGGCCGCCGACAAGGCCAAGGTTCCCACCACCCGCGCTGGCACCCTGCGCGGTGAAGACATTATCGACAACCTCGCCGATGCCCCCCCGGCGGCGCACATCCCCTGCCTAACGGCGGCGATGGACGCTCTTGATGCCGGGCCTGACATCGTGGAGAAGCGGGCTGCCGACTGGCGGCGCTATGCGATCCCCGCGGTGATGGCGAACCCGCTCGAACAGGCGCTCGGCAAGTGCTGGCCCTGGGCGGACGAGACGATCGGCACCGAATTGCGCACGATCTGGGTCGATCGCATCGCCGAAGCGAGCGCTGCGAAAGGCACGACATTGGCAGTTGTCCCCTTGCGAGTTTTGGCTGAACAGGGCGGGGTGCTTGACCAATTGGAGCTGCGCGGCTTCGATATCGCCGGACCCGTGTGGAAATGACCGCGCGGGCCTGACTCAAGGATCTGCCCAACCATGCCTACCGTGACCACCCCCAACACCGGCATCGAGATTTTCTACGAGGATACCGCCCCGCTTGGCGGCTCGCCCGATGCCGAGGTGATCCTGCTGGTCATGGGCCTCGGCGCGCAGATGACGCTATGGCCGGATGAACTGGTCGCGGCGCTGGTTGGTGACGGCTTTCGGGTGATCCGTTACGACAACCGCGACATCGGGCTGTCGCAGAAGATGGAAGGCGCCCGCGCGCCGAGCCCTGCGGTGCAGGTGCTGCGCAAGAAGATCGGCTTCCCGGCGCGCGTGCCCTACACCTTGAAGGACATGGCAGACGACGGGATCGGATTGCTCGATGCGCTGGGGATCGCCCGTGCGCATGTCGTCGGTGCGTCAATGGGCGGGATGATTGCTCAGTTGATGGCGGTGCATCACCCCGAGCGCCTGATGAGCCTCACTTCGATTATGTCTACCACCGGCAACGGCAAGCTGCCCCAGGCCGAAAAGCACGCGATCAACGCGCTGGTCGCGCCATTGAAGGGCATGGACGAGGAAACGCTGGTCGCCCACGGGCTCAACATTGTGAAGAATATCGGCAGCTCGGGCTTCCCCTTCGATCCCGAGGAGCAGCGCGCGCGGGTGCTGAAGAACATGCGCCGCTCGGTCTATCCGGCAGGGCTCCCGCGCCAGCTCGCCGCGATCATCGACGACGGGTGCCGCCGCGCCCGCCTCGCGCAGGTCCGCACGCCGACGCTGGTGCTCCACGGCGAGGCCGATCCGCTGGTGAAGCTCGAGGCGGGGGAAGATACCGCGCGGCATATCGCCGGCGCGCGGCTGGTAACGATCCCCGGCTGGGGGCACGATCTGCCGATCCCGCTGATCCCGCGTCTGGCGGGGGAGATCGCGGGCCACGCGCGCGGGGGGTGAAGGCGCCTCAGCGTGGGGTGGTGAAGGGGGTGATCGCCGGATCGAGGGGCCGCGCTGCGGCAGCCTCGCGCGCCTCGGCATACATCGCGCGGATCACCGGAAGGTCAGGATAGACCTCGGTCATGAAGCCGAGCAGAGGCCGCGTGTCGACATAGCAGATGCGCTTACCCGCAAAGCCGAATTCGCTGACCACTGGATAGCCCTGCGCCACCAGATGATCGCGGGTGGCCTCGTAATCGGCGGCAAAGGTGGCACAGTGGTGGAGCACTGGCTGGCCATCGGTCCGCAACATCTCGTGGAAGGCGCTGGGGGCTTCGGAGACGACTTCGATCACCTCGACATTGATGTCGCCGGTCTGGGCAAAGACACCGCGGATGCGGATCGGTTCGGCGGGTTCGCCGCGATAGATGTGATCGGCGAGCACGCCTTCAGTGCCGCCGAGGAACGGCCCCCAGCCAAAGGCGCGATTGAGAGCAGCGCATCCTTCCTCAAGGCTCGGCACCAGATAGGCCATCTGGACGAGGGTGACGGGAAGTGGGCTCATGCCCGAAGATCGAGCCACGCGCGGCTGGTGCGTGCGCATTCGCGGGCGCGTTCCTTGAGGTCAGGGAAATTGTCGCGCAGCGCCGAGGAGCGTTCCTCGATCGCCATCGGCAGGTGATCTGGCAAAGTATCGACCATCGCGGCGAGCGGCAAACCGCCTTGCCCCAAGGGCATCCGGCGGTTGATCGCATCGTCGATGATCGCATCGAAATTGCTGATGTCAGGGCCTTGCGCGGGCGCATCGCAGGGCTGGCAGTAGGATAGCCACTCGCGCGGGATCGCCGCCAGATCCTCCGCCGTCCCGCCTGACCGCGCCCAGTGGAGCGTATCGACCAGCAGCGCCTTGGCCTCGCCCTCCACCGCCTCCAGCACGGAGCGGGCCATGTGGATCGTCTTGACCTCGGTGAAGATGCCGAATTCGAGATTGACCCGGACCCCGGTGCCCTTGGCCGCGTCGACCATCGCCTGGAACTTGGTGGCAGTGGCGGCCATGTCGGGATCGCTCGAGACGCACAGGAGGTTCCGCGCGCCCAGCTCGGCGGCAATGTGGACCAGCTCGGTCAGCCATGGATCGGGCGCGCCGGGCATGATCCACGCGACCTCGCAATCGAGCAGTTCGACGCCCGCGTCCTGTGCCTGCCGCCGGATCGCGCGGGTGGTGGCGGGGGTCCATGTGTCCTTCTCGGCCCACATCCCGCCGAAGTCGAAATCGGACGCGGCGGCTGCTTCGATGAGCTGCGCGGGCGTGGCCTCAGGCATGATCCCGGCGGCGAGCGAGATCAGGCGGCGCTGCGTCACAAGGTCTGCCCGTCGTCGAGCACGAAGTCGGTGCCGGTCACGAACTCCGAAGCGTCAGAGCACAGGAACAGGATCATCGCGTCCA
>JAIYAL010000075.1 GCA_027489095.1 Erythrobacteraceae bacterium
ATCGAACAGCACGCCCGGCGAGCGGTGCATCTGCGAGACGATCACGCGCTCGGTGCCGTTGATGATGAAGGTGCCGTTATCCGTCATGAGCGGCATATCGCCCATGTAGACGTCCTGCTCCTTGATATCGAGCACGGAGCGGGTCTCGGTCTCGGCATCGACCTCGAAGACGATGAGGCGCAGCGTGACCGTCATGGGGGCGGCATAGGTGATGCCGCGCTGACGGCACTCGGTGGTGTCGTACTTGGGATCTTCGAGTTCGTAGTGCACGAAATCAAGCTCGGCGCTGCCGGCGAAATCGCGGATCGGGAAGACGCTGCGCAGCGTCTTTTCAAGGCCGGAGATATAACCCGTCGCCTTGTCCGAACGCAGGAACTGCTCGTAGCTTTCGCGCTGTACCTCGATGAGGTTCGGCATCTGCACGACTTCGTGGATGTCACCGAAGATCTTGCGGATGCGCTTCTTGGCGGTCCCTTGGGCCTTGCGGCTGCGGGTGACGGGCGACTTCGCCTTGGTTGCCATGGAGGGGTCTTGCCTCTTGATTGGGCCGCACGGACCATCAGGCCTCGCGCGGACGGGGAAACTTTGCATCGTACCGCGCGAAATCCACCGACCGCCAACGCGCAAAAGCCGCATGGCCAACCCCGCCTGTTCGGCCGGTTCTGGCAGCAGCATTCTGATTGTGCGTCGCGATACTGGTGGGCGTTGCTTCCTTCCCGGACCGATCCACCGCGCATGAATCAGTCTTGCTCGAAGCCAACGCGAGGCGCGCATGTAGGATTGCCCCCCCGCCCTGTCAATGCAGGCGCGCGGCGAAAGGGGTCGATCGGGCGCACATGCCGCAAAACAACGCGCTCAATATTGATATTCGATATTATCGATTGACGATATGCCGCGAATCGGGCTAGAGGGCATTTATTGAATAACGATGTGCCCCCGAAAGGAAAACGATATGACCCGCTTCGCCAACACCGCCCTTGCCGCCTGCGCCGCCTTCGTCCTCACCCTCGGCTCGATCGGCGCGATCGTCACCGTGCCGTCGGCCAGGGCAGCAACCCCTGCCGCGCTCGACCTGCCCGAACTGGCCTGACGAGCCTAAAGGATTTGCACCATGAACAAGCCCGATAGAACCTCCGACCTGCTCCTGCTCGCGGGCAAGATCATCACCGTATTCATGCAGGCCGCCATGGCGTTCGGCGCGACCGCGCTGATCATTGGCGCAGGCGCATTGCTGTTCTACCGCGACACGCTCCAGGCCGAGTACATCGCCGACAGCAGCAATCCCGATGCCGTATTTCCCATTGCCGCCATTCTCGGCGTCATGCTGATTGGGCTTGTTATCGTGGCGGCGCTGTTCGTCTTCTTCGGCAAGCTGCGCCAGATCATCAACACTGTTGGCGAAGGCGATCCCTTCGTCCCGGACAATGCCGACAGGCTTAGCCTGATGGCCTGGCTGATGCTTGGCATCCAACTGCTGATCCTGCCCGCCTTTGCCCTGGCGCTGGAACTGGCCAAGGTGGCGGACCAGTTCGGAGAAGGGATCGACCTGGACGTCGACGGCGGGTTCGACCTTAGCGGCATCCTGCTGATCATCATCCTGTTCATCCTCGCCCGGGTGTTCCGCCATGGCGCCGCGATGCGTGAAGACCTGGAAGGAACCGTGTGATGCCCCCCATCAACGACGACCTCGAAGGCACCCGCATCATGGTCAAGCTCGACGACCTGCTTTACGCCCGCCGGATGACGTTGACCGACCTTTCCGAGCGGGTCGGCCTCACCCTTGCCAACCTGTCGATCCTGAAAACGGGCAAGGCCAAGGCGATCCGCTTCTCCACCCTCGCCGCGATTTGCCGCGAGTTGGAATGCCAGCCGGGCGACCTGCTCGCCTACGAAGCGGAATGATGACATCAGCCGGGCCGGGGATCATCTCCGGCCCGTTGCCGCAAACTCAATCCGAGCGTACCCGGCCCATCACCAGCGCGGCGATCGCCAGCAGCAGGATTGCGCTTGCCTCATAGACCACGTTCTCGGCCTGCATGTCCTTGCCTTGCAGCACGATCAGCCGGGCAATCGCGGTGATCGCGATGAAGATCGGAAAGACGAACGAGGATCCCTTGCCGGTGTAGAACACCGCGATCATCGCGATCACTTCGGTGTAGAGGAACATCAGCAGGATATCGGCGAGCACGATCGAGCCGCGCTGGAACACCGCCCCAACTTCCGCCCCGGCCGCGCCCAGCGTCATCAGCGCGGCGACCATCAGCAGCCCTTGCTCGATAAAGCGGAGCGCACGGCCAGCAGGGTTGGGATCGGTGGGTTGGGTCTCCATCGCGGATCAGCATAAGGCAATTGTCGCGGTCCACCAAGGCCTTGTCGTGACCGAACTGGGGCCGATCTGGGGCCGATGCCTCCAGACCGGCGCCGCTCCGCCCGGGAGGTGGTGACGCAGTTTGAATTGACCGCCATGGAAAATTGACTCCGGCATTTTGAATGCCGGTCGTTGTGCATTCTGGCTGACACTCCCCAACTTACCGGCGAGGACCACGATAGCCACCCGCGTTGCGGTAGGAGCCCATGCAGACGTTGCAGGTGTTGTGGCGGTCAGGCTCCAACTTAGCGGCCGCAGCGAGCGCGTCGTCTTCCGAGTGGAACGGCAACCAGTGACCGTGCTTGCCAGCACCCCGGCTATGCCCTTCGCCGCGCTTGCAGTGGAAGCAGTCCGCTTCGTGCACGGTGGCCTTGTAGTGCACCTCGCTGCGGTAGACCCAGTGAGTGGGCTCGCCCTCCGGAAGAGTCTCCTCAGCTGCGTCGTTCACCCAACCGATCTGGGCCTTGAGGCGATCAGCGATGAAAGCATCGGTCAGGTCAAGCATATCCTGAACTTCCCAGATGGTATCGGTGACGCCAGCCGCCATGGCCGGCGTAATGCCAAGGCAACGGGGGATGCGGCAAAAGTTGGTATAGAAGACCCAAAGCGCGACATGGCGCTTGTGGTTCAGCAAGGTCTTGGAAAACGCGTTCGTCTGTCGGCCAAAGCGGCGGCAGTCCATCCGCACATTCAGGTTGGTGCGCTCGATGTAGCCGGTATGGATCAGGTCGAAGCGGGGGCTACCGATGATCGGAACGCGGTCCGCACCAATATAGCGGCTGCCCGGCAGAAGCTCGCCGTTCTCATCGACCTTGCTATACTTCTTGATCAACATGCCCACGTCGGCATCCGTCCCGAACGCGATCTGACAAGCTTCCTTGTAGGCCGGAAGCCCATCGGTGACGATCGTCGGACGGACAGCGAAGCGACCATGCTCATCACGCTTCAATCGCGACGACACGGACCGCATGAACTCGGTTGCGTCGTAAACGTTGCGCGATCCGATCCGGTAGTCGATCACGAACTTGGATTCGGCATCCTCAGCGAGGTAGCACCACGCCGTGCCAGCATCGGGCGAAGGACGACGCATCCGCTCCACATTCTTCTGCTTCGCACCCACAAACGAATAAAGCTCGTCCGCCTGAATGACGCGGCTCTCAAGGTCGCGAATTTCGTCGATCTTGGCGATGGCCATGTCACCCGCGTCACGAAAAACCTTCGCGACGGTGTTATTGCTGACATCATGCTTGCGTTCGCACGCACGCTGAGACCCGCCCTCCAGCAGATCGTGCAGAATCAGGCGGCGCTTATCGGGAGTAATCTTGTTCATTCATTTCAATCCTCGTGTTGCGTGAGAGCCCCAAAGATGAAATACGGGGCATCGACCCGTTGATTCGGGTCAGCGACCCGATATGCTCACAAGGATTGAAAATGGCAACATTTGATTTTGTGCTGATTGGCAGCCACAGCCCACAGCGGGTTGAGGTCCCCTCAGAGAACCTTGCGAAATTGGCCGATTGCATTGCAGGTGGACGCTTCATCGAGGGGGAGATGCCTCCCAACGAGTGGGGCGAGATCAGGCGGGTGCTGATCCCTATCAGCCGCATTCAGATGGTGGTGGAGAGTGACTGATGGATTGGCAGGACATCGCGGGCGTAGGTCGTGTGACGATGAGCCGGTTCTCGGCCAAGGAAGTTGACGCCACCACGGGGCTCTCAACCGAACTCCAACGCGTGTGGCGGCGGCGCGGCCATTTGCCGTCCTGCGGGGAAGGTCGTGCCAGCTTTGACTCAAGCGAAGTTGCCGCAATCGCCGTTAGGCATGAGCTGACACGGTTTGGGTTCGCTCCTCATGAGACGATCGAGATCGGACGACTTGCTGGCCCGCTTGTCCTCTACTTTGCGCTGCTAACCAGTGCCGGAGCGGTCAATCTTCGCGGTGATCTCAAGCTCGTTGCCGGGCTGAGCCAGCGCTTCGCTCAAGATGACGAGATCGCAAGGCGTGTTGCAGGCGTCCAATGCCCACGGAGGTTTATCTGCAGTAGCCACCCGCCAGAAATAGATTTCGTGGATGATGCTTCCGCGATTTTGTCCGAAGAGCGCTTCCCTGCAATGCTGATCGTAGATCTTGCGTTGATTGGCCAAAGGCTGGTCACGCAAAACACCAAACCACTGTTCCTGATCGACATCCCAGGTTGATCGGGCAAACAAGGGGTTCCACCCCTTCGTCCTTTGCAAACACTGATCCGAGATGAGCAAAACGCATCTGCCGTTTGCGTTCGGACGTGATTTGCAGCAGACAGCCTTCTCACCTCGGACCCAAGGCGATGATCTAAATGAGCAATGCACGACCCATCGATCTTGATGATCTCCTGCTCGACCCTGCCAACCCAAGACTTCCCTCGACGGTCGGCCGATCACAATCGGAGATGATTGTGTATTTGGCGAGAACCACCTCGATTACCGAGATCATGACTGCCATCGGCGAGAATGGCTATTTCCCCGGCGAACCCCTGATCGTGGTTGCTGATCAAGCGGGAAAGTTCGTGGTGGTGGAGGGAAACAGGCGGCTAACCGCCCTGAAATTGTTGGCCGATCCCTCTCTGATGGGCACGGCTAGAAAAATACAGGAGATAGCCGCATCGGCGGCGCATAAGCCAAACGAAATCCCATGCGTAGTCTTTCAGAATCGCGATGAGGTAATAAATTATCTTGGGTACCGGCATATCACCGGCGTAAAGCAGTGGGAGCCACTTGCAAAAGCTCGTTATATTGCTTCATACTTCGATGATCATACAGATAAATCCCAAGAGCCGAGGTTGAGATATAGCCAGGTTGCAAGAGGCATCGGTAGTCAAGCCCCATATATTAAGAGGCAACTTGATGGTTTGGCCGTTTATGAGTGCGCCGAGCAAAAAAATTTCTTCAACATCGATGGCCTTGATGAAGAGAATATTTCATTCTCACTGTTAAGCACTGCTACAGGATATGAATCAATACTGTCGTTCGTATCAAGCGTGGCGCATCCATATGTTGAAAAGCAAGGGCTCAAAAAAGACTGCGTAGCACATCTTTGCCGGTGGATGTTCAGCCAAGACAGTCAAGGTGTCACGGTACTCGGAGACTCGCGCAACATCCAGAAGTTGGCTGTCATTCTCGACGACAAAGATGCGCTTGCAGCCTTGATTGAGGGAGATAGCCTTGAGCGAGCGTACGCAAAAACGCGAGGGGTTGCCGAGGACTTCCTTACCGTTCTCGTAGAAGCTGAAGGTGCGATCACGCGGGCGGTTTCGATGATTTCGATCGTCGATGTCGATGAAAGCCACGAAACGCGCATTATGAACATTTTCAAGCAGGCACGCGCTCTTCGCAGCTTGGCTGAGGACCCGAGCTGATGCTCGAGTATGGTGTTATCAACGACCGTGCACCTCATATCATTGCAGACCTGTGCGAGATCGCTTGCTTCTTTGAGGAACGCCCCGTCTCTAGGTCAGATATCGAAGGTTTTATCACCACGCGAGGCGGTGCGGGCCTCATAAGTCAGTTGGAGCGCCAAGAGGACACTGGGGCCGAAAACAATGAACGCATGCAGCGGCTGACTGAAGATGCCTTTAAGCATCTAATGTACCGCAGTACAGCATTCGGCGAGTGGTACCCATTTAGGGCTCAGCACGACGTCCTTGAGCTTGCTGAACCAGAGACCATTGAACATCAAATCTATGTCAATCTTCTCTGCCATTCGCGCTTGAAGATGTTCAAGCCAGCGCGGCGGGCAAAGTTGGCATCTGAGTTCGAAGTACTTTGCTGTTTTGCGATGCGTGCTCTATTTCCTGATTGGAACGTATACCATTTTGGGGCCGGAGGATGTGACCGTCATCTTTTTGGGAACAAGTTCTCCGACGCAATCTGCGCGCTGGCGAAAAAGTTGCGGGATGAAGTACATGCCGGACATGTTGCGAAGATTTCTCCTCATGATGTTGGCGATGGGGGGATCGATATCGTAGCTCTGCACGAATGGAATGATCCAGCTGAAGCAGTCCCGGCCTTCTTTGCGCAATGTGCCGCCCAGCAAGAGGGCTGGCCTGAAAAGAGATTCGAGGCTCATCCAATGGCGCTGGAGAAGTACATCCATTTTTTCTATGATCCTAGTTCAGTATTATTTATTCCGCTCTGCTACCGTGGGCCAGATGGCCAATGGCTTGATGCATCAGGTCATAACTCATTGCTTGTCGACAGATTACGCCTTGTTGAACAGTTTAAGAAGCTCATCTCGAAAGACGAAGACATCAAGGATGAGCTTTTGAAAGCTATATCGGAGCCGTTCATTCGAGGAGTTTACAACCTTGAAGTTATTGAGGCGGCAGCATAATCCGCAGTTAGGGGCATCGTATGGCGGCGAGAATAGTGGAATTCTTCGGCTACAAGCCCCTAGACCCCGCCGGGGCCGCAAGAGCTGCAAGCCTCAGCTGTCCGTTTGTTGATGGGCCCTGCATAAAGCCGAGGCATGGAGCCTGCTCATTGCAGCAAACGACTGGCGACCCGATAATTATTTGCCCAAATCGGCTTTATGATCAGAATCACGCGGTTCTCGCAGACATAGCAACACAAGCGTTTGGCCAGGGCGTGCAGCTAACTTCGTCTTCTGAAATCAATAGATTGCGAGCCAAAAACCAGCTCACCGGCAACGAGGTCGCGGTCTTTGGGAAGTACTGGGGGAGCGAGCTATCGATCCCCCAGCCACAAAATCCAGATGACGAAACAGAGGTGGGTGGGTTCTTCATCGACTATGTTTTGGCTCGCCTCGACGTACATGGTGCCATGTCCGAGTTCACCGCTGTCGAAATTCAGACAATCGACACCACAAATTCATATCGCGAGCAATCAGAGGCATTTTTCTCGCGCCAACCGTTCGTTGACCGGCGGGGCAACAACCCGGGGTGGTCAAACGCCGGGTTGAATTGGGCCAACGTCTCGAAGCGTATATTGCCGCAGTTGATATATAAAGGATACGTACTCCGACGAGAGCGACGGTGCGGGAAAGGATTGTTCTTTGTGTGTCCTACTGCCGTATTGAATAAAGTGCGCGCTAGGCTCGGAACTAAGATGCTCGAATATCCAATCGCAGCCGGAACCATCACTTTTCAAGCTTATGACCTTGGACCGGAAGTGCCGCCGGGACAGCGCCGGCATCTAGTAAAGGGTGAAACATTCACCACGACGGTAGAACAAGTGGCGTACGCCTTTGTTTCTCCAGTCAACCTACCAGCAATGGGGGTCTATGAGGCGGCAATAGGCACGGCCCTTGCCAAGTAGCTATTCGGCTGCTTCCAAAGTTCGTTCGACTTCAGTCCCGATCTCAGAAAGCAAAATCGCGTTAGCCACTGCCTTCCCCAGCAAGGGAGGAACTGCGTTGCCGACCTGAGTGTATTGGTCGGTTCGTGAGCCTTGGAACACGAACCAGTCGGGGAAAGATTGAAGGCGCGCGGCTTCTCGCACGGTCAAGGTTCGATCCTGATCCGGATGGAAGTAGGCCCCCCAATGTGGATCACACTTCGTTAGGATCGTTGACGCAAGGCCCTCCCAGCTCAAGCGACCATAGCGCTTTGTGTGGTCAGATCGCTTTGCCCTCTTCATACCTTCAGGAAGCAGATCGTGAGGAATATCCCTCCAAGAACCACCTTGAGGGATATGCTTTAGACGCTCGAGATTCACTCTCGAGAGCTTTCCCGCAGTATGGTTTAGAACCGCATTTGATCCAGCCCGCATAGCCGCTTGGAAATCTGAGCGCGGTTCAAATCGATAGCTCTGAAGCTCCAAACCTTCGCCATTTCCTACCTTCGGCAGATCATCAATGGCGTCACGAATGTTTACGAATGGAATTCGTCCTTCCCCGTGGGTCCGATCCGGAAACTCAACCGGTTTGCCAATTCGGTTGCCTACAAACACTATGCGCCGGCGCTCCTGGGGGACGCCGTACTCCTCGGCACGCAGGATTTTCTCCTTCACGACGTAACCCAGCGCTTCCAGCCCCTGCTTGATGGCAAGAACCGCTGCACCGCCACCGGCGGAGGTCATCCCGGTTACGTTCTCCAGCACCACCCACCGAGGCTTAAGGCCCTCAACGATCCTTAGATATTCGCGATACAGAGACGAACGCTCATCATGTAAGCCGCGTTGGTGGTTATAGACCGAAAAACCTTGGCAAGGGGGGCCGCCGACCAACACATCTAGTTCACCGGAGCGGAGTCCAGCAGCTTTCAAGAAGTCTCTGGTGGAGTGGTTCTGAATCGGACCCGGCAAAAAGGTCGCCTCCCGATGGGTCAGGGCAAACGTTTCCCCGGCCGCTTCGAAGAAATCGTTCCCTGCCAAAACATGAAAACCTGCCTGACGGAAGCCCTCACTTAGGCCGCCCGCGCCACAGAAAAGATCGATTACAGTACGGTTCGCCATAGCCCTGAATCCTATCCCAGTAGCCGACCCGGGTCTATCGAAGACTGGGACTTGTCAACGGAACAATACAGGAACAAAACTGAAGTGTGAAGACATGAAATGATGGCCTCGTTTTGCCCCCGGTCGTGGGACATTTTGAACTACGCTGAATTGCTGGTATGGCACGAGGCGGCAACGTTGCCTTCCGGAAGGAGGTGGTCAAAATGCGCTTTAAGCTGCGCATGATGCCCCCCAGACGATGGCCGATGTGTCCGCTGGACGATGGCGATGCTGTCTAAGGGGGCAACGTTGCCAATGTTGCGAGGCGGCGCTTGGCGGTTGAGTGGGGCACGTTCGTAGCGGCATTAGCCCACGACCGTATCGTTAAGATAGTCGCCGAACGTCAATTCAAAATGCCGATGTCAATTTTCCATGGCGGTGAGATCAAACTGAGTCACTACCGCCCGGGACAAATGCCTTGACTTGGCCCCGCCCATGGCTAATGCGCCCGACCGACCGGCTCAGCCTTTGGCCCAGCCTTTGGCAAATCCGGTCATCCGTCCGAGACAGTTGGTGAGAGCAATCAGGCTCTCTTAATTTCCAGCCTAGACGGGGAAACGAGATTCCGGTGGCCCGCGCAAGCGGCCGCCAGCGTGCCTGCCATGATGCCGGCACACACCCTCCTTCCCTTTCGACGGACTCGCCCGCGTTCGGAGCCCCAGTGGCGCTGTGCGCGGACAAAACGTAGCCGGCCGCGTCCGGGGAGCCATTCCCGGTCGCTGCCATTTGTGAAGGAGTATGGCATGGATCGTTCGCAAAAAGCCGACGCGGTTGCCCAGCTCAATGCGGTCTTCAACGAGGTCAGCGTGGTGGTTGTCACCCGCAACCGCGGCATGACGGTGGCCCAGTCCACCGACCTGCGCCTGAAGATGCGCGATGCTGGTGCGGCCTATAAGGTTGCGAAGAACAGTCTCGCCAAGCTCGCTGTTGAGAACACCGACTATGTCGGGCTTGGTGACTTGCTCACCGGCCCGGTCGGGCTGGCCTGGTCGAAGGACCCGGTCGCGGCTGCCAAGGCCGCTGTCGATTTCGCCAAGACGAACGACAAGCTCGAAATCGTCGGCGGGTCGATGGGTGCGGTCGTGCTCGACGAAGCCGGGATCAGGGCGCTTGCCTCGATGCCGAGCCCCGACGAGCTGCGCGCCAAGCTCATCGGACTGGTCAACGCCCCGGCGACGAAGATCGCTCAGGTCGTTACCGCTCCGGCCGCCAAGGTCGCCCGCGTGTTTGCCGCTTATGCGGACAAGGCAGCGTAAGAGACGTTTTTCGCCAGACGAAACAATCTGTTGGGGCAAATTAGCCCCGCCACAATTTGGAGTGAACCATCATGGCTGATATTGCCAAGCTTGTTGAAGAACTTTCGAAGCTGACCGTCCTCGAAGCCGCTGACCTTGCCAAGGCCCTCGAAGAAGCATGGGGCGTCAGCGCCGCTGCTGCTGTCGCGGTTGCCGCTGGCCCTGCTGCTGCGGTTGAAGCCGTTGAAGAGCAG
>JAIYAL010000048.1 GCA_027489095.1 Erythrobacteraceae bacterium
CAGCCTGAGCACTAGCCGAACCGCAAAACCAGAATCGGATGAATGCCATGACCACGAACGGGCCGTCTGGCCTGGATGGGACAATTGTGTCTCCATGGAAGGACAGCGGATCAAGCCGCGTTCCCTCGCCGGTCTATACCGACGAGGCAATCTATCAGCGCGAGCTCGAGCGGATCTTCTATGGCCCGCACTGGAGCTATGTCGGTCTCGAGATCGAGATTCCGGACGCTGGGTGCTTCAAGCGAACCACCATCGGCGAACGCTCGGTTATCATGATCCGCAACCGCAAGGGCGAAATCAACGTCCTTGAAAACCGGTGCGCACACCGCGCCATGCGCTTCTGCCAGGAGCGCACCGGCAAAGTGAAGACGCTGGTTTGCCCCTATCACCAGTGGAACTACAACTACGATGGCAAGCTGCTGGGCGTGCCGTTCAGGAACGGCGTCAAGGGCAACGGCGGGATGCCCGCCGATTTCGAGCTTGAAGATCATGGGCTGAATCGCCTGAAAGTCGCGGTGCGCAACGGTGTCGTGTTCGCCTGCTTCGATCACGCGGTCGAAGATCTGGAAGCTTACCTCGGGCCGGACATTCTCGCAGCTTTCGACCGGACCTTCGATGGCCGGAAACTGGTGCTGCACGGGTATTCGCGCCAGCGCATTCCGGGCAACTGGAAGCTGATGATGGAGAACATCAAGGATCCCTATCATCCGGGCCTGCTCCACACCTGGTTCGTGACCTTCGGCTTGTGGCGGGCGGACAATGAATCCCGCCTCAAGCTTGACCGCCATGGCCGCCACGCGGCGATGATTTCGCGGCGCAGCGCTGCGGTCACCGAGAACATCGAAGAAGGCGTGACGAGCTATCGGGGCAACATGCAGCTCAATGATCCGCTATTGCTGGATATCGTGCATGAGCCCTGGTGGGGCACTGACACTGTCTGCATGACCACGGTGTTTCCAAACGTGATCTTCCAGCAGCAAGTCAATTCGCTCTCCACGCGGCAGATCATCCCGCTCGGCCCCAATAAATTCGATTTCGTGTGGGCCCACTTCGGCTTCGAGGAAGACGATGCGGAAATGACCGAGCGCCGCTTGCGTCAGGCAAACCTGTTTGGCCCTGCCGGCTTCGTCTCGGCAGATGACGGCGAAGTGATCGAGTTCAGCCAGGAAGGCTTCGAACAGGATCAGGCATTTTCCACACTATGCGAACTTGATGGCACCGGCGTTGGGCCGACAAACCATATGGTCACCGAAACGCTTATCCGCGGGATGTACCGTTATTGGCGGGAGGTGATGGAACTGTGACTTTGGACCCTGATCTGCGCCAACGCATTCACGATCTCTACGCCGCCTACGCAGCCTGCCTCGACGGGGCTCGCTACGAAGAATGGCCCGAATTCTTCACGGACGATGGCTGGTACCGTGTGGTGCCGCGCGAAAACTTCGATGCCGACCTTCCGCTCAGCACCTTGTCGCTGAAGGGCAAGGCCATGATGAAGGACCGCATTTACGGGGTCGAGAGCACGATCTTCCATGCGCCTTATTATCAGCGGCATGTGATCGGCCTGCCGCTCATTACGCAGGCTGACGATGGTTCGATCGAGATTGAAGCCAACTACGCGGTCTTTCGCACCAAACGAGACTCAGCCGCAGAAATATTCAGCGTCGGTCGGTATTTGGACAAAATCGTACTGTCTGGAGATCGTCTGAAGTTTTCTCAGAAGTTCTGCATTTTTGACAATGACATAATACCTAATTCTTTAATTTATCCAATCTGAACGAGATAAACCAGAGGGGAGTACCATGAAATTGAAACTACTGGCCGGCAGCGCGCTGCCGGCGGCAATTCTTTGCGTCCTGTTTTCGGCCAAGCCTGCACTGGCGCAGGAACAAGCTTCTGCCCAAACCTCCGAAAACGATGGCATTGGCGAGATCGTTGTCACCGCGCAAAAGCGGTCCGAAAACGTGCAGAGCGTCCCTATCGCCATCTCGGCCTTCAGCGGAACCGCGCTCGGTGAGCGTGCAGTCGGCAACGTCAGCCAGCTCGCCGCACTCTCGCCCAACGTGAACCTTGACTCAGGTGTTGCGTTTTCGGCCTCGACTTCGGTTCTGGCCGCATCGATCCGCGGCATCGGCGCCAGCGACTTTGCCTTCAACATCGATCCGGCTGTCGGCGTGTACGTCGATGGCGTGTATCTAGCCCGCTCGGTTGGTGCGAACCAGGATCTGCTCGACGTTGAGCGCATCGAAATCCTCAAGGGACCGCAGGGCACCCTTTTCGGACGCAACACAATCGGCGGTGCCGTCTCGATCGTTACGCGCGATCCCGGCAAGGAATTTTCGGTTCGCGGCGACCTCACGGTCGGCCGCTTTGATCTGTTTCAGGCGCGCGCATCGATCGACGTGCCGCTGGCCGAAAACCTCTATTCGTCGCTCACTGTCGATGTGAAAACTCGCAACGGCTATATGAAGCGCCTGCCCTTCCCGGGCTCGCTTGCGGCCAACTCCCCGCCGTACACGGTCTATCCTGCGGCAGCTTATGAATCGCCTTCACGCGAGGGCGACGAGGACAACCGCACCATTCGCGGCAAGGTTAAATACAACGGCAGCGGCTTCCGGCTCACCCTGTCGGGCGACTACGCCTTCACCAAGGGCACAGCGCCGACCAAGCTGCTGCAAACCACCGACGGCAACCCCGGCGGTCTGTTCGGCAATCTCTACAATCTCTGCATCAGCACGCCGGTCGCAACCCTCACGGCGATCGGGCTGATCAACATGTGCAACTCGTCGGGGACGCAGCTGCCGTCCGTGCGGCGCAACGAAACGTTCCCGGTCAACCGGCTCTACACCCTCGCCGGGGTCAATGCGGACGGCAATCCGAACAATGACCTGCTGCCCTGGGACAAGCGGTTCATCACCAACTCGATCGATTCCAGCTACGCGACGGGCAACAACTATTCGCATCTGCGCAATTGGGGCCTGACCGCCACAGCCGAAGTCGATCTGGGCGCTAACGCGACGATCAAGTCGATCACCTCGTTCCGCAAAAGCCATTGGATAAGCGGCCTCGACGGAGACGGTTCGCCGATCAACATGTCGACCTACAGCTTCGATCAGAAGCAAAAGCAGTTCAGCGAGGAACTTCAGCTGGTAGGCAGCGCGCTGGACGACAAGCTGCACTATGTCCTGGGCGGCTATTACTTCAACGAATCGGGCTTCTTGAACGACTACGTGATCTCCGGCGAGGGCATTTATGTCATCGATGGCCCGAACTGGCTTGATACCAATGCCTATGCTGCGTTCGGGCAGGTGGATTACAAGGTCAATGACCTGATCGGCATCACGGCCGGTGGTCGCTATACCCATGAAAGCAAGAGCTTCGAAGGCGGTCAGCAGGAACTGAGCGGCCTGTTCTACAAGCTCGCCGGCGCACCGTGCTCGGATCTGGCTGGCAATATCTTCCCTGATGCGGTTTTGCCCAACGGTCAAAGCTGCCGTGTCGCCAACAACTATCCGGACCCCAGCAATCCGCTGCGCATCTATCCGGGCGGCATCAACCACCTCAAGTTCAACAATTTCGCACCGAAGCTGGGCGTCCAGATCCACCCTGCCGACGATGTCATGATTTATGGTTCGTGGTCGAAGGGCTACAAGACCGGCGGCTGGACCACCCGCTATTCGACGCCGCAGACCTTCGTCAGCAGCTTCAATCCGGAGAAGGCCACCACCTACGAACTGGGCCTGAAGTCGACCCTGCTGAATCGCCGCCTCCAGGTGAATGCGGCCGTGTTCCTGACCAACTACAATGACATCCAGCTCAACTACCAGGTTGGCGGCTCGCCGACGATCGCCAACGTCGGCGATGGCAAGATCAAGGGCGCAGAGCTCGAGGTGGTGGCACAGCCGACCCGCGGTCTCACGTTGAACCTCGCGCTCGGCTATACCGATGCCTACTACACCCGGCTCGATCCGGCTGTTGCGGTAACCAGCGGACCCAACGACTTGCAGGCGGGTGCGCTGATCGGAAGTGTTCTTCCCAAGACTCCAAAGTGGAAGATCAACTTTGCTCCGAAGTACGAGTTTGAACTCGGCAACGGTTCGCATGTCACGCTGCTCGCAGACTACACCTACATCTCGGCGCAGACGAACAACGTGGAACGCACCCTCGTGCTGAACCGTCCGGCTGTATCGATCGTGAACGCCAGCGTGTCGTATCGCGATCCGGGCGATCACTACACTTTGTCGGTCGGCGGTACGAACCTGACCAACGAGCGGTATGTGACGTCCGGCAGCGCCATCCCGGCTTTCGGCGCGATTGTAGGCTCCTACAACCGGCCGGCGGAATGGTACGCAAGGGTCGGCTTCAAGTTCTGAAGCCTACGGTACCGCAGTATCGCCTCCGCACCTGTGTGCGGGGGCGATAGCTGTTAAAGTTGACTGGGTCCGGGCTGGCAGCTTTTGCTGCCCCCGAACCACCTATGGAGTGTTGCAATGGCGAGCAGATTTGTGAAAGCTGGTTTGATCGCTGCAACACTGCTGACGCCATTCCTGGCGGCCAGTTCGGCAGAGGGTCGGCCAGCTGGAAAGAGGCTTCTGGAGCCGGTTTTGCAATCGCGCAGTGTTCCGATCATTCTGCGCGCCGGGCTGCGTTTCCGCGATCTGGACCGTGACGGCAGGCTCTCGGCCTATGAAGACTGGCGCCTGCCGCCACAGCGCCGCGCCGCCGATCTCGCCAGCAAGATGACCTTGCTCGAGAAGGCCGGAACAATGATGCATGGCTCGCTTCCGGGGATTGGCAATGTCGTCGGCTTCTCTTCGGAAGGCTATGATTTTTCGCTTCTTGGTGGTGTGATCACCGATCAAAAGGTGACCAGCTTCATCACCCGGCTCGCCGTTCCGCCCCGCCGCATGGCCGATCAAAACAACCGCGTTCAAGAACTTGCTGAGGGAACGCGTCTTGGCATTCCTATCACTATCAGCACAGACCCGCGGCACCATTTTCAGTTCGTGCTGGGTGCAACCAGCACCGCGACCGGATATTCGCAGTGGCCAGAACCACTCGGCTTCGGGGCCTTGCGCGATACCACAGTGATGCGCCGCTTTGGCGAAATCGCGCGGCAGGAATACCGGGCAACCGGGATTCACGAAGCACTGTCGCCTCAGGCCGATCTGTTCACCGAGCCCCGGTGGCCGCGCGGAACAGGCACATTTGGTTCAAACCCGCTCGTGGTGAAGCAACTCGTCGGCGCCTATGTCGAGGGTTTCCAAGGCGGCAAGTCTTGTCTTGCGAAAGCCGGGGTCATGACCATCGTCAAGCATTGGGCAGGCTACGGCGCGACGCCGAACGGTTGGGACGGACACAACTACTACGGTCGCTACGCGCGGCTGAACAAGCGCAGCTTCGCGCTCCACG
>JAIYAL010000047.1 GCA_027489095.1 Erythrobacteraceae bacterium
CCGCCTCTCTTTCGAGAAGCGGGCTTTGTTGGCGCACCCGGAACGATTCGAACGTCCGACCCTCAGATTCGTAGTCTGATGCTCTATCCAGCTGAGCTACGGGTGCGCGCTGAGGGGGGCCAGATAGGGGGGTCACCCGGGATTGGCAAGGGTCTTTTGCGGCTCGTCAGTGATTTTGGAGGAGCGCCTGCGCCAGCTTCACGTCGAGCGGCGGCTTGGGCAAGGCGAGCGCCTCGGCAGGGCTGAACCACGCCACCGCCCCGCCTTCAAGCGCGCGCGGCTCACCTTCCCAGGCGGCAAGCGTGTAAAGCAGGATGACAAGCTGCCGCCCCTCCTCGCGCCCTTCGCTTTCGGCAAAAAATGCGGGCTCGCAGTCCTCCGCGCGGCACCGGATTCCAAGCTCCTCAGCCAGTTCACGCACCAGCGATTGCACAGGCATTTCAAAGCTTTCAACCTTGCCCCCGGGAAACTCCCAGAGCCCGGCATGGTGCTTGCCCTCGGGGCGGCGATGCATCAGCCAGCGCCCGTCCGCACCCCGAAGCGCGCCGGCGACCACTGTGATGAAGTCCTCACTCATGTCGGTTTTCTTTCCACGTGCGCGGGCCTCGTGAACCTTTTTTTAACCCGTTCAGCCGATTTTGTGGCTGTCAGGGCGAAGAAATGGGGCCAACCCGATGTTGTCGAATATCACGAAAGATCTCGTCGACGACACCTCCGGTGCGACCGCTATTGAATACGGCCTGATCCTTGCTCTCATCGCGATCACGATGATCGTCGCGCTGCAAAGCGTCGCCGATACGACGATCACGATGTGGGGCAATGTACAAAGCAAAAGTGTCAGCGCGATGAGCGGAGCTTGAAAACTACATTTCAAGTTAGGAATTTCTCAATAGTTGCTGATCTAACAAGTCAACAGCCCACCGTGACACAGGGGGGCCTCGGGTACCGAAGACCAAACAGGAGACCAACCATGACTTTCTTCAAGAACCTCGTCCGTGACGAACAGGGCGCCACCGCCATCGAATACGGCCTGATCGCCGCTCTTATCGCCGTCGCCGCCATCACCGCCATGAGCGCGCTCGGTTCGACCCTGAACGGCACGTTCAACAACGTTTCGAGCAAGATGCAGCCCGGCACCACCGGCGCGTAATTCTCGCCGCTTTGGTAAAAGATCAACGGCGGGAAGAGATTCCCGCCGTTTTTCTTTCCAGGACTATTTCCCCACTGGGTCGCTGCACGAAGTACGCAAGGAACTGGCATCCGGCGCAAGCCTCAATGTCAAACGGCAAAGCGGATCAGAATTCAGCAGCTCGGGACCAAAACGCGAGCCGCACCGGGGGGAGCAGGACTGAAACAAGTTCGAGTCGGAGACCAGACATGACCTTGATCAAGACCCTCGTCCAAGACGAGCAGGGCGCGACGGCCATCGAATATGGCCTCATCGCCGCTCTGATCGCGGTTGCCGCGATCACCGCAATGACCAGCCTTGGAAGCACCCTCAACGGTACTTTCAGAAACGTCAGCAGCAAGATGCAGCCGGGTACAACGGGCGCCTAAGCCTGGGAAGCTATCCGCAAGAAGCCGCGGCAGGGAGCGATCCCTGCCGTTTTCTTATGGAGCCTGCCCGCTTTAAGAGACGCAAACGCGCGCCCCGGTATCAACGCGTACGCACCACCAGCTTGACCTTCTGGCCCGGCGTCACCGTGTCGCTGCTCCCCAGCGCGTTGAGCACGCGAAAGCGATCCTCCTGCGCGCTGTCATAGACCATCCGCCGCGCGAGGCTGGCGACGGTGTCATTGCGGCCTACCGTTACCACCTGCAGCTTGCGCGGCACCACCGCCCCGGCCTCGGCCTGGGTGATTCGCCGCATCGACTGGAACATCGGATTGAAGGTCCCCGCCTGCCCCGCCGGCGCGATCGCGGCGAAGTGGAAGGCCTTGTCGCGCGCGAATTCGTAGGCGAACACCACCACGTCGACCTGCGAATTGCCGCTGTTGACGCGCGCCGTCCCGTAAACCGCCGGCAGGCCGTTCACGGTGGTGCGCTGGATCTCGCTCGGCGTGAGTGTGCTGTTCTGCCCGCCAAGTGTGGTGAACTGCTGCCTGACATAGCGGTCAAGGTCACCGGCATAGGCCTCCGAGGTCAGCTGCGCCTTGCCGCCGCCCTGCCCCTGAATGCTCACCGCGCGGGTGCTGTTGACCATGTAATAGCCCTGCGGTGCGGTGAAGGCGAAGCGCAGTTCGGGGTGGATGAAGCTGCTACCCTCGATCATGCCTTGCGCGGGATCGTCGCCGTAAAGCAGGCCGTCGATGCGGGTGAGGAAGGCGTCGCGGTTTGTGACGCCCGTGCTCGCCGCACCGGCCTTGGTCAGCGCGGCTTTAACGCGGCTCGCCGGGTCGGGGTGGGTCGAGGCCCATTCGGGCACGCTCGCATTGCGTCCTTGAAGCCGCGCATCGAGCGCGTTCTGCGCCGCGAGGCTCGCCAACACGTTCCCCATCGCGCGCCGGTCATAACCCGCTTTGCCGAGATACTGGATGCCCAGATCATCGGCCTGGAGTTCCTGCTTGCGCGAGAACTTGAGCGTCAGAAGCTGCGAACCTTCGAGGAAGGTGCGCGATAGGGTCTGCCCGATCTGCGAATTGCCAAGCAGCAGCGACGAACCGATCGCGCCGAGAATGCCGATGATCGAATTCTTCTGCGCAGCCTTCTGGCGCCGCTGTGAATGGCGCGCGGCGACGTGGCCGACCTCGTGGCCGAGCACCGCGGCAAGCTCCGCCTCGCTGTTCATCAGCGTGACCAGCTGGCGCGTGGTGTAGATATAGCCGCCCGGCACCGCGAAGGCATTGTGGACGGACGAATTGAGCAGGCTGACCGTGAAGCTTTCGCGCGCATTGCCGAGGCCCGATTGCACCGCGATATTCTTGCCGATCTGCTCGACATAAGCGGCATGCGGCCCCGATAGCGCCCCGCCGAACTCGGCGAGGAGTTGCGGGTGGTATTGGGCGCCCATCTGGGCTTCCTTCGGGGTGATCGGCATCGCGGCCGACGGCACCTTGGCGTCCGCCGTCATGCCCCCCGCAAGCGCCAGTGTCGCAGTGCCGAAAGCCAGCAATCCGCGTGAAATCCGTGCCATAATCAGTCCCCTTCCGCCTGTCCTGTCACTGCTCCTGGCAGCCCATCAGGATATCATTGTGCGACAGCAAACTGGCAAACGGAACCTTAACGTGCGTTTGACCGTCACCCGCCGATGGCGAGAAAACGCGCTTCGCGTGCGGTGACCAGTTGCTGGCCGCTCTTACCGGCAAGCCCGTCAATCTCCTCGCCGAGCGCAGTGCCGAGCATCCGTGCGGCCGCCGCCGGATCGCGATGCGCGCCGCCGACCGGCTCCTTGACGATGCGGTCGATCACATTGATGCGCTTGAGATCCTGCGCGGTGACCTTCATCGCCTGCGCGGCATCTGCCGCCTTGTCCGAAGTCCGCCACAGGATCGAGGCGCAGCCTTCGGGCGAGATCACCGAATAGACCGCGTGCTCCATCATCAGCACCCGGTTGGCGCTGGCGAGCGCCACCGCACCGCCCGAACCGCCTTCGCCAACGATCGCGGCGATCATCGGCACTTCGAGGGCAAGACAGGCCTCGGTCGCGCGCGCGATGGCTTCGGCCTGGCCGCGTTCTTCCGCCTCGATCCCCGGGAAAGCACCCGAGGTGTCGACCAGCGTGACCACCGGCAGGCCGAATCGGCTCGCCATTTCCATCAGGCGGATCGCCTTGCGATAGCCCTCAGGCTTGCCCATGCCGAAATTGTGCCGGATGCGGCTCTGCGTGTCGTTGCCCTTTTCGTGACCGAGCAGCATCACCCGCCGCCCGCCGAGCCGCGCGAAGCCGCCCATGATCGCAAGGTCATCGCCATAGAGCCGGTCGCCGCCAAGCGGCACGAAATCCGTAAAGGCTTGCGCCACATAGTCGCGGAAGTGCGGACGCTGGGGGTGACGGGCGACCTGGGTTTTCTGCCAGGGCGTCAACGAGGCATAGGTGCTGGCGAGCAGATCGATGCTCTTGGTCTCGAGCCGACCGATCTCGCTGGCGACATCCACGTCATGCAGCGCGTTCACGCTGCGCAGTTGCGTGATGCGTTCTTCAAGCGCGGCGACCGGCTTCTCGAAATCGAGGTAAGAAATCATCGCTTGCCGCTAGTCCGATGTGGCCCGGCTTGCAAGCGGGTGGCGGGAATTGACCAGCGCCACAAGCCGCGCAGGCTCCACGTGCGTGTAGATCTGGGTGGTCGCGATGTCGGCATGGCCGAGCAGGGTCTGCAAGATGCGCAGGTCCGCCCCACCTTCAAGAAGGTGGGTGGCAAAGGCGTGGCGCAGCACGTGGGGGCTGATCCCCCCGGGATCGAGGCCTGCCCGCCCCGCCAGCCCCTTGAGGAGCTGGAACAATCGCACGCGGGTGAGGTGCAAGCCCTGCTTGCCCGAAGGGAACAGAAAACGCGATGCGGGCACCTGCGGGCGCAGCGCCGTCCACCGGCTCACCGCGTCCAAGGCGCGGCCGCCGACCGGCACCAGCCTTGAAACGCCGCCCTTGCCCGTCACCGTCAGGAAGGGCGCATCGCGCGGTACGGCGTGAAGCGGCAAGCTGACCAGTTCGCTGGCGCGCAGGCCCGAGCCGTAAAGCAGCTCGATCAGCGCCAGCAACCGCACCGCCTTGGGATCATCGCCAGCAGCTTCCGCCTCAGCCCGTTCGAACAATGCGGCGATCTGGTCGTGGCCCATCACCCGGGGGAGCGGGCGGCGGATGCGCGGGGCGGGCAGCGCCCCCGAAGGGTCATCGCTGCGCCAGCCCTCATCGATGGCGAAGCCGAAGAACTGCCTGAGCGCCGAAGCCTTGCGTGCAACGCTCGCCGGGGCAAGGCTCGCCCATTCTTGCGCGAGGCTGGCGACCGCATCACGGTCAGCCGCAGCAAGGTCGCCGATCGCTTCTTGTGCGCCGTGAAGATCGCGGCGGTAGGCGGCGAGCGTGTTGGCCGCCGCCCCGCGCTCGGCGGCGAGCATCGCGAGGAACGCCTCGGTCGCAGCGGACATCAGGGCACGCTAGCCGCGCGCAACCGCCTCGGCGGCGATCATCCGGGCCTCGGCCACCATCCCGACACGCGTGAGCGCCGAGGTGATGTGGTAGAGGTGCAGCGGGGTCATCTGGCTCCAGCTCGTCCCCTGCATCCCCAGCCCCGCAAGCAACACCACCAACGCCGGATTGCCGACATTGGCAGCATCGCTGATCGCGCGGGTCCAGCGCGTCTGGCGGGCCAGTTCAACCCCGAAATCGGCGCCCAGCGAACTGGCATCGCTTTCACTCATGCGCCCAAGACCGGCAAGACCAGCGAGGAGGAAGGCCGACTTGCGCTGCTCCTCGCTGTTGTCATTGCCGATGAAGCTTTCGGCCCCGCCTTGCCCGACTTCGCCCGAGCGCGGGTTGGCAAGCGCGATCAACGCCCAGCCGAGCGTGCCTTCCTCCACGACATTGGCCCAGCGCACCGCGTTGCGATCAAGCCCGGCGGCCAGCATTGCCCCGATCAGGTCACCCGCTTCGCCGGCATGGGCCTCGCTCGCTGGAATGCGCGCGGCGGCATAGGCGGTAAGCACCCGCGCCCCGTAGCCGTCCCCGCCGCCGAGCGTGGCGCCCGCCGCCCACAGCCGCTGCATCGCGGCGATCCGCGCGGCCGGATCGGTGGCGAGATAAGCCTCGCGCAAGGCGGCGGCATTGGTCTGCGCCTCGCCGGTCGCGGTGGAATCGAGATAGACCTCGGAATAGAGATCGACCATCGCGTCCGCCGACATGATCCCCTCGCGCGCGGCCTGCCCGGCCAGACCAGCGCGCTGGGTGGCGGTGAGCATCGGCATCAGCGCGCCCGCCCGGGCAAAGTAAGCCCCGCCGCGCGCCTTCAGGGCCTTGTCGAGGAGCCCTTCGGGAAGCGGCTCGCCAACCGCATTGGCAAGGCCAAAGCGCCAGGGGTTGAGATCATCGACCCCGTTCCACTCGATCTGCACCCCGCGCTGCCCGCGCCCCGCCGCCCCGGCAAAGCGCCGCGCCAGCAGCACGTCAACGCGCGGTGCTGCACCGCGGAACAGAGCCCGGTCGAGCTGGGTCGCGGCAAGCGCAGCCTCGCCCGCATAGGCGTTGCAGATCGCCTGCCACATCTGCCACTCGCCGTCTTGCCGTTGCGAGCCCTGAAGCCGAACGGCGGGGCAGGCCCCGGTAATGTCTCCGCTTGCGAGATAGGCGGCCAGCGCCTCCTGCGTCAGCGACGCCGACCAGTTGGCGGTATCGACATCCTGCACCACCGCGCGCGCCAGCGCATATTCGCCGATTCGGTTGAGCACGCCGACGCGCAGAGCCGCAAATTCGATCGGATCCATCCCGAGCGGCGCGGCCAATCGGCTCGCCAGCGCGCGGCGCAGCAGGATGTGGCCCCAGCGCGAAACCATCGGCCCGCGCGTGCCGTTCAGCGCCGCGCGCACCAGCTTGTCCGACTGGTTGGCGAGCGCGACCGGCGGCAACCCGCCCTCGTCCGCCGCCAGTACGCCAACACGCGTCAGCGCGCGCTGCGCGCCGGGGGGAATGTCGGTCTTGGCCGCAAGGCCAAGCAGCTGGTCGAGCTCCTCGCTCGACATGTTCTCGAGCTGCGCCAGGCTCGGCAGGCGGGCCAGCTCCTCGCGGCTGATGCCTGGCAGCGGCGGGAGTGTCGACGGATCGACCGGCATTCCAGCAGGCGGCAAGGCGCCGGGCGCCCCCGCGGGCGCAGCGCCCGTTCCGGGCGCTTGCCCAGGCGCCGGGCTGGGACGCGGGGCTGGCGCGGGAACCGGATCGTCGAATCCGGGCGGCAGCAGCGATTCGGGCTTGCTCTGCGCCCCGGCGAAGCTCGCCAGCCCCGCCCCGCCGAGCGCGCCGGCAAGGCCGATCGCAAGGATGCTCGCGGTGAGGCCGAAACGGCGCGCGCTCATTGCCCCTGCTCCGGCAGCGTGACAGGCTGGGCGATCGGGTGGATCGCCTCTTCCCCGCCGTCGAACCAGGCGAGCGCGAGGAGCAACACCCCCGCCGGCAGGCCCAGAGCGATCATGAGCTTGCGCCGCGCGGTCGGCGTAGCCGGCGCGGAGCCATCCGACAGACCGGTCGGGGAGAGACGCGGGGGGCGTGAGGTTCGCATATTGCGCGTGCCCTAGCCCATCTATAGGCCTTGCGGCAATGTCCGCCGCGCCCTCTTCCCCTTCGCCTTCCGCCTCTGGCCGCGATTGCGCTGCCATCGCCGCGCGCATCACGCGGCCGGTGGTGCTGGTCGGGCTGATGGGGGTCGGCAAATCGACCGTCGGGCGCAAGCTCGCTGCAATGCTCGGGCGCGATTTCGTCGACGCTGACGAGGCGATCGTGGAGGCCGCGCGGCGCTCAATCCCCGAGATCTTCGAAACCTTCGGCGAGGCCCATTTCCGCGATGGGGAGCGGCGCGTCATCGCACGGCTTATCGAGGAAGGACATGGCGTTATCGCCACCGGCGGCGGCGCCTTCGTCGATCCCGCCACGCGCGCGGCGGTGCTGGAGAAAGGCATCGCGGTGTGGATCGATTGCGATATCAACACGCTGGTGGAACGCACCGCGCGGCGTTCCAACCGCCCACTGCTGAAGAACGGCGATCCCCGCGAAGTCCTCACCCGGCTCGCGGCCGAACGCCGGCCCTTCTATGCCGAGGCACCCATCCGCGTCGTCAGCGAGAACGGCCCCCACGCCGACACCGCCCACGCGATTCTCAAGGCGATTGACGAATGGCTGTAATCGAAGTGGCACTCGCCGGACGCCCCTACCGGGTGGTGATCGAGGAAGGGGTGCTGGGGAGGCTGTCCGAGGCGGCCGCGCCGTTCCTTGCAGCCTATGGCGGCGGGCGGGCCGTGCCCTTCGTCGCCGATAGCAACACGCACCGGCTGTTTGCGGCCGATGTCGAGGCCCATCTCAAAAGCCATGGGCGCAAGGCCGAATGGTTCGTGGTCGAGCCGGGCGAGGATGCCAAGACCTGGGGCGTGCTCGAAAGCCTGTGTGACTGGTTGCTGGCCTTGGGCGTGACCCGCAAGGATCATGTTATCGCGCTCGGCGGCGGGGTGGTGGGCGACCTTGTCGGTTTCGCCTGCGCGATTGTGAAGCGAGGGCTCGGCTTTGTGCAATTGCCGACGACCCTGCTGGCGCAGGTCGACAGTTCTGTTGGCGGCAAGACCGCGATCAACACGCGCGCCGGCAAGAACCTGATCGGCGCCTTCCACCAGCCTTCGCTGGTGCTGATCGATCCGCTGGTGCTCGGCAGCCTGCCGGATCGCGAGATGCGCGCCGGTTTTGCCGAAGTGATCAAATACGGCCTGCTCGGAGACGCGGCCTTCTTCGCATGGCTGGAAGCGAACGCAAACAAGGTCTTGGCGCGCGAACCTGCCGCGCTCGAACACGCCATCGCCACCAGCATTGCGATGAAGGCCCGCATCGTTGCCGAAGACGAACGCGAAACCGAAGACCGCCGCGCGCTCCTCAACCTGGGCCACACCTTCGGCCATGCGCTTGAGGCCGAGACCGGCTTTTCCGCCCGCCTGCTCCACGGCGAGGCGGTGGCGCTGGGCATGGTGCTGGCGGCACGTTATTCGGCCCGGCGGGGAGAGATTTCCGCCTCGGATGCCGCGCGGGCGGCGGGCGCTATTGCTGCGGCCGGACTGCCCTCGCAGCTTAGCGCGCTCGGCCTGACCTGCGACGGAGCGGCGCTGGTCGACCATATGCGCCATGACAAGAAGGCCGAAGGCACCACCCTGCCCTTCCTCCTGCTGCGCGCCTTGGGCGAGGCCTATGTGGCGCGGGATGTCGCGCTGTCCGATGTCGCCGCCTTCCTCGACGGGGAGCTTGCCGCATGACCCGCTTTGTCGACCTCTCGATCCCGATCACCAATGATGTGATCTCCGACCCTGAGGTGATGCGCCCCAAGGTCACCTACATGACCCACGAGACCACGTGGGAGCAGATCGCGATGTTCTTCCCCGGCCTCACCCGCGAGGATCTCCCCGATGGCGAAGGCTGGGCGGTGGAATTCGTCGAACTATCAACGCATAACGGCACCCACATGGATGCGCCGTGGCACTTCCATTCGACCACGGATTCCGGCGCGACCCCTGCCCCGAGCATCGACGAGGCCCCGCTCGACCGCTTTTTCCGCCCCGGTGTGAAGCTCGATTTTTCGCGCCTCCCCCACGGCCACGTGGTCAGCGCCGCCGAAGTCGAGGCGGAACTGGCGCGTATCAACTACGATCTGCAACCCCTTGATATCGTTCTGGTGCAATCGGGCGCGATCTACGGCACCGACAATTTCACCGACCAGGGCGTCGGCCTCGGCGCGGAGGCGACCTTGTGGTTGACCGCGCGCGGCGTCGAGGTGGTCGGCACCGACGCATGGAGCTGGGACGCGCCCTTCAGCCACACCGCCAAGCGCTGGGCCGAAACCCGCGACCCTGCGATCATCTGGGAGGGGCACAAGGCGGGGCGCATTCGGCCCTATTATCAGATTGAAAAGCTGGCCAATCTTGCCGCACTGCCGCCACACGGCTTCATGGTGAGCTGCTTTCCGGTGAAGATCGAACGCGCCAGCGCCGGGTGGATCAGGGCGGTCGCGATGGTGGAGGACTAGGCCTTTGGAGATCAAGCCGGAAACCGCCACGCTAATCGCTGCCCTTATCGCAGCCGGTGCCTCGCTCTACACTGTCATAGCGACCAGCCGGGCAAATCGGTCAGTCGCACGCGAGAACGCCCACCGGGTTGCATCGGCCGAAAATCTCAAGGCTTTGGGCAAGGCGGTGCACGAAACAGTGGCACTTACCGACCTTCTGGCGAGGGCGCGTCCGGAAAGGTGGAAGGAAAAACAGGAACTTGCGCGCCGGCCCGCAAGAGAATTGAAGGATCTCAGACTCGAAGTGCGATATTTCGTGTGGGGGATAGATAACGGCATCAGGACGCTCACAAGATATCCCGACTGGGTCTCGCACACCAAGGACTTCCCCGCCGTCCGAGAGAAGATGGTTCGCGCAGGAAGAAAACTCGGGCGGCAGATTGACCTGGCCGTGCGAGACACCTTGTTGTCAGGAAATCTACCGAGCCTGTGGCGACGAGCGAGCGTCAAACTGGCTGCGGTCCGCCTGAAAAATGTACAGCGTTCTTTCGTCAACTCCCGCCGAGCTTGATGCGGCTTATGCTGAAGCCCGCAGCATCTTGCTATTCTATCAGCCTCGCCGACCTTGCCGATCCCCGCGTGCAGGACCTCATCGCCTTCCACCAGCGTGCCATGGCTGACGGCTCCCCAGCCGGCCTCAGTTTCGCGCTGGATCTGTCGGGATTGCTGCACCCCGATGTGCACGTGTGGGCCGCCCACGTCGGGGAGCGGGTCGCGGGCATCGCGGCGCTCAAGAAAATTGACGATAAATCATGTGAAATCAAATCGATGCGCACCGATTCGGCGTTCCTTCGGCAGGGAATCGCGGCGGGTTTGCTGGAGACCATCATTGCCCACGCCCGTAACCTCGGGATGGTGGTGATAAGCCTCGAAACCGGCAGTGGCCCCGCCTTCGAACCCGCGCTGTCGCTCTACCGCAAGCGCGGTTTCGTGAACGGCGCAGCCTTTGCCGATTACGTGCTTACAGACTTCAACCAGTGCCTGCATCTGGCGCTGGATTAGGCCGCGCTCAATGTGCCGGGCGGCTTGGCAGCTTGGCGATGTTGTCGCGCGTTTCCGCCCCGCGCGCCGCCTTCATCGCCGCCTCTTCCTCGAGCATCGTATCATGCTCGGCGAACAGGCGTTCGATTTCGGTGCGGCGTTCGAGCAGCGTGTAGGCAATCCCCGGCGCAAGGCTTTCGCCCTCGCCGATCTGCCCCAGCAAGCCTGCCAGATCGCTCACCGTCGCCTCGCGCGCGGTCTTGAAGAAATGGCCCTTCCGGTCGAAGAAGCCTGTGCCCGTATGCGCCATGATCAAATCCTCCCACGAGATTCAATCCACGAACCGCGGAGGATACCGCGAGTCGGCACGAGCAGTGTTTCTCATGCAGGCATGTGTAGGACAGAGCCGGATCCGAGTTTTCCGTAGGAAATCATCAAACTGACGCAAAACTACAACAAGTCATGGAATAATGTTGCTGACCAGCGCAGCTTTGCGTCGGATTGACGTAAATCACCGATGACACGCACGCCAAGTCAAGCGGTCAGATCACCTTCACTCCAGCTCCAGAATGATCGCATCGACCGCAAGGCTCTCGCCCTCGGCGGCGTTGATCTTGGCGATCACGCCTTCCTTTTCGGCGCGCAGGATGTTCTCCATTTTCATCGCTTCCACGGTCGCCAGCGGCTGGCCGGGCTGCACCGTCTCGCCTGTCGCCACGTGGAGCTTCACCAGCATCCCGGGCATCGGGCAGATCAGCAAGCGCGAGAGATCGGGCGGCACCTTTTCGAGCATCAGCTCCTCGTGCCGTGCAAGCCGCAGCGGCACCACCAGCGCGGTATGCGCAGCGCCGTGGGTGGTGACCTTCCAGTGGTTGCCCTGCCGCTCGACGATCAGCCCGAGGCGATGCTCCGGCCCGTCAGCGACGCGCCCCGTGGCCTCGGCCTGCACCATGCCGGGCAGCCAGTTGCAGGTGCCCTCAACCCGCACATCATCGACAAGGGCGTGGCCCTCCCCGAGCCTTACCTTGAAACGTTCATCGCCCAGCTTGACCAGCCATTCGCTCGTCACGCGCTTGACGCCGGGCGCACCGTCATCGCCATCAAGCTGGCCGGAAATGCGCCGCGCGCGGCTTTGCAGGGTGAACTCATTGCCAGCGCACACGGCGGCGAGCAGGCGCTTGACCTCCTCCGAGGTCGCCGCGCCGGTGAAGCCCTCGGGATATTCCTCGGCGATGAAGCCGGTGGTGAGTTCGCCCGAACGGAAGCGCGGGTGCTGCATGATCGCCGAGACGAAATCGACATTGTGGCCGAGGCCCTTGATGCGGAACTTGTCGAGCGCCTCGATCTGCAAATCCGCCGCCTCGTCGCGGGTGGGGGCCCAGGTGATGAGCTTGGCAATCATCGGGTCGTAGAAGCGCGAGACCTCGCCGCCTTCATAAACCCCGTCATCGACCCGCACCGAGCCTGCCCCGCGCGCCACCCCGCGCCGCGGCTTGCCCGCAACCTCGGCGTCCTCCTGCCAGCCAGCGACCGGCGGGGAATAGTGCACCAGTCGGCCCGTGCTGGGCAGGAAGCCGCGATAGGGGTCTTCGGCATAGACGCGGTTTTCGATCGCCCAGCCATCGATCCCGATGTCATCCTGCGTCAGGCTGAGCTTCTCGCCCGCCGCGACGCGGATCATCTGCTCGACAAGGTCGATGCCGGTGATCGCTTCGGTGACGGGGTGTTCGACCTGAAGCCTTGTGTTCATTTCGAGGAAGTAGAAGCTCTCCCCCGTCGGGTCCGCGCCGCTGACGATCAGTTCGACCGTGCCTGCGCTGTAATATCCCACCGCGCGCGAGAGGGCGACGCATTGCTCGCCCATGGCCTTCCTCATCTTGGGCGTCACGAAAGGCGACGGCGCTTCTTCGACCACCTTTTGGTGGCGGCGCTGGATCGAACATTCGCGCTCGTTCAGATAGAGGATGTTGCCGTGCTGATCGCCAAGGATCTGGATCTCGATGTGGCGCGGGTTCAAGATGAACTTCTCGATGAAGACGCGGTCATCGCCGAAGGAATTGAGCCCTTCGCGCTTCACGCTTTCAAAGCCCTCGCGCACGTCGGCTTCGTTATAGGCAAGGCGCATCCCCTTGCCCCCGCCGCCTGCCGAGGCTTTCATCATCACCGGATAGCCGATCTCGTTCGAGATGCGCACCGCGTGTTCGGTATCCTCGATCTCGCCGACGAAGCCGGGGACGACATTGACGCCCGCCGCCTTGGCGAGCTTCTTCGATTCGATCTTGTCGCCCATCGCCGCAATCGCGTTCACCGGCGGGCCGATGAAGGCGATGCCTTCCTTGGCGAGCGCTTCCGCGAACGAGGTGCGTTCCGAGAGGAAGCCGTATCCGGGGTGCACAGCTTCCGCCCCGGTCTGCTTGCACGCCGCAATGATCTTGTCGGCGATCAGATAGCTTTCCGCCGCAGGCGACGCGCCGATATGCACCGCCTCGTCGGCCATCGCCACGAAGGGCGCGCGGGCATCAGCATCGGAATAGACCGCAACGGTCTTGATCCCCATCTTGCGGGCCGTGGTGATAACCCGGCAGGCGATCTCGCCGCGATTGGCAATCAGGATTTTCGAGAACAAGGGTTAGGGCCTCTCTCCAAGGGGCGTCATTCGCCAGCGGCTATGCCGAGGGTTTGCGCAAGCTGCAAGCTAGCGGATTTGGGGCTGCGTCAGGCGCGGCCTTGCGCATAGGCAATCAGGCTCCCCGCATAGGCAGGCGCGCCCCGCCGGTCACCCTCGCCGTTGAGCAGGTGTTGCACCGCCTTGCCCAGCATGGCGATATTGGCGGGGGAGAGCTTTCCGAGCGGCTCGACATAGATCCCGATGCCGAACAGGATCGCGCCTGTCTCGGGGAGCCGCCGCAGGGTCTGGCGTTCCGAGCGCACGAATAGCGTGCTCCCTGCGTTCTGCGGCGTGACATGGGCGAAGGCCTCGGCTGGCGGGCGGTCGGGGAGCCAGCGGCGTTCGCCCGTCGCGGCGATGAACCAGTTGGCACGCGCGTAGATCGGGCCGGGGCGCAGGGTCTCCATAAAGCGGTCAACCCCGGTGGCGAGTTGTTCTTCATAGCCCGCAATCGGCGCATGGAGCGCGCGTAAGGGCAAGCCGATCTTCTCGGCAGGATGCCAGTCGGAAGGCCATGCGACCGCCGCGCCGATCAGCCGGTAGACTTCTTCGCCGGGGCGCTGCGTGAGGAGGCACAGGTCTTCGTGGCACGCCAGCGCGGCTTCGGGCAGCGCGCCCTCCAAGCCCAGCATCGCCGCCAGCTCGCGCCCCGGCGCGTCCACCTCGGGGGTGAGCTGCACACCTTGCGGCCATTCGGCAAAACCTGCCTTGCGAGCAGCAAGGTCAGGCGCGGGGTCGCGCCATTCGTGTTCCTCAAGCTTGACCAGCCCCATGCGCAGTTGCCCACCCCCGCGCGCCTTGGGGAGCAGCGTGTCGACCGAGAAGCCTAGGGTCATATCAAAACTCCCGTCACCCCAGCGAAAGCTGGGGCCTAGGGCGGCGAGCGCAGTCCATAGCCGCTTGAGTGCCCAGCTTTCGCTGGGATGACGAATGAGACGTGATCACTCTGCTCCTCCCCGCTTCTCGCACCTCAGCACCATGCCATATTCCTCCAGCCAATCGGCCTTGGTCGGCATCAGATATTGCAGCGCTTCGGGCAGCAACCCGTGGAGCGCAGTCGAATGATGCAGATCCTTGCGGCGGTCTGAGAAGCAATAGGACTGGCTCGGCGGCAGGCTGGCGAGAAGGCGCTCCATGCCCGTCTCGGTCGCCCCGCCCTCGTCAGCGAGGCTGAGGTAGAGCGGCGGGCGGTTGGCGGTGCCAAGCGCGCGGCGGCTCAGCGCCTCGAAATCCCATTGCAGGCTGGGGGAAATCGCGGCGTAGCCGGTGAACAGCGCGGGGGTTTGCTCCCAGGTTTCGACCACGAAATGCCCCGCCGCGCTCTCGCCCACAAGGAAGGCGGTGCCATCATGGCGATAGCGCGCCTCAACCATCGGCTTGACCACCTTGGCGATCCAAGTGCGAAACACCGCGCTCATCCCCGCGGAGGGAAAGCGCTTGGCCTCGACAGGATCGCGCGTTGTGGGCAGGAGTTCGCGCTGGCGATCCCGGGTCTCGATCCCGACCACAATCGCATCCTGGCTGCGAGCCCACAGCGCCCCCCAGCGCATCAGCCCGGCGCCCATCATCAGGTCCTGCTTCAACGCCCCGTCAAGCTGATAGATCACGGGCCAGCGCTTGTCCGGTTCCTTGGCGTAGTCGGGGGGGAGGACGATGCTGACCTGACGCTCTGCGCCGAGCACTTCGAGCGTCACTGCCTCGCCGATGATGAGCGGCTTCGGATCTGGCGCGGGGGCAGCAGCAAGCGCGAGAGCACAGAGCCAGCCTAGCACCGCACCGCCCCCGCCCCTCGTGCCATCACGGCACCACCTTCAGCGCGACGTAATGGCTCACCGCAGGCACATTCTTGCCCTGCGGATCGCGCGCCGGTTCGAACTTCGCCTTGGTCATGCGGCGGCAGATTTCGGCGTCGCCTGCGTCGGTGCCGGTCGAGATCCGGATGCGGCAGCGGGTGACGCGGCCTTTGGCGCTCACATCGACCCACAGGCTTGGCGCGGGCTCGATGAACTTTTGCGGGGCAGCCGCCAGTTGCAGCACCGCCGCATCGCGCAGGATCGGTTTGGTGTTCCGATAGCCCATCGGCGGCGGCGCGGGCGAGAGGCGGGTATCTGTCGCGGGCAAGACGATGAGGAAGGTCACGCTCATCACCCGCTCGCTCGGCTGCGGGGTGCCTGCGGCATTGATGGCGTGAACGAAGCGCGCGCGCTCGACAATCCGGGCACAGGCACGCGCCGAAAGGTCGGTCGCCGGGCCATAGTTCGAGCAACCGGTCGTCGCCCCTGTCGCATCGACCAGCAGCTTGAGGTTGAGCCCGCGCATCTTCCCGGCCTCGAAGGTTTCCGGCGGGAAGTCCTCGGCCTTGAGCCAGGTCTCCATCGCCAGCGGGCGCGCCGGGCGGATCATCGCCATATCATCCAGATCGCTGACCGTGCGCACCATCACGGTAGGCGTGCCGCCCTCGGAAGTCTGGGCGGTCGCAGGCACCGCAAACGCCAGCGCGAACGTGGCAAGCGCGGCGCGGGTCCGGGTGGTGCGGGGGTGGGTCAATGTTTGTCTCGCATGAAATGGCGGGTCAGGAGAGCCCCGCCCATAATTACGGCCAGCGGCACACCATAGAACAAAATCGCGCGGCCCGTTTCGCTGATGCAATTCTCTCCGGGCACACAATCGCCGAGCGCCGCGCTGCCCATTGCTGTGATTGCAATGAAGCCACCGAATATCGCGTAGAGCGCGCATCCGACCTTTTGCCAGCCCGTTAGCGGGGGTCGATCTCCGAAGCTCACGCTATCTTGGCCTTAAGCCGCTTTCGGCGCGGGTGCTCCCCGGAGAAGGCCTTCGGTGCTCAGGTCTTCGTCAATCTCCGGCCAGTGGATGCCATAACCCGCCCCAGCCTTCTCCCAACGCGCGCGCTGCTCAGGCGTAGCGTGCAGTAGGCGCGGATACCATGCAAGGGGCACGGCAATTGTCCGCCCGTCCATGAGGTCGACAATCAGGCTGGCGTCATCAAAGCGCACGTCGAGCACGCGCTCGTCGGTCACCTTAGCCGAAATATTCATGCCATGCCTCCGTCAGCGTCATTTGGTGTTCGGCGACCATCTCTACAATGCCATTGATCTCGTGCGCGCGAAAGCCCCGGCTCCGCGCTACTTCGAGGCTGCCGAGCCAGACCTTGATCGTCGCCTCGCCCTGGTCGATGTGAATGTGCGGAGGCTCGCCCGGTTCGTGGCTTTAGAAGTAGAACCGAAACGCGCCGATCCGCATCACCGTCGGCATATCTACTCCGCCGCCTCGTCCAGCCCTTCACCCCCCCAGTCTCCGGGCGGCGGCATGTTGTGGCCGAGCAGCACGAGGATGTCCGCCGCGCACTCCACCACGTTCGAACCCGGCCCGTAGATCCCCTGCACCCCCGCCTCGCGCAGGTAGTCATAATCCTGCGGGGGGATCACGCCGCCGGCTGTCACCTTGATATCGCCGCGCCCGGCTTCGCGCAGGAGGCGGATCAGTTCGGGGATCAGGGTCTTGTGGCCAGCGGCGAGGCTCGACGCGCCGACCACATCGACGTCCTTTGCCAGCGCCATGGCCGCGCTCTCCTCGGGCGTCTGGAACAGCGGGCCGGAGACGACATCGAAGCCCATGTCGGCAAAGGCCGAAGCGATCACATTCGCGCCGCGATCGTGGCCATCCTGGCCCATCTTGGCGATCATGATCTTGGGCGCGCGGCCGAGGCGGCGGCCCACGGCTTCGACGCCATCGGTGACCTGCGCCCAGCGGCGGTCGAATTCATAGGCGCTGGCATAGACGCCGCTGACTGGTGCAGGCGTGGCATCGTGGCGGCCGAAGACTTCCTCCATCGCCGAGGAAATCTCGCCCAGCGTCGCATCGTGGCGCGCGGCGGCCACTGCCAGCGCCAGCACGTTTGCGCCCGACGCGCAGCCTGCGGTAAGCGCCGCCAGCGCCGCGCGGCACGCGGCCTCATCGCGGGCCTCGCGCACCTTGGCGAGGCGGGCGATCTGGCCGGTGCGGACCATCTGGTTGTCGACCTCAAGCGTCTCCAGCGCGTCTTCGGTTTCCTTCCTGTACTTGTTGACGCCGACGATCACCGTCTCGGCCTTATCGACCTTGGTCTGCTTTTCCGCAGCCGCGCGCTCAATCGCGGCCTTGGGCGCGCCGGTGGCGACATAGGCGGTCATGCCGCCCGCAGCGTCAACCTCGGCCATCATCGCCTCGGCCTCGGCCACGAGGCGAGCGGTCAGCGCCTCGATATAGTGCGAGCCGCCGAGCGGATCGACGACCGCGGTGATCCCGCTTTCCTCTTGCAGCACCAGCTGCGTGTTGCGCGCGATGCGGGCGGAGAAATCGGTCGGGAGCGCAATCGCTTCGTCGAGCGCGTTGGTGTGCAGCGACTGGGTGCCGCCCAGCACCGCCGCCATCGCCTCGACCGTGGTGCGGATGACGTTGTTGTAGGGGTCCTGCTC